>RFVO01000161.1 GCA_009928005.1 Chitinophagia bacterium | reverse complement strand
GAGAATCGAGCTGCTAAAGTATAATTTGCTTTTTGTTGACTCATTGCAAAAAAAGGAATCAACAACAGTAGTGTTTGTAAGAATTTACGCATAGGATTGTTTTAAGGATAGTAAATTAAGAAATCTACCTTAATTTACCTATTTGGAGGCTCTTTTTTTGATGAAGGAGTTTTCTAGCTTATTCATAGAATTTTAATCCCTTTTTTGTATTAACTTAACTTGTAAATACAAGCTTTATGGTGAATGCTATTTGGGTTATTTTAGTACTGTTTGCGATTTGGTTTATTTATGTTCTGGGAGCAGATATTATTAAGCATAAAAATAATTTAGAAAAAGTAAGTTGGGTGAAGACAGGCATCATTGGTTTTGTCGTTAACTTTTTTGATGTTTTAGGGATTGGTGCCTTTGCACCACAAACAGCCTTATTAAAATTTACCAAACAAACTTCAGATAAATTAATACCTGGCACCATGAATGTGGCCAATACATTACCCGTTTTAATACAAGCAATTATTTTTATCCAAGTGGTGGAGGTAGAGCCTATCACTTTAATTGTCATGTTTTTAACGGCTATGGGAGGTGCTATTTTAGGGGCCGATATTATTGGTAAACTTTCAGAAAGAAATATTAGACTAACTATTAGTGTTGCTTTATTAATTACAGCTGGTTTTATGTTTGCTAATAAAATGCAATGGATACATGGAGAAGGAGTAGCCATTGGCATTCATGGTTGGAAGTTGGTAATAGCAGGCGTGGTTAATTTTATATTAGGTGCCATGATGACTGCCGGAGTTGGCTTGTACGCGCCCTGTATGGCTTTAGTATATTTATTGGGACTATCTCCTCAAGTGGCATTTCCTATTATGATGGGTTCTTGTGCTTTTTTAATGCCGCCTGCATCTTATAAATTTATCAAATCGGGTGCCTATAATAAAAAGGCAGCATTAGGTATGGCCATTCCTAGCATATTCGCAGTATTGATCGCAGCTTTTATTATAAAGTCAATGCCATTGGATACATTAAGATGGCTGGTGCTCATTATTATAGTATACACTTCTGTTTCAATGTTTTGGACCACTATAAAAAACAAATAGAACTTAGGGTTTTTTTAGTAAATTTAATATGCTTAAACCAACCTAAGATGTCTAATTATCCAAGTATATTCAATGATGTGATTGGTCCAGTAATGAGGGGCCCTTCTAGTTCCCACTGTGCGGCCTCACTCCGTATTGCTAGAATATGTCGTGATTTAATGGATGAGCAAATAAAGGATATTGTTATTGAATTTGATCCGCATGGTTCTTTAGCCACTACACATAAAAGTCAGGGCTCTGATATGGGTTTATTCGGAGGTTTCCTTGGTTGGGAAGCATATGATGAGCGTTTGCCAGACTCAGAAAAACATTTAGCTACAGCAGGAATAAATTATACCATTACTATTTGCCCCTTAGAAGAAAAACACCCCAACACTTATAAGATTAGTTTATCTAATGAAAAAGAAACTAAAGAATTAATTGCTATTTCTACGGGTGGAGGCATGATTGAAGTAATAAATATTGATGGCAATAAGGTTTCAATGGCAGGTGATTATTATGAAACATTAATTTATTGTACAGATGCAGATACGATCATTCAGTATTTAAAATCATCTATATCTTATGATGAAATTATTTTTCATAATGGAAATAGTTCTTTTATCGAAATTAAATCTTCAGCGGCTATCTCTGAAACCATTTATAAGGAGATGATGCAAATGCATTCAGTACATTCTATTAAAAGTATAAAGCCTGTGCTGCCTATTATGGCTAGAAAAGGAATGAGGGTTCCTTTTATTACTTGCAATGAAATGATGCAATATAATGAGGGTAAAAATAAAGCACTATGGGAATTAGCAGTAGACTATGAAAGTATGCGAGGTAATATTAGCCCCGAGCTAGTAATGGAAAAGATGAGATCCATTATTCATATTATGCGTAATGCAATTGAAACCGGATTAAAGGGCACAGAATATAAGGATAGAATTTTAGGAAGCCAATCGCCGCAGTTTAAAAAAACTTACGATGCAAATGAATTAATAGGAGGTGATGTGCTTAATACAACTATTATGTATGTGTCTGCTATTATGGAAGTGAAAAGTTCCATGGGTGTAATTGTAGCAGCACC
>RFVO01000017.1 GCA_009928005.1 Chitinophagia bacterium | reverse complement strand
ATTAATGCTCTCCATGTGCACTGCGTCCATGTATTTAGTAATAAAATCTTCGCTTAAGCCCACTTTATTTCCTTTACCTACTGCACGCTTTAAAATTTCATTCCAACGATTGGTTTGTAAAATAGTGATATCATTATTTTTCTTATACTCTCCAATTTTTTCAGCAACTTTCATTCGTGTTGATAAAACCTGTAACAATTCATCATCTAATTGATTGATTTGTTGACGTAATTTTTCTAGCGCTGCATGGTATTCTGCAGAAGCGATGTCTTCTTTTCTCCAACGGATAGCTTCCAACATAGTTTTCAATACCTCTGGAGTAATTTGTTGTTTTGCATCACTCCATGCATTATCTGGATCGATATGTGATTCGATAATTAAACCATCAAAATCTAAATCAATAGCTTTTTGAGCTACATCTTGTAAAATATCGCGACGACCACAAATATGTGAAGGATCATTGATCATAGGAATGCCCGGATAACGGCGCTTCATTTCAATTGCCAAATGCCACATAGGTGCATTTCGGTATTCAGTGTTACCATAGGAACTAAATCCACGATGAATTAATCCTAATTCTTCTATACCTGCTTTCGCAATTCGCTCCATACCTCCAATCCATAATTCTAAATCTGGATTAATGGGATTTTTAATAAGTACAGGCACTTTCACTCCTTTTAATGAGTCCGCAATTTCTTGCACACTGAAAGGGTTTACTGTGGTACGAGCTCCTACCCATAAAACATCTACACCAAAATGTAAGGCATCTTCTACTTGTTTAGCAGTGGCCACCTCAACAGCAATAGGTAAACCGGTTTCTTTTTTTGCTTGTTGCATCCATGGTAAACCCTTTGTACCTATTCCTTCAAAACTTCCAGGCCTGGTTCTTGGCTTCCATATACCTGCACGCATAATATCTACTTTACCAGTAGCGGCTAATCGAATGGCAGTTTGCATCACTTGTTCTTCGGTCTCTGCACTACAAGGACCAGATATAATCAAAGGTGATTTTTTTAATAAAATGCTTACTTTTTGTTGTTGTTCATTTAAGTCTCCCATTTTTTCCAATTTTAATATTTGAATATTTATTTTTTATTTTTTTGCACTTGTTTTTGATTTCGCTTAGTAATCTCTCCTCTTTTTTCTATTTAACCTTCTCTTTTAGAAAAACCTTTAGGTCCGCCACTATCTGCATCATTCATTCTAATACGACGTCCTTTATAGTTTTTACCATCTACTGCATTAATCATTTGTTTGGCAGCACTCGATTCAATTTCTACCCAGCTGTTCATATCTCGCATATCTATTTTACCTAGCGCTTCTTTTCTTAAATCGCTCATATCTAAAATAAATTGTAAAAAACTAGCTTTGTAAAAACCATCCTTGGTGCCTAAGTTCACAAATAAACGTGTATAACCGCTTGCGCCTCTTTCAGCTCCGCGACTTCCGCGGTCTGATGCAATTCGTTCCATACCACGTTCATTTACCCTTGTGCGACCGCGATCAAAGCCTCCAAATTCTTGACGACCTCTATCACGGTTACGATCTTGTTGTTGCATTGGCTCTCGACGTCCTCTTTCTGCACTACGTATATTTAAATCCTGTGCATTCTCATAATAGCTTAAGAATCGGTTAAATTCTAAAGCAGCGACACGCTTCAAGATTTCTTCCTTACTCATGTCGGCAAATTTTTCAGCAAGCATGGGAACATAGGTTTCATAATCGCCATGGCTTACATCGGTAGACATTAACTTATCCATTACATGGAAAAATTGTTTTCTACAAACATCTTTACCACTAGGTATATCCAATTTATGGAAAGTGCACTTATTCATATTTTCTATCTGACGCAAACGGTAAGATTCACGCGCATGAACAATAGATATACAAATACCCTGACTGCCTGCACGACCTGTACGACCGCTACGGTGAGTATACACTTCAACATCATCAGGTAATTCAAAATTGATTACGTGCGTAATACCTTTCACATCAATACCTCTTGCAGCCACATCGGTAGCAATTAATAACTGCAAACTCTTATCTCTAAATTGACCCATCACTCTATCACGTTGTTGTTGTGTTAGATCGCCATGAATGGCATCAATATCATAACCTTCCCGTGTTAAACGCTGAGCTACTTCTTGTGCATCGGCCTTGGTACGTGTAAAAATAATACCATAGATTCCTGGATTAAAATCGATGATCCTTTTTAAGGTCTCATAACGATGTTGTGCCGATGTTAAATAGTATTGATGGTCAATACTTTTATTAGTTGCATTTACTTTACCAATAGTTACTTCTACGGGTTCTTTCATGTAACGCTTACTTACTTTTCTAATTTCAGCAGGCATGGTAGCACTAAACAACCAGATACTTTCTCTATTAGGTGTATTTTTTAAGATAAATTCAATGTCGTCTTGGAAACCCATATTCAACATTTCATCCGCTTCATCTAATACAACGTATTCAATCTTTTCTAAATTTATTGCCTTTCTTTCTATTAAGTCAATTAAACGACCTGGGGTGGCCACCACTACTTGCACCCCTCTTTTTAAATCCTTAATTTGTAAACCAATAGAAGTACCACCATAAACAGCTAGTACTTGCAAACCTGAAATATGTTTTTTAAACAAATTCATTTCGTTTACAATTTGCATACACAATTCTCTTGTTGGACAAACTACTAAGGCTTGAGGAAATTTATCTGCTGTTTTAATTAATTGTAATAAAGGTAAGCCAAAGGCTGCTGTTTTGCCAGTGCCGGTTTGTGCTAGACCGATAAAATCTTTTGTTCCACTTATTAAAACGGGAATAGAACGCTCCTGAATTTCAGTAGCATGTGTATACCCTAATTCTGTCACCGCCTTTAACAATTGTTCATTAATTCCAATTTCTGTAAATGTTTTTTTCGACTTTACGGCTTCAATTAAATCATTCTTAATTTCAACTTCTTCTTTCTTCTTCATTTTTATTATTTTTTGCTAAGTCACTTAAAGTGCTTCGCTTTTTTAATTATTTTAAAATTCTTTTTATTTGATTGGCATTTTGAATCAATTCCAAGAGATAGTCTGGATTTTCTTTTTCCAAACTTGCCT
The DNA here is from genome assembly GCA_009928005.1 of Chitinophagia bacterium. Lineage (GTDB taxonomy): Bacteria > Bacteroidota > Bacteroidia > Chitinophagales > Chitinophagaceae > Sediminibacterium. Next base: position 23,780 of record RFVO01000017.1, on the reverse strand, counting down.
TGAACTTTTTTAATTGACTAATATGTTCATTCAAAACATCTAATACATTTTCTTTATTCTGCATAAAAATGGGTACCCACATTTCCGCATTGGACTTAGCCAAACGAACTGTACTTTCAAAACCACTACTTGCTAACTCAAAAATTGCATCAGACTCTTTTTCCTTCTCTAACACCGTATTCGCTAGTGCAAAAGAAGTAATATGAGAGATATGACTTACATAAGCTACATGTATGTCATGTTTGATGGCATCCATATAAAGTATATGCATACCTAAAGCTTGATATATTTTTTCTACCAATTGTAAAGCATCTGCATCCACCTGCGCCTTATTGCAAATAATGGTAGCTTTTTCAGCAAAAGCATTGGCTTGAGCTGCTGCTGGACCACTAAATTCTGTTCCCCACATTGGATGTGTAGGAACAAAACGACCCTTGTTAACATGGGCTTTAGCAATATTTACAATACTTTCTTTGGTAGATCCTAAATCAAAAACAACTTGCTTGTTCACCAAGTTCAAAATAGTGGGCAATAAATTTTCGGCTACATTTATAGGTGTTGCAATGGCAATCAAATCAGAAGCGGCTATCGCCTCTTCTAAAGACATGATCTCATCTACAATACCTAATTGTAAGGCAAGGTTTTGGTGTTCGATGTTTTGATCCACTCCAATAACATTGGATACTATACCTTTCTTTTTCAAAGACAAAGCCAGTGAACCCCCCATTAAACCAATTCCAATGACTGTTAAACGCATGCTTTAATTCTTTTAATAGCTTCACTAAATTTTTCTATGGAACCACATAAACTCACTCTGATGTATTCGTTACCAGCGGAGCCAAAAATGCCTCCTGGGGTAATAAAAACATTGGCATCATATAATACTTTATCACTTAATGCATAACCATCTTTGTAAGTTGAGGGAATTTTGGCCCATACAAACATGCCTACTTGTTGTTTAGTGTAGACACATTTTAAAACATCTAATAACTCGAATACTTTTCCACGTCGTGCTGTATATATTTTATTCACGGAGTCATACCAACTTTGATCAAGACTTAATGCTTTAGCAGCTGCTAATTGCACGGGTAAAAACATACCACTGTCCATGTTGGATTTAAACCTAAGTATTTCATTGATTCTATCTTCGGCAGCGATTAACATGCCTACCCTCCATCCTGCCATATTCTGACTTTTACTTAGAGAGTTTAATTCTATCACTACCTCTTTAGCCCTATTAATAGACAATAAGCTTTCGGGCTTATCATTTAAGATAAAGGCATAAGGATTATCATGACAAATCAATATTTGATGCTTTATTCCAAAGGCGACTATTTTTTCAAATAGTTCTTTCGTAGGCCTTTGGCCTGTTGGCATATGTGGATAGTTCACCCACATTAACTTAACTTTTGATAAATCTGATTTTTCTAAATTTTCAAAGTCAGGCGCCCAACTGTTATCGGCAGTCAACTCATAGTATAACGGGGTCCCACCCGCTAATTTAACTGCACTTGTATATGTAGGATAACCAGGATTTGGAATTAATACCTGATCTCCTTCATTTAAATAGGTCATACATATATGCATGATCCCTTCTTTACTTCCTAATAATGGAAGTATTTCAGTAGCAGGATTTAAATCTGCTACATTGAAATATTTTTTATACCAATTCGCTACCGCTTCTCTTAATAGGGGCGAACCTTTATAAGATTGATAGCCATGGACATTTTCTTTAACCGCTTCTTCATGTAAAGTTTGAACCACTTCAGGGTGCGGAGGCAAATCGGGACTTCCAATGCCTAAATTAAGTATACCCTTACCCGCTTTATTGAGTTCATCAATTTCGCGTAGTTTGGTGGAAAAATAATATTCTCCAATACCCTCTAATCTATTTGCGGTTGTCCAATTCATTTTTATCCTTTTACAACTTTACCTTTTTGATACATACCGAATATTCTAATACTGTTCGTTAACCCTTTTAATTCTTCTAATACTTTTTCAATTTGTTTTTTGGTATCAAATTCTAGATCGGCATAAAACCCGTATTTGAAAGTACTACCAGGAATGGGCATACTTTGTAGTTTACTTAAATTCACATGGCCTTGTGCAATTTTGGCTAGTACCTTGGCAAGTATACCTCTTGAATGATCGGTTTGGAAATAAATAGAAGCCTTGTTCGCATTCTCCACTAAAGACTTAGCGCTTGCTGGGCTTACTATTAAAAAACGAGTAATATTATTTTTTAAAGTATGTATATCTGGTGATATAATATTTAAATCAAACATTTGCGCAGCTAATTTACTGGCAATTGCTGCTATATGCTTGCTTTTATTTTGATGCACTATTTTAGCGCTCAGCGCAGTATCTTCCGATTCTACCAATTTCCAATTATACTTTTCTAAATAATCTAAACATTGCAATATTGCCATGGGATGACTATGCACTTCTTTAATATCTTCTAATTTCACCCCCGGGTAGGTTAACAGGTTTTGGCTAATAGATAAATACACTTCACCAATTACTTGCAACTTACTTTTTTGTAATAAATTATAATTAGGCAAAATACTTCCCGCAATTGAATTTTCTATAGCCATCACCGCTCCATCAGATAATTTAGCATCTCCGCCCAATTGAACTACTTTTCTAAAAGTATCGCAAGTTATCACCTCTACATTTTTACCAAAAAAATGCCTAGCTGCCACTTGGTGGAAACTTCCTTCGTACCCTTGTATAGCTACTTTTTTATTCATAAAAAAAATCCCGGCTGTTGGGCCGGGACTGTATATTTATTTAATTTCTTTACGCTTTTACAAATACAACCCGGCTACTTTGATTAAAGTAGAAATAAAAGAAACAGTAAAACCAATTGTTAATATTTGCTTTCATCGGAGAACGAAGATAAGCAATTGTAGGCTATTAGTCAAAAATGTTTCCATTTTTAGGTCTAAAAACTAACAGATAGTCGTTTTTAAGGTTTTGATTTAAGTAAAAAAAAGCCCCTGGTCGAAACCAAGGGCTCAGAAATATTGCTTGCCTATCTAAAAAAATGCATTGTTTAGAATTTAAAATTCTAGTAGGAAGCGCAATAATTTATTTTGCTTTTGCAGTAGTATCCATTGCAGCAGCAGCTGTATCAGCTGTAGCAGCAGCAGCTGTATCAACAGTTGCAGCAGCAGCTGTATCAGTTTTTGCTTCAGTTGAAGCACCACCACATGCAGCTAATGCAGCGATAGCGAAGATTGCGATTACTTTTTTCATTTGGGTTTGTTTTTATTAATTAATACTCTTAATACCCCATCTAAGAAAAGGTAACCCCCTTCCACCTGAAAAAATTAAAAAAGACCTCATTTTGGGTTACTTTTGATCAAATTAAGTATTAATCTCTTGAAAGCTGAACCGAACGAACAAGCACTTTTAAAAGGCTTAGCCCAAAATGACTCCAAAGCGGTGGAAACCCTCTATAAAAGTCATTTTAGCTCTATTCAGCACTTTGTTCTCAACAACAATGGCTCTTTTGATGACGCGAGGGATGTTTTTCAGGAAGCAATGATTACTTTATATGAAAAGGTGCAATCCGATTCATTTGTACTTACCTGTCAAATTAAAACCTATCTTTTTTCTATTTGTAAGCATTTATGGTTAAAACGTTTGCATCAATTAGGGAAGTATAGTGGACCATTAAGTAGTCAGGAAGAAAGCATTTCCGTTGAACAAGAGATGAGGGAGTTTGATAAAAAAGAGGCTTCTTTTGAAATAATGCATAGGGCCTTACATAGTTTAGGAGAACCATGTAAAAGTTTATTGGAAGGTTATTATTTAAATAAAAAAGGAATGCAGGAATTGGCTGCTGATTTTGGATACACTAATGCCGACAATGCAAAGAATCAGAAATACAAATGTTTGATGCGTTTAAAAAAATTATTTTTTGCGCAATATAATATTGGAGAATAAGTGGAATATAAATTAGAGAAAAATAAGAAAATGGAAGACAAAGAATTAATAGAAACTATTGAAAGATACTTGACAGATGAAATGTCTAGCCAAGAAAAGACTCAATTTGAGATTCTAAGAAAAAATACACCTACTATTGATCAGCTAGTAGTAGAGCATAAATTATTCTTAGATCATATGCAGGCATATGCGCATAGGCGCAGTTTTGCAAAATTAACTAGCCAAACATTTAATAAATTATTAGCTGCCGGCGAATGGATAACCGATGATAGTATTAGCACAAAAACGAAAGTAATTCAACTTTGGAATAAATATAAGAGAGTCGCTGCAATCGCTGCTTCTGTAGGTGGCTTCATTGCATTAACAACGACTATACTTGTCATGTCTTTATCTCCCAGCTTAAATGGCAATCAATTATTACAATTAAGTAATGATATTGAAGTCATTAAGAAAAACCAACAAGTACAAGGACATTTAATCAATGAAGTAAAATCTAAAGTGCCTGAAAATGCTAAATTAATAAGTGGCGGGTCAGGATTTTTAATTGACACTAAAGGTTTTATTGTAACCAATACACATGTACTTAAAGGGAATGGGGCCATAGTTATTAATAGTGAAGGACAAGAATTACATGCCAATATTATTTACAGTGATTTAAATTCAGACCTAGCCTTACTTAAAATAGATGATGAAGATTTTACAGCGCCAAAAAATATTCCTTTTATTATTCGTAAAAAGATAACAGACCTTGGAGAAGAAATTTTTACTTTAGGTTATCCTAGAAGTGATAATGATATTGTTTATGGCAAGGGATATCTTAGTGCACAAACAGGATACAATGGAGATAGTAATTCTTACCAAATTCAAATTAGTGCCAACCCTGGGTCTTCTGGAGCCCCTTTATTTAATGATAAAGGAGAAATTATTGGTATTATCAATACAAGACAAAAACAAGCCGAAGGTGTAGCCTTTGCAGTGAAGTCTAATAAAATATTTGACTTAATTGAAATAGTCAACGAGAAAGAAAATAAAAAGGCTGATAAAATTACATTATCTAAAAAAAATACTGCTAATTTAAACAATAGAAAAAGCCAACTAAGTAACTTAAAAAATTACATTTACAGTATTAGATCTTATAATTAAAATTTCTCCTGCCACAAATTAGAAGGATATATTTTACTATCCACCAGTGCATGTATGCTTGTTTTGACAGCAGGTGAATCTTCTTTATAAGTAACACCAAACCACTTTGCATTAGTAGGAATTACCTTCACCTTCCCTAATCCTAATTCGTGGAATCTACCCGCTACATAAGGTATATAAAATTCTGATTTTAATTCTTGCCCCTTGGCCTTTAAAAATAAGTCGAACTCTTTTTCACATAAGTCAATAAAATTTGGTGCAAAGCACATAAAATTCATACTTACTCTTGTATCTTCTTGTAAAGGAGTTTCTACTCCATTTTCTTCGAAAACTATTTGACCATCTGCCCTTCTATAAATAGTTGTGCGCTCATTAATTTGATTTAAGTATCCATCATTATCAATAGCACAAACCCCTCTACTCACTGTACCATTCTCACTTAATGTATTAGATAACTCATAACCCAATATACAATTCGTTTTTTCGTTGCATTCTTTATTTAAAAAAGTATAGGCCAATTCAAAGGCTTCTTTTCCATAATAATCATCGGCATTTATAATAGCAAAGGCTTCTTTAACTACTTCTTTACAACATAATAAAGCATGGGCAGTGCCCCAAGGCTTCACTCTGTCTGCTGCAATAGAATAGCCTTTTGTAAATTTATCTAAAGATTGAAAAACATATTCTATTTCTATTTTGCCTTTCAATTTTGGCTCTAATGCTTGCTTAAAGGCCTCTGCAAAGTCGGCACGAATAATAAATACAACTTTCCCGAAGCCTGCACGAATAGCATCATAAATGGAATATTCCATTATCGTTTCTCCAGCAGGACCAAAACCCTCGGTTTGTTTCATACTACCATACCTACTTGCCATACCTGCTGCCAAAATCACTAAGGTGGGTGCCATATATTTTCAATTAATTTGAATCTAATTAAGTCCTAATTTTAGGATAGTTTACTGACGAATACTTGGTATAAATAAGCAGGTAAAATTAACCCATTTCTCTTAAATAAAAAAACATTGAAAGGTTCCATTACACTAGACCCCCTCACCATTGACCCTATTTATAGCTCAAGTACTAAAAATATAGAAATTAGTATTCTTAGATTGGATAAGTTACATCCTATTGTGAGTGGTAATAAATGGTTTAAACTTAGGTATTATGTAGAAGATGCTATTCATAAATCTTACAGCACCCTTGCAAGTTTTGGTGGCCCCTATTCTAATCATTTAGTAGCCCTGGCATTTGTTGCTAAAGAAAATAATTTAAAAAGTATAGGTTATGTGCGTTCTAGTAAAGAAGATATAATTACTCCAAGTTTAAAAGAAGCAATTTCCTATGGAATGCAATTAGAATTTATTGGAAGAACTCATTTTCAAGAAATAAAAAATAACTTACTAAAAACCAATCAGCATAAGAGAATTGATGAAAGTTCTGCATACTTCATTGACGAAGGAGGCTATGGATTAATGGGAGCAAAGGGAGCAGCTAGTATTTTAAATGCGCATAACAAAGACTACACCACTAAAAACTACTCTACTATTATAGCAGCAGTAGGTACAGGCACTATGCTTGCAGGTTTAATTAATGCAGCAGAAGCGCATCAACAAGTTATTGGTGTGCCTGTTTTAAAAAATGAAAATACTATTGAAGATGAAATAAAATCATTACTTATTAATAAAGAAGCCCCTTTTACTTTGCTACATTCATACCATCAGGGAGGTTACGCTAAAACGAATTCAGCTCTTTTTGCTTTTATGAACCAATTTTGGACTTTGGAAAAAATACCAACCGATATAGTGTATACAGGCAAACTTTTATATGCAGTTGATAGTTTATTGAAAAAAAACTATTTCAAAAAAGGAAGTAAAATATTAGTAATACATAGCGGAGGCTTACAAGGCAATAGGTCATTGCCCTTTGGAACATTACTATATTAAAACGCGTACCATTACACTTTTACTGGCGCTATTCTATTAAACGAGTTCACAATCAAATATTAATTGGAAATGCTTTTTCACTTTTTCTTTTACTTCTTCATAATTTACCTTATGCCCTAATTCTTTTTCTAAAGAGGTAACTGTTTTGCCTTGTATACCACAAGGAACTATGAATTCAAAGTGGGATAAATCGGTATTTACATTTAAGGCAAATCCATGCATGGTTATCCATCTACTACATTTTATTCCCATCGCACAAATTTTTCTAGCCATAAAGGGGTCAGTAGGATCTAACCAAACACCAGTTTCTCCTACACTTCTTTCTCCTTTTAATCCATATTCTGCAATTACATCAATAATTACTTGTTCAAGACTTCTTAAATACCAACCTAGGTCGGTTTTAAATTTATCTAAATCCAAAATTGGATAACCCACAATTTGTTGCAAGCCATGGTATGTTACATCCCCCCCTCTATTGATATGAAAAAACTCGATACCTAAATTCTTTAATTGATCCTCAGAGACTAAAATATGTTCTCTTTTACCACTTTTCCCTAAGGTAAATACAGGATTATGCTCAACTAGCAATAATCTATGTTCAGTGTTTGAAGTTTTTACATCCTGCTCATTCTGCCTTGCCGCCCATTTGATTTGCGTATTTTTTAGCAGCAGTTCTTCCTGGTAATCCCAACTAGGCTGATAGGAACGAATGCCCATATCTTCGAAAAAAACTTTTTGACGCATAAAGCAAAGTTACAAACTAAGCAGCAATATCCTACTTTTGCATCATGTCTGAAGAATTAGAGCCCATAGCAGAAGAAAATAGTGAGTCACTTTATGAAAGGTCTTCTTTTACCGTAGATAAAGGCCAAGCCCCTATGCGTATTGATAAATGGGTACAAGCAAGAATTGAAGGTATAACCAGAAATAAAATACAAAACGGAATTGATGGTGGCTTTTTAACTGTGAATGGCAAAGTAGTTAAAAGTAATTACCGAACTAGGCCAGGTGATGAAGTAGTTTACTTGAGTATTATCAATCCTGAATACACAGACCTCAAGCCTGAGGCCATGAATTTAGATATTGTTTATGAAGATGAGGCGGTAATGGTAATTAATAAACCTTCCAATATGGTAGTGCATCCAGGCATTGGAAATTATTCGGGCACACTGCTAAACGGAGTAGCACATCATTTACTTTCACAAAATCCTAATTTAAACGAAGAAGTTTTACCTCGTTTTGGACTAGTGCATCGTATAGATAAAAACACTACAGGTTTAATTGTTCTTGCTAAAACACCAGAGGCAGCAAGTCATTTAGCCAAACAATTTTTTAATCACACTGTAGAAAGAAAATATGTAGCCGTTGTTTGGGGAGACATGGAACAAGATGAAGGAACTATTGTGGCTAATATTGCTCGTCATAAATCTAATAGAAAAATGTTTGATGCTTATCCGGATGAAGAAATTGGGAAGCATGCCATCACACACTATAAAGTTATTGAGCGTTATAATTATGTTACCTTAGTTTCTTGTATTTTAGAAACTGGAAGGACACACCAAATTAGAGTGCATATGAAACATATAGGTCATACACTCTTCAACGATTTTGAATATGGTGGGGATAGAATTTTAAAAGGTACTATTTATACTAAATACAAACAGTTTGTAGATAATTGCTTTGAGGCCTGCCCAAGATGTGCCTTACATGCACAAACTTTAGGTTTTATACATCCTACCACAGAAAAGAAAATTAGTTTTGACAGCCCTCTACCTTCCGATATGCAAGCAGTAATCGAAAAATGGAAAAATTATAAAGCTTCGGCTAATCAATAATAAATTCCTAGCCATTCATATTTAAAAAACAGGCAGCCATTTTAAATATAATTTTGCACCTGCATAGCCCATTACAAGACCTATGAATATTCCTGCCAATATATCTAAAGGGTAATGCACCCCTACATAAATTTGTGCATATGAAATTAGGCCTGCCCATAGAAAAAATAAATAGGTATATTTTTTAAACAGTGGTTGCAAAGTTAGAAATACAAACATGGACAAACTAAAATGATTTGCTGCATGCGAAGAGGTAAAACTAAAACTACTTGGACAAGCAGGAATTAATAACTTTACATGTGTTAGAATTGCAGGGTCGGCACAGGGTCTTAAACGATGAACAAAAGGTTTAAATAAAAAACTACTAAGCTGATCGGTTAGTGCAATAGTAATAGCTACCATAAGTAACCATTTCCAAGCCTTCCACCCACCTTTGTAAAATAAATAGACTACTAATAATAGGTATAAAGGGAACCAATGCTCAGATGTTCGCATCCAAGGCATCCAAAGATCAAATAATGGCAATGTCCAATGTCCATTAATAAGCTCAAATAAGGCTTGGTCTGCCTTCTCCAAAGAGGCCCAAATGTCTAGTATCATGCCATAAAGATACAAGGAAGTGCAAAAATTTAAAGTAAATTTGCCGAACCAATTTATAAAGTAAAAAAGAGCAGCTATGTCACTTATTAAGAGTATTTCAGGATTTAGGGGTACCATTGGAGGTAAACCCAATGACAACCTTACTCCTATCGATATTGTTAAGTTTGCCTCTGCCTATGGCAGTTGGCTTTTGCATAAAGCACCTGGCAAGAAAAAAGTAGTGGTGGGTAGAGACGGAAGAATGAGCGGAGAAATGGTAGAAGTATTGGTAGAACAAAGTCTTTTATCCTTAGGTATTGATGTTATACATCTTGGTTTAAGCACCACGCCCACCGTTGAAATGGCAGTAGTTTTTGAAAAAGCAGATGGTGGTATTATTTTAACTGCTAGTCATAATCCCAAACAGTGGAATGCTTTAAAATTATTAAATGAAAAAGGAGAGTTTGTAAGCGCAGAGGAAGGAAAAACTATTTTGACCTTAGCCGCTAATGAAAATTTTAATTACGCAGAGATAGATTATTTAGGTAAAATAATTCCTAATAACGATAGTCTTGAAAAACATATTCAAGCAATTCTTAATTACCCCTTAGTAGATGTGAATGCTATAAAAGCGGCTAATTTTTCTGTGGTACTGGATGCTATTAACAGTTCAGGTGCTTTTACAGTACCAGCTTTATTAAAGGCCATTGGCGTAAATAATATTACAATTTTAAATGGCGATATGCATGGCAACTTTGCACATAACCCAGAGCCTTTGAAAGAACATCTTACTGAACTTTGCGATACAGTTGTAAGTAAAAAAGCGAGCCTAGGCATTGCCGTTGATCCTGATGTAGACCGCTTATGTTTTGTAAGTGAAAACGGAGAATTATTTGGAGAAGAATATACACTGGTAGCAGTAGCCGATTATATTTTACAAAATAAAAAAGGTTCAACTATTAGTAATTTATCTTCTACCCGTGCTTTAAGAGATATTACTGAAAAATACGGCTGTACTTATTTTGCTAGTGCAGTAGGGGAAGTGAATGTGGTAAATAAAATGAAAAAAGAGAAAGCAGTTATAGGGGGCGAAGGAAATGGCGGCATTATTGTACCAGATTTACATTATGGAAGAGATGCTTTAATAGGTATTGCTTTATTTTTATCACATTTAGCAAAAAGTAAAATGAGCGCTTCCACTTTAAGAGCCAGCTATCCTGCTTATTATATGAGTAAGAAAAAAATGGACCTTGACGCCTCTATATCACTTACTAAAATATTTGATGCGCTGTCAACAAAATTTGCAGCCTTTCCAATAAATAAAGAAGATGGCTTTAAAATTGATTTTGAAAACGAATGGGTACATTTAAGATCTAGTAATACAGAGCCTATTATTCGCATTTATACCGAAGCCCCCTCGCAAGCCGCTGCGGATAAATTAGCAGACGAGATTATTTCAATTATAGGAACAATTAACTAACTTAGAAAAAGTTTAAAATCTACATTATAGACTAGTTACATATAGATACAATGGAAAGAATTTATTTTGATAACGCCGCTACCACTTCACTAGACCCTTTAGTCTTAGAGGCTATGATGCCCTATATGACCGAAAAATTTGGCAACCCTTCTTCTATATATAGCTATGGGCGTGAAACAAGAATGGCTATTGAACAAGCCAGAAAACAAGTAGCTAAAATTTTAGGTGCTAGACCTGCTGAAATATTTTTTACAAGTGGGGGTACTGAAAGTAGCAATACTGTTTTACATGCCGCCATGGAAAACTTGGAATGTAAGCATATTGTGAGTTCTCCAATTGAACACCATGCAACTTTACATACAGTAAGTTATTTGGCTAAAAAATACAATGCAAGACTTAGTTTAGTTAATATTCTTCCCAATGGTCATATAGACGCTACAGATCTTGAACAAATTCTTGCAGCAAGTACCGAGAAAACCATTGTAAGCATTATGCATGCAAATAATGAAATTGGCAATATGATTGACCTAATGGAAGTGGGTGCTATTTGTAAAAAGTATAATGCTTTCTTTCATAGCGATACGGTTCAAACAGTGGGTCATTTCCCTTTTGATTTAGCCAATACGCCCGTCGATTTTATTACAGGGGCTGGACATAAATTTCATGGACCAAAAGGTGTTGGTATTTTATATGTTAATGAGAATATAAAAATTAACCCTTTACTACATGGCGGTGCACAGGAAAGAAACATGCGCGCTGGTACCGAAAATTTATATGGCATTATTGGTTTAGCCAAAGCTTTAGAAATAGCTACTGAAAATTTTGAAAAAGACAGTGCTACTATTGCCGAATTAAAAAAATACATGCACGACAAACTGGTTAATAAAGTACCTGGAGTAAGTTTTAATGGGGATCCTTTTGGAAATAGTCTTTACACTACCTTATCTGTTAATTTTCCAAAATCAGAAAAAACAGAGATGATTTTATTTAACCTAGATATTCAACATATTTGCGCAAGCGGTGGCAGCGCTTGTTCTAGTGGGGCACAAACAGGCTCTCATGTTATACAGGCTCTTCACAAAGGAAGCAATGATGTCACTGTTCGTTTCTCTTTCTGCAAACACAATACAAAAGCTGAAATTGATAAAGTAGTAGCTACCCTATTAACTATTTTATAAGTAATTCTTTTAAACTTAGTCAAAAAAAAGGCCCTTCAAATTATCGAAGGACCTTTTTTTATTATGAATTTGAAATATTCAAACTTTTCATTCTTTTGTACAAGCCTTTTTTTCTAGTCTTTTCTACTATTTTTTTACTGCAAAATCTTGGTCCATTTTATTAATAGCAGCAATAAGTTGATAAGTAGTTAAAGCATCTTGCACAAACACTATTTGCTTATTGCTTAAACTGTTAGGTTTGCTTTGATAAGCATTCTCAAGATTTTGCATAAACTGATCTTCCGACATAGGTTCACCCAAAGATTTGTAATAAGCAATTTCTTGGTTTAAGTCTTTGAGTACTGAACTTGATACCTTCTTTGCAATATTCATTTCACCAGCAGCATAACAAGACTGTAAAAAAATATACGAGAAATAGTTATGTTGATTGCCTCTATTTGATGTCATACCATAAGGGAAACTCTTCTCATTAGTTTCACTATCTAATTTTCTAATAAGTTGTCTAGCACTGTCTAATTTACCTTCACTTACTAAGGCTTGCGCCACTTGCGCCACTGTTAAACGAATTGAATTCAAATGCCTGCGATTTTCTTCATCATAATAAACATTTGGATTTTTTGCATTTCCATAAGTAAATTTAGTCATGATGTTTTTATAAGAAACATCTGCATCAATACCTTGTCCGATGGTAGGTACTAATTGATAAGACATACCTGTTTGACGCACATATTTATCTAAGCCCATTTCTTTTAACTCCTGAGTTGATGTAAAACAAACTGGACGCTTAAATTGAGAAGTAGCAATGATGGCATAAATAGCCATTTCATTTTTAAGCAAGTATTGTCTATTAGGGTTAAAGTCAATCAATAATTCATCTACAATATTATCGGTAGGTTTAGCAATACCTGATGCCAATGCATTGGCTTTATTTACAGGAATTTTAAACTTATGTGTAGGAAAAATATTAACAGGTCCTTCTTGTGTAGAAGCCTGAAATTTACCTAGAGGATCTGCAATGACATTTCTAAAAACAGAATCTAAGTCATGATAACTGCCTTCTCCAAAACCAGGTACAGCATTGTAATAAGCTACATTTAACTTACTGCCAGAAACCTGCTCTTCAGTAAAGATGAGATCAAATTTATCACTCTTATTAACTTTATATCTAAGCTCTTTCATATACCAATCAGATAAACTATTTACTACCACACGTACATCTGGTCTGATACCCTCTACCTCTTGCGCATACCATAAAGGATAAGTGTCGTTATCTCCAAAAGAAAATAAAATGGCATTCGGAGGACAGCTTTCTAAATAATTACGTGCTAAATCGCGTGGCAATGTTTTTTGACTTCTGTCATGGTCATCCCATTCTTGTTGTGCCATTAAAGCGGGTACTGCTAAAAAAGAAATAACTGTGGCTGCAATAGCAGCTGTTTTTTTATTTAAGAATTTCTCTAACCAAATAGCTACTTGCAATACACCTAGTCCAATCCAAATAGCAAAAGCATAGAAGGAACCTACATAAGCATAATCACGCTCACGTGGTTGCAAACTTTGTTGATTCAAATAAATAACAATTGCAATTCCAGTAAAGAAGAAAAGAAGTCCAGTAACTATAAAATCTTTTTTATTTTTTTGGTATTGAAAAATAAAACCTAATATTCCTAAAATGAAAGGCAACATAAATAAAGAATTATGTGCTTTATTTTGATTCTTAATAGTATCTGGTAATTTAGATTGGTCGCCAAAAATGAAATTATCGACAAAAGAAATACCGGTACTAAAATTACCGTCTCTTACATTTCCAAAACCTTGTAAATCGTTTTGCTTACCCGCAAAATTCCATAAGAAATAACGCAAATACATAAACCCAAATTGGTAATTAGTAAAATACTTGACATTATCTCTTAATGTTGGTGGCGTTCCGTCTTCCACACCTGCAAAGGCTTTAAAGCTTTCCATCTGACCTCTGTCATTATCAGAGTCCCACATTCTTGGGAACAAATGCGCCGAGGGTGCAGAAGTCCAATCTCTTTTATAGTTTTTTCCAGCAACCTCATAAGTGGTTTTTGCTTTCACATATTGATCTCCGTTTTCTACATTCTCTACTTTATCAACATAGTCTGGCCCAAATAAAATTGGCCAATCTCCGTATTGCTCTCTTCCTAAGTAACCCATTAAAGTAACCGGATTATCTACATTGTACATATCTACTGAAGGATCTGCATTTGAACGCACCATGGTGGTTAAATAGCTAGTATAGCCTAATAAGAAAAAGGTGGTACACCAAATACCTAGTTTTAAAAAATATTTTCTTTTCTTATCTGCATAACGAATACCCAATGCTAAAATAATTGCCACTAAAACAAAGAAGAAAATAAATCCACTAAAGAAAGGTAGACCCAATGAGTTTACAAAATTTACATCAAATGCTCCTGCCCACTTAATAGTATATTGAATTAAAAATACTTGTACAAAACCTGTAATAACAATACCAATTAAAAATGCCACAAAACCACCCATTAAGCTAGGCTTATTTTGTCTAAAATAATACACCATTACAATGGCAGGTATGGTTAATAAGTTCAATAGATGCACCCCAATTGATACACCCATGATATAGAAAATAAAAATGATCCATTTGTCTGCACCAGGTTGATCGGCATTATGTTCCCATTTTAAAATAGCCCAAAAAACCAAGGCGGTGAAAAATGAACTCAATGCATACACTTCCCCCTCTACTGCACTATACCAAGCGGTATCGCTAAAAGTATATCCCAAGGCACCAATAATACCAGCACCCATAATTAAAATAATTTGTTGCGTAGTTAAGGCTGCCCCTTTGCTCGTTTCCACCATTCTTTTGGCAAAATGAGTAATGGTCCAAAATAAAAATAGAACGGTAAATCCACTAGCAAGTGCACTCATTGTATTCACTGCCTTTGCTGCCGTTAAAGGATTGTCTCCAAAAAGTATAATAAATACACGGCCCATTAATACAAACATAGGCGCTCCAGGAGGATGAGGAATTTGTAATTTATAGGCACTGCTTATAAACTCACCACAGTCCCAAAAACTACCAGTTGCTTCAATTGTCATAATATACACTGTACATGCAATTAAAGTGACAATCCAACCCGTCCAATTATTAATTTTCTTAAAGTCCATTTTTAGCGTTTTATTAGTTGCAAACTTAATTGAAACTAGCCAAAATGGGAAATTAATGGGCCCATATTAGGTGCTTTAAGTATATTTTAAGATTTCCCCGTTACCCCTAGGTTTTTTATCTTTGAGCCCTCATGAACAAAAATCGATCAGTCGCATTTCATACTTTAGGCTGTAAACTCAATTTTTCAGAAACTTCTACCCTTTCTAGACAATTAGAGAAGGAAGGATTTGAAAAAAAGGCCTTTACAGAGGTAGCCGATATTTATGTGATCAATACCTGCTCTGTCACTGAAAATGCAGATAAGGAATGTCGTCAGTTAGTTAGAAGAATTCAAAGATTAGCCCCAGAAAGCTTTGTGGTTATTACTGGCTGCTATGCACAACTAAAACCTAAAGAAATAGCTGAAATACCCGGCGTAGATTTAGTACTAGGCGCTTCAGAAAAATTTAACCTCATACCCCATTTATCCAATTTAACCAAAGGCGATGCGACTAAAATTTGTAGTTGCGATATTGAAACCGTTAACGATTTTAAAAGTTCTTATTCAGTCAATGATAGAACCCGCACATTTTTAAAGGTGCAGGATGGCTGTGATTACAATTGTACTTTTTGTACCATACCTATGGCACGTGGAAAAAGTAGAAGCGACCGTATTGAAAATGTGGTAGCTGATGCACAAACGCTTGCAAGCAAGGGTGTAAAAGAAATTGTTTTAACTGGAATTAATTTAGGCGATTTTGGAAAAAGTGAACAGAGTGGGAAAAAACATACAGAAAACTTTTTTGATTTACTGAAGGCTCTTGAAAAAGAGACCACCATACCTAGGTACCGCATTTCTTCAATTGAACCGAATTTACTCACTAATGAAATTATAGAGTTTGTTGCAAGTAGTAAGCGAATTATGCCTCATTTTCATATTCCATTACAAAGTGGTTCTGATGCAGTTTTGAAATTAATGCAAAGAAGATATAAACGCGATTTATACCAAGAAAGAGTAAGCCTAATTAAAAAAATAATGCCTCATGCTTGTATTGGAGTAGATGTGATTGTAGGCTCACCTGGAGAAACAGAAGCCTATTTCAAAGAAAGCCTTGAATTTATTCATGCATTAGAAATTGCTTATTTACATGTATTTACTTATTCGGAAAGGGCTGCTACAAAAGCATTGACCATTAAGCCCATAGTACCTATGCAGGTTCGTCATGAAAGAAATAAAATACTTAGAAACTTATCTTATCAAAAATTACAATACTTTACAGAAAGCCAAAGAGGTGCCACCAGAAAAGTTTTATTTGAGTCGCCTAAGCAGCAAAAAGAAAATGAGGGAATTTTAATGTTAGAAGGATTTACCGATAATTATATAAAAGTAGAAACTCCGCATCGAGCCGAGTGGAGCAATCAAATTATAGATTGGAAATTATTGTAGAGAAACTTCAGAAGCCTTAAACTCTACAATCATCATCATATTTATACTTTCCAACTTAACAAACACCGACTTTTTACTCGCCTTCACTACTTCCCCTTTCTGTCCCATAAATAAGCCTTGGTTAATTTCCACTTTTGTCTGCGGAGGAATATTCGCCATATCCACTACCTGAATAGTCGCATCTGATTGTCCTAAGTATTTACGAATGGCCTCAATTTCACTATCTCTAATAATAGCAGGCTTCCTAAGAAAGTATAAAAAATTAACTACCCCCATGGTAGATAATATTTTACTATGGTCTTCTTTACTAGCTTTAATAAAAACATAAGATCTAAACAAAGGCTCTTCAATAATTTTTTTTCGATCAGACCACTGTCTTTCTCTTTTTTGCACAGGGCACCAGCTTTCAAAACCATTTTTAGTTAATAAGGCGTCTACCTTTTTCTCCCATTTAGACTTTGTATATATTACATGCCAAGTTTTTACATTGGCCGATGTTTCTACTTTCATAATCCTCTATCCTTTTTTAGCTATTAAATTAGTTTTAGCAAACTCTGTTAATAATTTACTAGACTCACTTACTTGAATATCCTTAGCAACCATCTTTAACCAAGCTTGGTACCTATCTTGTTTAGTTTTATCTGGATTATTATAAAACTTATCATAATCGGCTTTTAAAGCACTCACTGTCATAGGTGTCTTTAACTTCAAGATGTTTTCATTTTGTTGAATGATATTTTGAACTTCTTTTTTATATTGTCTGTATTTATTAATCTCTAAAGCAACGGACTTATCTACTTGTGAAGATACCCATTGTAAGTTTTTCTTGTATCGAATAGTAGCTGTATCGTTCTTGATTTTATTATTTGCCTTAGCAGCAATAGTGGCTATTTCATTTGAACTTGTCCAGGGAGAGAACTTAGCACGCTCCATCTCATCCCAAGGCAAGGCAGAAGGATTATCTTTTTCACGGTATTTCAAATACTCATAGTCATCTGGAAATACAACGTCAGGCACCACTCCTTTTTTTTGTGTTGAGCTACCTGTTACTCTATAAAACTTTTGAAAAGTTAATTTCACTGCACCATATTCAGTTTGAATACCCATGGCATCTAATGGTTTTCCGAAAGCTACATTTCTTTGGACAGTTCCTTTACCATAACTAGAAGTACTTCCCACAATTAAACCTCTTTTATAATCTTGAATGGCAGCTGCAAATATTTCACTAGCAGAGGCACTAAATTCATTCACCATTACTACTAGTGGGCCATCATATAAAATTCCAGGTGTTTCATCAGATAATATTTGAGACTTTCCTTCTTTACTTCTAATTTGAACAATGGGTCCTTTATCTATAAATAAGCCAGCCATTTGTACCACTTCATATAATGAACCTCCTCCATTATAACGAATATCAATAATAATACCTTTTACTTTTTCTGCTTTTAATTTTTCTACTTCTTTAGCAATATCTTTAGAACATCTTGCGCCTTCTTCTCTTTCAAAGTCTGCATAAAAATCGGGTAATAATATGTAACCAATTTTATCATTTCCATTTTGTATAATCGCACTTCTTGCAAAACCTTCATCTAAAACAATTTTCTCTCTTATTAAGGATACAACTTTAGTAGTACCATCTGGCTTTCTTACAGTTAATCTAACTTCAGTGCCTAAGTCTCCCCTTATTAATTTTACCGCTTCTGTAGTTTCATAGCCTGTGACATCCACTGGCTCTTCAGCCCCTTGGGCAATTTTTACAATAACATCATTTACCACTAAGAGCCCCGACTTCCAAGCGGCACCACCAGGCTGTATGCTTGCAATTTTCACTCCATTATCGTCTTGTGTTAATTGAGCACCAATACCATAAAAAGTACCACTCATTTGCTCGGTGAAAGATCTTTTTTCAACAGGTGCAAAATAGTCGGTATGTGGATCCATTAAACCAGTAATGGTATTTAAAAAAGATTCAAATCTTTTTTCTTTGTCAAAAGTTTTTTCTAAAAGACTAAATCTTTTAAGATAACTTTTTTTGATTGTCGCACGAGCATCCGCTTCTAACTCCATATCTGTTTTCACTATGAAATTATCCTTTACAGTATCTTTTATTTTACTACTATCTGATATAGCTTTTTCAGCCTTTGCTTTAGCATGCTTTTCTTTATCTTCTAATAAACTAACATACCGGTCCAATACTTTATACTTAATCGCATCATTCCATCTTTTTACTCTTTCTTTTTCATTCGCTGCATAATTCATTTTATCAATATCTACTATTAATGAATCATCGATCGTAAAATCAAATGGTTTATCAATGACTGATTCAAAAATGGCTTTTATTTCCTTTGCCCTCTTTTCATAAATAGCATTCGCAGCTGGCTCAAATTGAATAGTGGCACCATGTATTTCATCATCAATAGTTGTAGCAAAAATTTTTAAAGAATCTATATCTGATTGAAGTAAAATATTCTTTTCAGGATCTAAGGTTTTTAAATAAGCATCAAAAACTTCTTTTGAAAATTTATCATCTATTACTTTTGGGCTATAATGCTCGGTTTCTAATAATCGGCCTACAGTAGATAATAGTTTCCTATGTCTAATTTCTGAAGTTTCTGAGCTAGCTGTATTAAATGTATTAAATGCAAAAAACAACCCCCCTACAAGTACTAAAGTGGCAAAGAATTTCCACTTATTTTGTTTTAAATATGTCATAATTTCAAGCATGAAGTATTTCAAAAATAGTATAAAATGCCTATCATAGGACTATAAATGAAATAAAGCCATCATTTTTGTGACAAATTTATAAAAACATGGAAAACTTCTTTCTTTGATTCCTTATTTAACGTATTTTTGCGACCCTAAATGGAGGGCGTAGCTCAGTAGGTTAGAGCGACAGTTTGTGGATCTGTAGGTCGTGGGTTCGAGACCCATCGTTCTCCCCAAAACCTATCCTTTCCGAGCAATTCGGGCCAAGGATAGGTTTTTTTGTAAAGTAGATTTCTATGCATATGTTTTTATTACCATTATTTGTGGCTGGCTTTGGCTGGTTAATTAGCTGGGGATTTATTAAAATCATTTTCTTTCCCCATCAAAGCTTTTTTTTAGCTGGCAGGCAAAGACAAAGTCTTTTCTCAAAAAAGGTAGGACAAATTTCTATAAGTAACATATTACCACAATTAATGCATGAAGATAGTTTTCAAAAATTACTGCCTTTTATTGATTCCAAATTAGATGAGTTTTTTAAAGAAAAACTGGTGCAAAAAATGCCTATTATTTCAATGTTTATTGGGGACAAAACGATTGCCCAACTAAAAGAAGTTTTCTTAGAAGAGCTAGAGCAGATTTTCCCTTCCCTACTATCCGAATTTACACAATCAACAGCAAATTCCTTTTTGTTGAACATAGAAACCAAATGGTCTAAAGAACTTGAATCATATCTTTTAAAAGTCACAAAAAAATTAAGAATCGCAGCCTTCTTCCTTGGTTTTATTTGCGGGTTACTAATTCAGCTCATTTTAAGTAGTCTTTAAATTGCCGTTTATACATTCTTGTTACCTTCCTTAGAGATTATGTTAGATATTTGCAAATCAAATAAACTAAGGTAACAAAATCGCATCCAATAAGTATGAAAAATATATATATCCTTATTTCTTTTTTATTGATTCAATTGCACTCTAATGCTCAAATTCCTGCAATGGCAGGAGCAAGAACAGGTGGCGCCAATATGAATCAAGGTCATTTTTATGGAAAAATAATAGATGCCAATAAAAAAGGAATTGAAGGGGTAACATTGCAAATTAAAGCAAGCAAATTTGACCCTATTACCAAAAAAACAACTGAAGCCATTTTAGGGACTATGTTAACAGCACCCAATGGCGATTTTAGTTTTGAAAACTTACCTGTAATGGGCAATTTCAAACTTAGCATTTCATGTATAGGTTATAAAAAAATAGAAAAACAAATAAACTTTGGCATTAAAATGGGAGGCGGACAAAGTATGCAAGAAATGATGGCCTTAGTAGATAAAGATTTAGGAAATATTAAACTAGAAGAAGACGCTACTCAATTGCAAAGTGTCACTGTCACTAGTGCTGCTAAACCACAATTTGAAATGGGCATAGATAGAAAAATATTCAATGTAGATAAAAACTTAATGAGCACAGGACAAACCGCGGTGGAAGTAATGAAAAACATTCCTAATTTAAATGTTGACATTGATGGTAATGTGACATTGAGAAATGCGACACCTACTTTACTTATTGACAATCGTCCTACGACTTTAACTATGGATCAAATTCCTGCAGACATAATTGATAAAGTAGAAATTATCACCAACCCTTCTGCGAAGTACGATGCATCGGGTGGTAATGCAGGTATTTTAAATATTGTACTAAAGAAAAACAAGAAGAATGGTTATAATGGTGGCATAAGAACAGGTATTGATATGCGTGGTAAATTCAATGGCGGCGGAGATTTGAATATTAGAAATAATAAATTGAACTTTTCAGTAAGTGCAAATATGAATGGAAGAAAGTCAATTAATAGCAGTAAGAATGAAAGAGAAATTTTAGGAACTAAACTTCCTAGTTTTGTAAATACAAATAGTGATAATACTGGCAATGGCTCTTTTGATTTTTATAGGGCAGGCATGGACTATTTACCTGATAATAGAAACTCTTTTTCTTTATATTCGAATATAATGCAAGGTGGCATGGGTTCTTCAGGCACACAAACTGTAGACTCTTTAAATGGCAAGACCCCACTAAGTTTAATTAATGATTCTAAATTCAATTTCTTAAACAAAGGTGCTCAATTAGGTTTCAAGCATCTATTTGCAGAACAAGGTCATGAAATTACTGCAGACTTTAATTACAACGAGTCTACTAATACGAACTGGTCTACCATTAATTCAAGCTATTTAAATCAAAGAAGCAATGGCGCTGGTAATAATAAAAATTATACAACCAATATTGATTATACCCGAGAGTTTAAAAATGCAGTGAAATTTGAAACAGGTATTCGATACAATACTAGAGATGAATTTAATAGCAGGGACCAATTTAGAAATAATATCTATTTAAGTAGCGTTAGTACAAAATATAACTATGGTGAAAATATATTTGCCACCTACGTTAATTTAAATGGTAAAAAGAATAAATTAAGTTATCAAATAGGTTTAAGAGCAGAGAACAGATCTTATACTGTTGATGTTCAAAACAACCAAGGACTAGATTCTTTACATTTTAAAAAATCATTCCCAATTTCATTATTCCCAAGTGCCTTTGTAACATATAAATTAAACGACAAACAAGATATTCAATTGAATTATTCTAAGCGTATCAATGCACCTAATTTCTTTCAATTACAACCCTTCCCCGATTATTCCGATCCTTTAAATATTTCAGTGGGTAATCCGAATTTGGATCCTCAGTTTACACATTCTTTTGAATTAGGCTATAATAATGCTTATCAAAAAGGTTCTAATTTTTTAGCCAATGCTTATTATAAGTATAGTACCAACTTAATTACCAACTATATATACAAGGCCATTAATCCTATCACCAACGATTCTGCTTTTTATAGTTCTTATATTAATGCGAATACCGCTATTACTTATGGTCTTGAATTGAGTAATAAAACAGCTATTGCTAAATGGTGGGATATGAATCTAAGTTTCAACTTATTTAATTCTTCCATTCAAGCTACTATACCTGGTCAAGATGTAAATAACAATTTAACCAGCTGGTTTAGCAAGATGAATAATACTTTCAAATTATCAAAAGGGTATTCTTTCCAATTGAGTGGTCAATACCAAGCCAAAACTATTCTACCTCCAGGAGGTGGTGGAAGAGGCGGTGGAGGCGGTTTTGGAGGTATGGGCGGTGGTGGTTTTGGAGGTCCTCAGTCTACAGCACAAGGTTATAACCTTCCTTATTATGACTTTGATATGGCCCTTCGAAAAGATTGGACTTTAACTGGAGGTAGAACAGCTAGTTTATCTTTCAGCGTAAGCGATGTATTTAAAACAAGAGTGAATAAAACCTACTCAGAAAGTCAATACTTTATTCAAAACGTAACAAGAATTAGAGACCAACAGTTCTTTAGATTGAACTTCTCTTACCGTTTTGGAAAATTTGATGTGAACTTATTAAAGCGTAAGAATACTAAATCAGAAGAGGGCGGCGGCATGGATCAAATGCCTCCTCAATAGATTCAAATAATAAATTTTTTAAAAGATAGTTATGCAATCGTAGCCCAGGAGTGAACCTTCAAAAGTTTATTTCTGGGTTTTTCCTTCTAGCATAGGTACGAAAGAAAAAGTATCAAACTTTTCTTGCTTTACAGAACCATCTCTTTTTTTAGAGAGTCTTAGCATTCTTTGTGCCCCATCCGATTCATCTAAAGGAATAACCATTTTACCACTTATTTTTAATTGAGCCCATAATTTTTCTGGAATCTTAGGTGCAGCTGCAGTAATTAATATTTTATCAAAGGGTGCTAATAAGGGTAGTCCTTCAAATCCATCTCCAAAGAAAAATTGTATGTTAGGATACTCCTGCTTAAATAAATAAGTAGGAGTTTGATCAAATAATTGTTTTTGTCTTTCAATGGTAAAAACTTGTGCACCCATGGCGGCTAGCACTGTAGTTTGATACATACTTCCTGTACCTATTTCAAGCACTTTCTCCCCCTTTTTAATTTGCAGTAACTGAGTTTGATAAGCCACCGTATAAGGTTGTGAAATAGTCTGGTCGGCAGCTATAGGAAAGGCGCGGTCTTCGTAAGCAATTTTATCAAAAGCCGAGTCTAAAAAATAATGTCTAGGTATAGAATGAATGGCATGTAAAACTTTCTCGTCAGTGATGCCTTTCTGCTTTAAAATTTCTACTAATTTATTACGAAGCCCTTTATGCAAGTATGTGTCAACTAAATCTTCCCATTTTCTCATGCTATTAATTTAATTGCATTGATGAAATGATGGCCTTGATTTTATCTTGAAGCATTTGATAAGTGGTATCAAAGCTGGCTTTGTCTTTTAATTTTGTATTCACACTAAAATAAAATTTTATTTT
>RFVO01000160.1 GCA_009928005.1 Chitinophagia bacterium | reverse complement strand
AGTTTTAGTTTGATTATTGTCTAAGCCCGAAAAAGTCAAATAAGAAAGTTGTTCTGCAGCAACTTCTTCTGCATGACTAGGACCCAATAAAGTAAAATAATTTTCTAAGTTTACATTATACTGTTTTGCCAAATACTCATTTAAAAGAATATTATATTTTGGAATAACCCCTTTTACTGCAGAAATTATTTTTTTACTTTTTAAAGAACTTGACTCCAGTCCCTCCAAGGCGGAAGCAATATGTATAGAAGGTACAGCAATAAGTATAATATCGGACTGATTTACTAAGGCCTGAACACTTGTTGTAAAATGAATATTACTGACATCAAAATAAGTATTTCTTAAATAATGTGGATTATGGTGCCTCTTAGCAAAGTAGTCAATATTAGATTGTTGACGTACCCACCATGTAATTGGACGGCCATTATCTGTAATAATTTTTGCGATAGCCGTAGCCCAACTTCCACTACCTATAATTCCTATTCGACTATTTTCCATAATACAAACATACGAAAGAAATAAAAAAGGGCTGCATTTTTGAAATACACTCCCTTTATAAAGAATTTATATATAGCTGAGTCTTCTTACTTCTTTTCTTCAAAAAGTTTATCCTTGGTCACTACTTTTACGATCATGCCGTCTTTTAAGGTTTTGCTTACTATACTATAAGGGCCTGTAATAACCTCTTCTCCTACTTTTAAACCTATAATTTCAATATAATTAAGATCTTGAATATCTGTTTTCACTTTTACCATTTTCACTTTATTGTCTTTGCCCAAAACAAATACTACTTCAGACAACTCATCGTCTTTTGTTCCATTATCAGCTGGCTTCTCCTCTGCTTTAACTGCACCCACTTTAGTATCCTTGCCTTCTCCATCTTTATCTCTTGTTGTTACTGCATTAAGCGGAACAGTCACAACATTTGCTTTTGATTTTGTTTGAATATCAGCACTTGCAGTCATTCCTGGTCTGAAAGGAAAAATATTATTATCTTTTACTAAATCGGAATAACTTTCTACAAGCAATCTTATATGCACTTTATAATTCGCTACTTCTGCTGAAGAAGCTGTTGTATTAGCTGTTGATGTAATTGGATTAGCAATTTTATATACTATGCCTTTGAACTTTCTATTATTATAAGCATCTACTTCAACCAGAGCTGTATCGCCTAATTTAACTTTTGTAATGTCATTTTCTCCAACATCAACTCTTACTTCAATGCTTTTCATATCTGCTACACGCATCATTTCTGTACCAGTCATTTGAGCTGTTCCTACAACACGCTCCCCTTTTTTTACATTCATTAAACTAATAATACCGTCCATAGGACAAGTTATAATGGTACGAGCTAAATCTTTTTCAGCTCTTGCTAATTGTGCTTTCACACCTTGAATTTGAGCCTCTCCACTTTTAATAGACTCTTTAGCTGAATTATAAGAAGACTCTGCTGAACGAAATGCTTGTTCTGTTTGTTCGTATTCAGATCTTGAAACAATTTTATCTGCAAATAATTTTTTATAGCGCTCGTTGGTGGCCTTAGTATTTTCGTATGCTGTTTTTAAGCCAGTTAATGCTGCTTTTACGTTCTCATACTGTGCTTTCACTTGGTTCACACTTGCAGTCACTTGGTCTCTTTGAGATGAATAGATATCGGCATAAATTTTAGCTAAAACTTGGCCTTTTGTTACTTTGTCTCCTTCTTCAACATATAAGTTTACAATCTCACCTGAGATATCTGGACTTACTTTTACTTCTACCTCAGGATATACTTTACCACTTGCATTCACCGACTCGGTAATAGTTCTTAATTGTACTTTTTCAGTCGTTACTTCAGTACCTTCTACTTTGCCAATAATACCAGCTTTTTTAAGTCCTACCAATAGCGCAATTATTGCTATTACTGCAACGCTTATCCAAATTACTTTCTTATTCATTGTATTTATTTTTTACTTCTTATAATGTTAATGCTTCCCCTTTATAAAACTCAAGCAATTTAATTCTAAATACATATTCGTATTGAGCAGTTTTAAAATTCACTTTTGCTTTTAGGTAATTATTTTGATTGTTTAATAATTCTATGGTACCAAGTAAACCTAGTTCATATCTTTTGCTAGCAAATTGATAAGTTTTTTCAGCAGCATTCAATGCCTTTTGAGTAGCATTTAATTTATTATAAGAAACTACTGCA
>RFVO01000159.1 GCA_009928005.1 Chitinophagia bacterium | reverse complement strand
TTTCCTAAGGCTTCGCTAATTTGTTTGTTTCTAGTATTTAATAAATAGCCAATATTTATACCACCTGCTACATTAATATCTTGAATTTTCTTGAACTTATAAGTACGAGATAAAATTAAGGGAACAGTTAGGTAGTTGATATATAATTTGTCTTTGCTGTATGTATTATTCGTTAAAGAAATATACATTTTATCATTGTTTCTAAAATCAACGCCATTGGCATAATAGTAATTGAACATTTCAAAACCAAGTCCATATTTGAAATAATATTTATGCTTATATACATTTAATTTTTGTTGCACTAACCAAATATTTACATTGGTAGAACTATTTTTAGGTTGCATTTTTCTTTTAGTAACAGGTATACCCACAGCTGGAGATGTAAAAGCTTTAGTAACATCATATTTTGTATAGTCCATATAGCCAGTAATACCTAAATCAAAAGCCAACCATTGAGTTTGTAGTTCGGCATTTGGCATAATTTTTTTAGGAGTATAATTTAATTTAATTGCATCGTAATCAAAATTTCTAATTACATCGGTCCAGTTTTTCTTAAACTCGCCATTAATTTTGATAATTTTTAAAGTGCCTAATTTTAAAGTGTCATTTGGTAGTAAAACTGCAGGGGCATCCTGAGCCATACTCATTGAAGTTAAAAACAAGGCCACTATAAGACTTAGTAAACGATTCATTTATTGTGTTTTAGATGATTTTTATCGAAAATACTATTTTGATTCGCAAAGTTATTATTTTATAGTAATTTAGATAAGATTTTAATATATGTTTGATTGATAAAATATAACTCATTGATTATCAATATTAAACTAGGCCTCCTGTATTTAGTCTAAATTATAACTATTAATTAGATTTATGTTTATTCTCTATATCGATCCAGGCACAGGAAGTTTACTATTTCAGGCTTTATTATCTGGTTTTTTAACCATTGTGGTTTTTTTCAAAAGAATTATTGCTTTTATAAAGTTGAAGTTTGGGCGTAAAGAGGAATCTAATAAAGAAGATCAAAGCCATGACCCAAGCTAATTACATCTCCTATAAGGATTCTGCCGCTAGAGTTGTTTTACAAGAAGGCGTTTACTACAGATACATTTTTAATGAATATAAGAAGGAGTATGACGCCTTAATGCAATCGGGCTTATACGAGGCATTAATTGATAAAGGCTATCTAATTGTCCATTCAGAATTAAAATACGAAGGGAATGATGCTACAGTTTACAAACAACTACTACCCGAACAAATACATTTTCAATCCTATCCTTTTTGTTGGTCCTACATTCAATGGAGAAAGGCCATAATTGCTTTTTTGGAAATTAATAAAATTGCATTAAACTATGGTATGATTTTAAAAGACGCAACGCCCTTTAATTTTTTCTTTAAGCAAGGCAGTGCTATTTTATTAGATACAAGTTCATTTGAATTTTTTAAAGAAGGTGCACCTTGGCTCGCTTATAAACAATTTTGTTCTGAGTTTTTAAGCCCTATAGCCCTGATGCATTATAATGGACAAATTTGGTCAGGTATGGTTAAAGCTAATTTGAAAGGGCTGCCTTTAAATTTTGTAAGTAAACAATTGCCACTAAAGTCCTGGTTTAATTTAACTTGTTTACTTCATATACATATGCATGCAAAGTATGCAAATACAGAATCAAGTGTTCAGGAAGAAAATACAAGAAAATCAAAAGTTCAAGAGGGGTTCACTAAAGAGAAGCTATTATCATTACTAGATATGATATTATCTACAGTGAAAAATTGGAAACAAGCCTATAATATAGAAAAACATTGGCAGGGCTATTATGAGCATGATATTGAGTCGCCCATATATTTAAACCGGAAAGAAGAAATTATAACAAAATGGCTAAGTAATGTCAAGCCAAAAACAGTGATAGACTTAGGAGCTAATACAGGTAGGTTTAGTTTGCTAGCAGCTAAGGAAGTAAAGCAAGTAATTGCTTTAGAGTCGGATTATAATTGTGTAGACGCTATTGAGATTGCAATAAATGAAGGTCAGATAAAAAATATTTTGGTACAACAAATAGACCTAGCTGAAACCAGTCCTAATTTTGGGGCTTTAGAAAAAGAATATTCAAGCATATTTCAAAGAATATCTAATAGCCATTTAAGCCCTAGCTTAGTGATGGCCTTGGCTATTATACATCATTTGCATTTTTGTAACTTTTTAAGCTTT
>RFVO01000158.1 GCA_009928005.1 Chitinophagia bacterium | reverse complement strand
AATTGGAATGCGATTTGGGAGTCTAATTTCGAGCCAGTAAGAGTGGCTAATTTTGTAGGTATTCGAGCCAATTTTCATCCTCATTTTGATCCTAAAGTAGCCATTGAAATAGAAATTACCCCTAAAATGAGCTTTGGAACCGGACACCATGCTACTACATTCACCGTCATTGAGCTCATGGAATCAATAAACTTCAAAGGCAAATTGGTATATGATTTTGGTACAGGAACTGGAATACTCGCCATACTAGCGGAAAAGCTTGGGGCTGAATCGGTTTTGGCCGTTGATAACGACAATTGGTGCATTGAAAATTCAATTGAAAATATACAAAACAATGATTGTCATTTCATTAGCGTAGAAAAAGTGGAATCGGCCTATCAAGACAAAAAATTTGACATTATTATAGCCAATGTCAATAGGCATATTATTGAGGCCAATATGCTTGAATTAACCCAATTAGCTTTTCCAGGTTCAAAATTGGTATTAAGCGGATTACTTATTGAGGATCAATCAGATATGATTCAACTTGCCATCAACAATGGCTGGGATTTTGAAAAATCAAAGCCTTTAAATGGGTGGGTTAGTTTATTGTTTCAGTTTCACTAAAATGTTACAGGTAGCACTGTTAACAAATCATTAATTTTTTTCGTCGTATCTTTGCAATCCAATCAAATTTATTATGACAGAAATCATCTTAATTATTTTGGCCTATATCATCGGATCGATTCCTACAGCAGTTTGGGTATCTAAGTCTGTTTTTGGAATTGACATTAGAGATTATGGAAGTGGAAATGCAGGGGCTACTAA
The DNA here is from genome assembly GCA_009928005.1 of Chitinophagia bacterium. GTDB lineage: Bacteria > Bacteroidota > Bacteroidia > Chitinophagales > Chitinophagaceae > Sediminibacterium. The sequence continues at coordinate 1,413 of RFVO01000158.1, read as the reverse complement.
TTCTTTTAGAGTATTAGGTTCTAAATGGGGCAGCTTTGTAATGCTTATAGATGTTACGAAGGGCGTTATTGCTACATCTTTATATATTCTTATCCCCTATTATTTAACCAATGAACTAGCAAGAACTAATTTTATGATAGCCCTAGGAATGGTGGCTGTCCTTGGACATATTTTTCCCATTTTTGCCAATTTTAGAGGTGGAAAAGGAGTGGCAACCTTATTAGGAATGGCTTTAGCAATACAACCAGTAGTGGCATTGCTTTGCTTAGTGGTTTTCTTAATTACTTTACTTTCAACACGATTTGTATCATTAAGCTCAATTTTGGCTGGAGTAGCTTTTATGGTACTCATCCTCTTTATTTTCAACGAAAAGGAGACCATCTATCGCCTTTTCGCTATCATAGTGGCTATGATGGTTTTAGTGACTCATCAAAAAAACATCACAAGACTCATCAATGGTACTGAAAATAAAGTACCCATTTTCAAGAATAGGAATAGAAGAAGTCTTAAATAAGAATCTGTTCATCAAATTTTTTAAGATTTCACCCAATTTTGTACTTCTAAAAAATTAGAATTTAGTAACTTCGTCGTCCCTTAAAACTTTAAAGCTATGTCAGGTAATCAGAATATTTTAGAGAAATTACAATTAAAGGAAGAGAAAAATATACTGATACAAGGCCTGCCTTCTTCCGTAGAAAAGCAATTTGCTAAGCTTTCTTACAATAAAAACTTGACTCCCTTATTAAAGACTAGAAAAATTGATTTTGCGCTTATTTTCGCCATCAATCAATTACAATTGAATAATATCTTAAAAGAGGTATTTCCAGCCCTTCACCCTGAGAGTAAACTATGGATCGCCTATCCTAAAACAACTTCTAAAATTGTATCTGATTTAAACAGAGACGCAAGCTGGGAAATTTTATCAAAGAATGAATTTGAGGCGGTAAGACAAATTACCTTAGACCATGTATGGACAGCAATGCGTTTTAAGAAATTAGACCAAATACCAAACAGAAACAGAACCTTTGTTGAATTCAAAGCTGCCGATATTAAAGTAGACGATTTTGAAAAAAGATTAATTGCCCTTCCTATTGAATTAGATAAATTATTTGGTGCACATGAAGAGGCTAGAGAATTTTTTGTTTCTCTATCAATTCTAAATCAAAAAGAATACTTAAGTTGGATTCAAGGTGCTAAGAAAGAAGAAACTAAACAAAAGCGTTTAGAATCAACTTTAGAAAAATTATTAGCAGGGAAGAATAGCCCATCCGAGAAGTAATATTTTTTAAATTTTAATAAATATAAATTTAAAAAATATTACACTCTAAAGAATTTATTATTTTAAGGCTCCAGGTTTGGAGCCTTTTCTATTACTTAGGAGCTTTTTCTTAGTTACTTCATAATCACCGTTCC
>RFVO01000157.1 GCA_009928005.1 Chitinophagia bacterium | reverse complement strand
GGTACACGCCTATTTAAATTTAGAGGAAACTTAGAAAAAGAATTACAACATTATCATCCTCATGGAAAAGCTATTATTAAAGCCTATGTGGATGGCGTGAACGCTTATATAACAGAGGTGAATGCTAAGCCAGTGCTGCTTCCTATTGAATTTAAAATTTTAAAAATTCGACCAGAAAAATGGACAACTGAAGTGGTTATATCAAGACATCAGGGTTTACTTGGTAACATAACACAGGAATTAAATATTGGGAGAGCAGTCGCAACAGTAGGCGATAAAAAAGTAAAAGAATTAATTTGGTTTCATCCTAAAGACCCTAAACTACAATTAGACACTGCCATTAAAGGTGATTTATTAAAAGCCGATATTTTAGCTTTATACAATGCTTATAGATCAGAAGTAGAATTTACTAAATCGGATATTAGTGAACATGACGAAGACGACGTGTCGGCTTTAGATATTTTAAACAAAAGAAAAGAGCTTGCCGATTTTTTACCTGAACAAGAAATGGAAGGCAGTAATAATTGGATTATTAGTGGTCGCAAAACTGCAAGTGGTTTTCCTATGCTTGCCAACGACCCGCACCGAAAAATTGCAGTGCCTTCCCTTCGCTATATAGTACATTTGGTAGCACCCGGTTGGAATGTGGTAGGTGGTGGAGAGCCAGAAATACCGGGGGTTTCCATAGGGCATAATGAATTTGGTGCCTGGGGTTTAACTATTTATGAAACCGATGGAGAAGACCTATATGTATACAATATTAACCCTTTACATAAAGATGAATATTGGTATAAAGGACAGTGGGTAAAAATGAAAACGATTACAGAAAATATAAAAATAAAAAATACCCCTACACAATCTATTCAATTACATTATACCGTTCATGGCCCAGTTACTTTTATTGATTCAATAAACAATAAAGCCTATGCTGTAAAATGTGCATGGATGGAAACAGGTGGTGCACCTTATTTAGCTTCCTTAAGAATTGATCAAGCAAATAGCTGGGAAAGTTTTAGAGAAGCTTGTGCATATAGTCATATACCAGGAGAGAATATGATATGGGCAGATAAAAAAGGTAATATAGGTTGGCAAGCAGTAGGCATAATTCCAATTCGAAAAAATTTCAGTGGCTATGTTCCTATACCTGGTGATGGTAGGTATGAATGGGCAGGATATTTACCTATTAAAGAGCGACCCCATTTACTGAATCCAAGCAAAGATTTTTTTGCCACTGCGAATCAGCATGTGACTCCAGATACCTATGAACATTGGGATGCAGTAGGTTATACCTGGGCCGATCCTTATAGAGGAGATAGAATAAATAAAGTATTAACGGAGAAAAATAATATTAGTTTAGAAGATATGGGAAAATTACAAACCGATTATTTTTCTATTCCTGCAAGTACCATTGTGTCTCTACTTGAAAAAATAAAATTTGAAGATTATTTTACTAATACAGCAAAAGAATATTTAATGAATTGGAATTTTGTATTAGATAAAAATAGTATTGCTGCAGGAATTTATGTGGGCTGGGAAAAACAATTATCGATAGATGCACAAAAATATTTTGTACCTGATGTAATTAAACCTTGGGTTAATTTGCAATTAAAAAAAGTAATTGAGCGTTTAGAAAATCCTTTAAAATATTTTGGAGTGGATGAAGAGGTTGCAAAAAAAAATAGAGACATCTTTGTGAAAAAAGCATTTGAAACTGCTATTCAAAATTTAAAAAATAAATTAGGTAGTGAAATAACTGCTTGGAAGTACGGTCAAGAAAAGTACAAGCATATTTATTTCGAACACCCATTAGCCAATTTGGTAAGTCCTACTTTAAAAGCCAAATTAAATATTGGACCGCTTCCAAGAGGGGGGTATAGTCAGACACCAGGTTCAACTGGTGCTGCTGATAACCAAGTAAGTGGGGCTAGTTTTAGAATTTTGATGGATACCCATGACTGGGATAAAACATTGATAATCAATACTCCTGGCCAATCTGGGGATAGTAATAGCCCTTTTTACCGCAATCTTTTCACTACCTGGGCCAATGACAGTTACTTTCCATCCTATTATTCAAGGGATTTAATAGAGAAAACTACAGTAGAAAAATGGATAATTAAGCCTTAGAAAACAGCTCAAAAATAGTCTAAAAAATCATTTCACATATTTTCACCTATATAATTGATAATCAATAATATATACATATTTTATTTATTGAATATTGCCTAAATGTTAATTTTTTATAGAATAAAC
>RFVO01000156.1 GCA_009928005.1 Chitinophagia bacterium | reverse complement strand
TCATAACCCTGAGGTCACGAGTTCAAATCTCGTTCTCGCTACACTTAAAATCAAGGACTTACGTTAAATCGTGGGTCCTTTTTCATTTGTTATGGGTTGTTGCGTGAGGTTCAAATAGTATTAAACCAATGTTAATTCACTTATTAAAATATTTTTTAAAAAATAGGTTTAGTTTAAAAATATCCTAATTCACTTAAAATTATTGTTGTAGCAAAAGTAATCCAAAGCAAAACTGGCAGAATTAAAAATGACACTGTTTTGGTATTTTTCCAGCTTTTGCTAATTATAACTAATGATAATATAAAAATCCCAGCATTACCTACTAAACCTCCATAAGCACTATCAATGGCAAAAGTATAGAAAGGGTATAAACTACACCATATCAACAAGATTGTAATTGTAGATTTAATATTGTTAGCTTCTACATTAATAAATCTATTTAAAAACCATCTTGCATAACTCATTAAAATATATAAAAATATCCATACAGATCCAACTAAAGCACCAGAGGGAACAATATAAGGTTTTTTAATAAATGCGGGATTGTTGGCTTTGTCCCAACCTAATCCAAATACTAAGCAACTGATAATAATTTGAATTAAAATAAATAAACCAAAATTCAAATAGAGTGATTTTCTTGAAGGTTGATTAAATATAAAAGTGTTCATTTTATTTCTTTTAAGATAAATAAAAATACGATTTTTCAATACTATCTAAAAATGACTTTTTAGTATTTTTTACTTTTTTAAAATTTTCCTTTATCATTTTTAATAAATTAACCTGCGTGAGGAAAACACCCCCTGAATTCGACTGAAAACAGTCAATTTCAAACCATTATCCAGCTTCCTTCTTCAAGTTCTGCTTCTAATTCTCCAGCATCCCATCCGCAATAGCCAATAAAAATTTGAATTTCTTCTTTACCTGCAGCCTTGGTATTGATAGCTTCAACTACTTGCTCCATATTGCCACCAAAATAAAGACCATTGGTTATTTCTTTGCCCCCGTCAATGATATCAGGTCGCTTTTGTAATACAAAAAGGTGATCTCTATCAACGGGGCCGCCATCCATGAGTGGAAATGGTTTACTGTGATTGAATTCAATTAATTCATGCAGCGACTTACCAAAGAATTTATTGGTTACAAAACCTATACTTCCGTCTTTGTTATGTTCAGCAATAAGAATGGTGGTATTCTCGAAGAAACTACCATTCAACTCGGCAGTGCTTTTGATATAAATTCCAGCTTTTAAATCCCTCATGGTTTAAATCTTATATCTTATTTTTCAGATATGCCAATATAATTTTTTAATTCAGTTTGGTTTTCTGCTTGCTTTATTAAAAAGTCTGCAACATCTGCTCTATTAATGCCGCCAATATTAATTCCTTTGTATAATTTATTTTCTATTCGGTATTTTTCTGTCAATGCTTTGTCTAATAGCCTTCCTGGTCTAACCACTGTCCAATTCATATTTGATTCAGTTATAATTTCTTCCATTTTAGTTTTGTCGGCGTAAACATCTTTTAACAAGTATTTTAAAAATAATTTTATTAACCAAGAAACATAATTTTTACTATCTCCTGCGCCAAATCCGGTTACAAAAAGAAATGGAACATTTATTTTGTGTTCCCTATTTATCTCCACCATTAATTTTGCAAAATCTGAAAATAGGTTAGTAGCTTTCGTATTCTTGACAGTTCCTAGTGTAACAATGATAGCATCTGCATTTTGGATAGCATTTAATAAGTCGGCTTTATTGGTTGCATCACCAATAATTATTTTTAATGATTTATTCTCTTCTAATTTAATTTCAGATCGAGAAAGGGTCGTAATGTAATGATTTCTATTTAACCCTCTTTTAACTGCTTCTAGACCTATTCCACCAGAGGCTCCAATTATAGTTATATTCATTTTTGTTTTTTTATTCATTTCAATTTTAAAAATATCTAATATCTGCGTAAATGTAGTTTAAAGATTTTTGCTAATTGATTAACCCAAAGTTAATTTAGAGCAGTTCTGTATATTAAATAATGTACTACTCTTAGTATGGCAAAATAAATCCTGAGGTACTGAGCAGAAATCCCTGTTGTGCAAGATGAAAATCAAGGACTTATGTTTAATTGGAAGACCTTTTATGTATGAGGATAAGATTGGGTCAAAATGGGTCTAAATAATTATATCTTTATTTATGACATTCATACAGCTAATATTGCTTGTTTTACTAATTTGGAGTATTCCCAGTACTTATTTTAGAAGTAAGTTTAGAAAAATTGTTTACCAAACCGATGATTGGAAAATAAATATTAAACCCCTTTTCAAAAAAGAAATCATTGGTTTATTGGGTAATATGTATCCAGAAAATAAAGAGTATCTCAAAACAAGAAATTACTATCGAATAT
>RFVO01000155.1 GCA_009928005.1 Chitinophagia bacterium | reverse complement strand
ATGATTAAAAATTATTAATTGTCTTGATTCTTATCTTTTATTACAAAAAAAGGCCTCTATTTTTAGAGGCCTTTTTTCAAATTTGAAAAGGTTTAAACTATACTTTGAAATTAATTCTTTGGGGTCACAGGTCCTGTGCGAATTGCTTTAACTTGAACTGGCCATTGTATAGGCTGTCCAGTAAGCTTATTAATTCCTAAATCTGCTTTATCTCTTGGAAAAGTGGCATTGTCTTCACAAGCCATGTAAACCATAATAGCTGTTAAAATGGCATTGCTTTTTAAATCATCAAATATTACTTTATCATAAGTGTCTCTATTGGTATGCCAAGTATAATTAAAATAAGACCAATTTAATGCACCTAATGAAAAACCTGGTGCACCAACTGCTACAAAAGATGCAAAATCGCTACCACCACCTCCCGGTGTTCCAGGGAAAGTAGTTTTGATAGAGTCTTTAATATTGCTAGGCGCTGCCGCTAACCATCTTGTAAGAAATTCACCTGCATATTGATATCCTTGTCCAGAAATATTCACTATTCTTCCAGTTCCGTTGTCCTGATTAAACAATGCTTGTAGTTTACTTACAACTTCAGGATGGTCTTCGACAAAGGATCTTGATCCATTCAAGCCTTGCTCTTCACTTCCCCAATGTCCTACTAAAATGGTGCGCTTAGGATTTGGATACACTAATTTTAAAATGCGCATAGCTTCCATCATTGTAAGTGTGCCTGTTCCATTATCGGTTGCGCCTTGCGCAGCATCCCAAGAATCAAAATGCGCAGAAAGCATTACATACTCATCTGGTTTTTCTATTCCTTTAATTTCTGCAAGGGTATTGAATGAAGGCACCATTCCAAAATCCTTTGAAGATGTTTCAATACTTATAATTGGATTATCACCAGACTCCACCAAGCGGTACAAGGTTCCGTAATCTTCTAGGGCAATATCAACTGTAGGAATTTTTGAAGTGTAGGCATTAAAAATTTTATCCACGCCAAAACCACTTGACCAATTACTTGTTAAAACACCAATTGCACCCGCTTTTTCTAATATTATAGGGAGCATTCTTGAAGAGTACCCTGTTTTACTTAAGCGCTTACGCCAAGCATCGCTTTGTTCGCCGCGTTCTTTTTTTAATTTTTCAAAAGATTCTTTTGTAGCAAATTGCTGCCAATTATCGTCGGGTCTTCCGGTTGGTTGATTCATTGAAATCATTACAAATTTTCCTTTTACATTGGGAAGCCAATTTTGAAATGCAAGAGAATCTTGCACATCTGGGATAATTATTATTTCTGCTTTAACTGCTTTACCTTTAGTAGAAGGGCTCCAAGACAATTGAGTGCCTTCTAAACTTTTTACTCTTGGTGAAAGCATGTCAATATGTGTAATGCCTCGTTCCCATCCTTTCCACTCACCCCACTGTTCGTTACGCGCACTAATACCCCAACCAGTATATTTATCTACAGCCCAATCGTTGGCTTTTTGCATTTGTGGTGTACCCACTAATCTTGGCCCAATTTTATCAAATAATTCATGCGCCAAAATTTGTAGTTGTGAATTATTATTTTCTTCTTGAACTATTTTTTCCACCACTGTTTGTGCAGATAAAATATTAGTTGAAAAAATAAGGATAACCATAATTAGCTTAATTACACTTCCTGTATAATAAAAGCTTAGTGTTTGATGATTTTTCATATACTTAAATGTAAGCAAAATTCCTCACGAAAAATTTATCTGTCTAAAAAATGAGGTGCAAATAATATTAATAAAAGTAATTGAAAATTAAATAGCTATTATTCTTCTTTCAATTTAATCTTTGTAAATATTTGTAAATGTGGCAGTGCGAGTACAGACAAGCTAATAAATAGTAGTGTAAAAATGCCAGAAGCATCTTTACTATTGAGCGTTAGAAATGTAATGTAAACAAAACCAAACCAAGCCATAATGGAGAAAGGTGCGGCTTTTACCAGTAAGTTCTTCCACCCATTCAAATTGTTGGGCATATCAAAAGTGATTCTTATTTTATCGAATGACAATAAAGAATGCCAGAATCCAAAATAAAAAGCAAAACAAAGCCATAGTGGCATATAAAAAGCAAAAACAATTAATATTATTTGTTGTAAAAGTGAATAGTAATAATACTTATTCTTTGAAAAAAAGTAATTTTTAAAAAAGAATAAAATAATATAAACAAGCACTAAACCCATTAATGTGATTGGGAAAATTGAATGCGCTAAACGAGTCCATTGACTTTCATTAAAAGCTGAGCGCTCCATTCTTATAAAAATTTGTAAAGCAAAACTTATATTTTTAGATAGCAATAATAAAATCCATAATAGCCCTATCATTGAATAAGCCATTTTTTGAACTGCATTGTCTGTTTTTCCCAACCAATCCATTTCGCCGAAATGATAAGCTGTAATTAAAATAAATATAATCAAGGCCGCCACAGGTAAAA
>RFVO01000154.1 GCA_009928005.1 Chitinophagia bacterium | reverse complement strand
TAACATTGGTGGCTTTGTTTTTTGTAGGAACTAATCAATTGAGTGCTCAAACATATCCAACAGTTTATTTTACGAATGTTTACCAAGGTGATTCTACCGTAACCTATGCAACAAATAGTAACTCAATAAGCATAAAAAAATTGCTACTTGGTTCTGATTTTAGATTTGTTGCTCAGATATCTGGAGCAACATTTACCGCATCTAGTGGTAATAATGTAAATGGAAGTTTAAGGTATACTGATGCAAATGGAAATCCTTTTTCTGTAAATGGTACAATATCAAGACAAGATAAATCCGGTTCAACAGTAAGATCTTATTATTTTTATGTAAATTCTACTCATGCATATATTTTTGTACTGCCAACATTCGAAAGTGTATATAGTGTAAATGCTGCAGTTACAACTAGTTCTGATTTTAGTGTTGCAAATATCAACAATACTTTAGCTAATCAGGCAACTTTAACAAGCAGTTTTTTAAGTACTTGTTTAAATTCTACAGGCCCTGTTTTAACTGCAAAAGTAACAGGAACTGTATCAAAATATGAATGGTATAGTAGTACAAATAATGCTGCAAGTACAGCTAGTCCTGCAGTACTTTTAGCTACATATAATACAAGTGCAAATACAAGTACTTATACTGCTACAACAAGTGCTTCAGGAACATTGTATTATTTTGTAAAAATTACACTTTCAGGAGGTACGGTATATACCAACACCCAAGGTATAACTATTAATGCACCACCTAGTATTTCTAGTCAGCCTTCTACAGGTACACAATCTGTATGCCAAAATGGTATATCAACTGCTTTATCCATTACAGCTACCGCAGGAAGTGGAACTGGCCCAACCTATCAATGGTATAGTAATACAGCCAATAGTAATTCAGGAGGTACCCTTGTTTCAGGTGCAACCAATGCTACTTTTTCACCACCAACAAATACTGTTGGTACCTTTTATTATTATTGTGTTGTGAGTAATTCTAATGGCTGTTCTGTTACAAGTAATGTCTCGGGTGCTATAACTATTAATTCAAATTCTTTAACAGGCGGAACTATTGCGGGTACTACTGAAGTTTGTACTGGAATTAATTCAACCACTTTAACTTTAACAGGTTATACTGTGGGGGCATCTATTTTAAGATGGGAATCTTCTTCTTTGTCAGATTTTTCTTCAGGTGTAGGAACAATAACTAATACTACTGTAAATTATACTGCAACTAATTTAACGAGTACAAAATCCTATCGTGCAATCTTATCTAGTGGTGGGTGTACATTTCAATCAGGTGCTGCTACTATTACTGTTAATCCAGTTACATCAATTTCTGTTCAGCCTTCTACTACTAACCAAGTGCTTTGTCAAAATTCAACTGCAACTCAACTTTCTGTAACAGCAGTAGGTGGTGGATTAACCTATCAATGGTATAGTAATGCTTCCAATAGTAATTCAGGTGGTACTATAATATCTGGTGCAACCAATGCAAGCTTTTCACCTCCAACAAATCTTGTTAATACTAGATACTATTATGTAATCGTATCTGGAACTTGTGGAAGTGCTGTAACAAGTAGTGTATCTGGTTCCATTCAAATAACCGATTTAACTGCAACTTTAACTATTACTTCTGGTTCAACTATAACTTGTGGTCAAAGTGCTAGTTTGTCTATTGCATTTACAGGTACCTCTCCTTGGGATATTTCTTATAGTGATGGTGTTAATACTACATCACAATATACTATAGCTACTTCACCTTATGCATTTAGTGTAAGTCCAACATCTACGACCAAATATAGTCTTACATCTCTTGCTGATGGTAATTTTTGTACAAGTACTCCAAGCTCTAGCGTTACTGTTACTGTAACTTTACCTTCTGCACCTACTACTTCAGTTACACAACCTACATGTAGTGTTGCAACAGGAACTGTAAGTGTTACTTCTAGTATTACTGGATTAACTTTTACTTTATATAATGGTAGTAATACTTATACAAATACTTCAGGTAAATTTACCGCTGTACCCTCTGGTTCTTATAGTTTAACATCAACAAGTTCTGGCGGATGTACAAGTAATGCATTGAGTGTTACTATTAATGCTCAACCACCTACACCTACAGCTTCTATTACTGCAGGGGGTGCAACAACATTTTGTAGTGGAGGAAATGTGGTTTTAACAGCTTCTAGTGGTTCCTATTCGTATACATGGAGTACAGGAGCTACTACACAAAGTATAACAGTAACAACAAGTGGTTCATATAGTGTAACGGTAACCAATTCAAGTGGTTGTAGCGCAACATCAACAGCAACAACTGTTACCGTGAATTCTTTACCAGCTGTTGCTGCAATAACAGGTACAGCAAGTGTTTGCGTATCATCAACAACTACATTTAGTTCTACTGGTTCATGGAGTAGTACTTCTTGGTCAAGTGGAAATACAGGTGTTGCAACTATAAATTCATCTGGAGTAATTACCGGCGTATCAGCAGGGTCTTCTTTAATTACATATACTGTTACAAATGCGAGCGGATGTTCAAGTAGCACAAGTAGAACTGTAACAGTAAATGCTTTACCTACAGCTTCAATTACTGCAGGGGGTGCAACAACATTTTGTAGTGGAGGAAATGTGATTTTAACATCGAGTTCAGGAACAAGTTATTTATGGAGTACAGGCGCAACTACACAAAGTATAACAG
>RFVO01000153.1 GCA_009928005.1 Chitinophagia bacterium | reverse complement strand
TTTTGATTAGAGATTAATACTACATTACCTATTTCATCAATTAAAGTACATTCAAATTTTATAGTAGGTTCTTTAAAATTAATATAGAGCATATTACTTGCTGGATTTGGAAATACTTTCACAATATCATTCAGCTTATTATTTTGAATATCATCTATTCCTGTAACTAAACAAGTACCAACAGTATAACTAAACCCAATTTCTCTATTTTTATGCTTACCGTCAAGTGTATCTTTAGGTAAATATGCTTTTACATAGTCAACTTTGACACATGAACTTGACACTGATACTTTTATATGCCCGGTTCCATCTAAAGTGTCAGAGGTATAGGCGTCTGCATTGGCAAGCTTGCCAATCATATAAGTAGAATCACTAGGCATTGGAACTTCTTGATAATGTATGCCATCCAATATTTCATGTGCAAATAAATGATCATGTCCTTGAAAAAATATACTTACCCCATTATCTTTGAAAAGTTGATGGATTGGTTTACCCCAACCTGGTCTATTTTTATCAAATCCATATGTTTTTCCATCTGCTTCATACCCTCCCCATTCAAATAATTTAGCATTTGTCAATGCCCCTCTGCCTTGCCCTCTAATATGGTGCGCAAAAACAAACTTATATTTTGCATTACTTGTTTCAAGAGTGCTTCTTAACCAACTATACTGTTTAAAACCTAAGGTCCAATCCCAGTTTTGAGGTTTGTCTGAATTAATATTTTGATATCGATAAACATCTAGAACTACAAAAAGTGCATCTCCCCATGTCCATGCATAATAATTTTCAGGGCTTTCGATTCCGTAAGGCTCTTTTTCCGTATTTCCAGTATAAAAAGTATTAGGTGAGGGATTTGGATAATAAAATTTTCTCCAGTAAGTTCCCCATATCGCTAAATTATTTGGAGGATTTTGATTCAAATAAAAATCATTTTCGCCTTCATGATTTCCCAAGCTTATATAAAATGGGATAGAATGACAAATAGTGCCAAGATATTGTCTATAGTCTTTATGTAATAAATCAAGATCCTTGGAGGTAATAGTGTAAGGATTATGATCATCACCAAAAATATCGCCTAGCGAAAACATAAAGTCAGGTTTATCAAGCGCTTGATTATTCAATGTGATTTGATACATATTCCTAACCCCTTTTTTATCATATAAATGTTCATCTGATTCAACAGTAAATGAAAATACTGACCCCTTATCTCTTTGAGTTTGAAAATAATATTCTGGACTAGCACTAAAAGTAGAAACTGAATTTGTTTTAAATCTTAAACGGTAGTAAAATTTTGTATTAAATGTTAAATCATTTAATTCAATATTATTTGGAACATTTGCCAAATTATTAATTGTGGAGGTGGTTTTTGTATAGAGTGATGCAGTCGTGCCATACTCAATGTAAAAGTTTACATTCTGATCAAAAAGTATACTTAAAGTAATGGTTTTATCAGTGGGCCTACCAAGTATTATAGAATAGGTTTGACTATTTAATAACTTACTTGTAAGATTCTGTGCACCTGTCATTGTTAATGTGTTATTAGTTGTTAACATAGTATTACAAAAATAACATTTTTATGTAGTTGAAGGCAATAATTTATAAGTTGTTCTATAAACATCATCTGCCTTTCTCATAATACCATCTTGATAAGTATGTATATAACTATTCGGATACCAACCATTATCAGAAGTTTGAATTTTAACACCAGTCGTTAGCATTTTTAAATGACTTTCATTGATACATGTTTCACCAATACAAAAAGTACCATTAATTTGTACTTTATCCCACAAAGTAACTTTTCTATTAGGAGCTGTACCTTGTCCTACAATACATAAACTATTACCATCAAAACCTGAATCGGTTATTGTGGATGATACACCATCTCCAGATTTACCAACGTAAATACGACCACCACCTACATTTGCATTACCATTAATAGTTGCATTACCATTAATAGTTGCATTACCATTAATAGTTGTATTTTTAGCACCATCAATATTTAATGCTAAATCTCCATATTTAGTACCAGAAGAACCGACATAAAATCTATGGCTATCACCTGAATTATATGTAACACCACCAACTTCTAAACCAAATCCACCAATCCAAGCATTGTTATTATTTGGATTGTAGACTTCCCAATTTGTCAAATTTGCTAGCGAGGAATAAGCTTCAAAACCTTCCCAGTATGGGAGCGTTGCTGCATCTGGTAAAACACGAATGTAGTTGTTTTTTACTTCATCATCTGTTGTAGTTCCATCTGTCGCTGTCAATTTAACTGTATACAATCCTGCATTTGCAAAATATATTTTCGGGTTTTGAGATGTGGCTGAAGAACCTGGTGCAAAAGACCATCCAGTGGATGGAGTAATTTCCCAAGTCCAACCATTCGCCTCATTGTAAGAATCGTCATTCAACTGAATGGAATCATTTTGACAAATAGTTGTTCTGTCCGCATCAAAAGCAGCCTTACACAAATAAATGTCGCCTGTAGCACCCGTAGCTGTTAAGTTTGCCGCTTGCCAAAGATTAAATCGACCAGTACTCGTTACTTGTAAAGCCGTTCGCATTCTATCTACCTGTCCAGGCGTATACATTTTAGAACAATAGGAATAATCCATGTAATTTTCAACGTTATCACGGACATCGTAATTCCAATATGAATTTACTGAATTACATGTATTGGCGGAAAGAAGACAC
>RFVO01000152.1 GCA_009928005.1 Chitinophagia bacterium | reverse complement strand
TCCAAAAACAAATGCAGGACGCATTCTTTCTTTGAAAAACTTCCAAGGCCAAGGTGCTTCATTAGGTAATCCCATTTCTCCATAAAATTCAGCATGGTCATCTGGCATCGCAAATCGAAAAATTAATGAGCCTATTTCTTGTTTTGGTAAATTTTTACTAAAGAAATTAACTGTATCGCCTAAAGCATCAGTTGCATGTCTATAAAACTGTCTAGCATATGCATAACCAATATAAAAATTGGGTATCCACTTTGGTTGGTAATTAATAGTAATACCATCAATTTCTCGTTCATCTAAATTTTTAAAGACTTTACAAGGCCTGCAAATATTTAATAGCTCTTGATCTATTTCAGTATACTTAGTCGTATCTAATTTACCAACAACCCCAGCAAGTTCAAAATTGCCTATATAAGTTTTTATAGGCTCTACAGTTTTTAAGTAATAATGCTGAAAGCCAGATGCATTATTGGTAAATACCAAACTATTTCTTTTACCCGGACCCCACCAAATATTTTCATTAGAAATACCAGCTGCTATATATTTAAATTTTATACCAGCCCTAGATTGACCTAGTGTTGTCTCTTCAATTCTATCATACCCAAACTGTCTAAAATTATCAATATTATTTGCAACCATCCCAAAATACTTAAACATAAAATTACCATCACCTGTATTACCCTCATAATACTCCTGTGTTAAGTTTTGTACAGTTAGTTTTTCAGGCTGATAATTAATATCAAAAATTAATAATTTTAAATTTACGCCATAACTATACCTTTCCTGCCAGCCTCTTGCAGGATACATATTGCCATCGTTAAAACTGATAGGTTGTAAGGAGTTATTTTGTTGGTCAAAATTCAAACTGATTGATTGTACAATATCCTTAGTGGTTCCCTTTAATTTACTCTGCAAAAATTGAAAAGAACTTGTCGATCTAATTAAAAAAGAATTAGTAACTACACCATTGCTGTCATTTAACAATTGCCTCGTTCTTTGGTAATCCATTAAATGGATATCATCATAAAAACTATTTTGCGCAAAGCTTGTGAAATAGCAAAAAAATAAAACAGAAAAAAATAAAAGCTTTTTAACTACCATAAATAAATAGCATTTAAAAAAACATACATGTTAGAAACTTTATTATTATTCTGCCATAAATAATTTTTTGAATTCACCCATTCCATATTTAAATTAAATAAAAAGTGGTTGTACTTTTGCTTTAATTGAATGCCATAGGCGTAATCATCCCAATAAGGAGCTCCGCCATCATAGGCTAAAACATTAGTAACCCCCATTGGATCATGAGCTATATGCTGAAATTTAATACCATATTTGTTCCAGCTCTTATTAATGCTTAATGCAAAAGTTTGAACATCATTTCCCCAGCCAGATCCTGCACCTAAAATTTGATTTTCATTAATAAAACCCCCATTTCCATGCACATACCAATTGCCAGCATTTCTTTGAAGGTAAGTAGGTTTTTGTGACATATTGGTAGCTTCCGCTTCAAAATTCAAATAAGTTTTTTCGGTTAAATATTGAATTTTTTTTAGTCCATAGATTGAGGCGGCTGAATGAGACATATCCAAAATTAAATCTCTTGAATTAGAACTACCATCATTCCAGCCATATTCAAAATAAACTTCTGCATGTTCTTTGGGAAAAACATATTTAGCTGAGCCACTCAACACTTGGTCAATGGGAAGTGCATTATCCTCATATTCATTTCTAAATAATGGTTTTAAGGCAATCAAATAATAATTTTTTAAATTACTACTTGGCTTCTCTTGGGTAGGAAGTATAAAGGCTCTATTAGCCGTGAGATAAAAGTTTTTAAAAAATGTAGGACTGTAAGTAACAGATAAAAGACTTAAATAATTGGTATGATCGGTATTGCCATACAATTTTAAATTTGCATTTTCAAAACCTTGTCCCTTGTTATATTCTAATGTACCACCAATAACATTGAGCTGAAAGCTTCCTAATGGCGTTTTTAAAGGTCTATTTGTGCTGACATTAAAATGATTAAAACCTTGTGCATTATTACTCATTAACAAAGAACTATACCTACCTGGTCCGAACCACAAATTCTGTGAACCCACGCCAACACTTAGTGGGCCGATATCCATCCTTAAACTAGATTGTCCTAAAGTTAATTTACTTAATGCCGAAGTACGTTGTCCCCAAATACCACTAGTTTCATAAGGGTCTGATGCTGTTTTAAAAAACTCTGGCCTTAAGGTTAAATGTAAATTACGCCATCTCATATAAACTCCACCACTTCCAACAAATTGATACCCTTTGGAAAAACTCAATGGACCGTCATTCCAACCATATGGGTGATGTGAATTATATTTTTGTAAAAAATTAATGGGAAGTAATTGGATGTCGGAATGTTTTCTTTCAACCAAGCGGCCATAGTTTTGAAATTCAGGGTCAATCATGGCAAGTAAACTATCGTAACCTAATTTAGGAGTCAGAATATATGGGCGAATAGTTAATGACTGTTCTGGTTGTAATTTGCCCAATAATTGTAAATCTCGTATATTATCGTCAAAATCATAATAGCCCACAGCCATGGGTATTCGTAATTTATTTTTAGGTCCATCATAAGGAGTGGGGAGTAAATTTTGATACCACCTTTTAAAATTAGAAATGGGTTTTAAGGTATCGGCTTGTTGCTCTTGCGCATTTAAATTTATACTGAATAAACTGCCTAT
>RFVO01000151.1 GCA_009928005.1 Chitinophagia bacterium | reverse complement strand
AATCTTCATAACCCTGAGGTCACGAGTTCAAATCTCGTTCTCGCTACAACAAAACATTAGAAGTCCTTAGTACATTGATACTGAGGACTTTTTGCTTTATAGACATTTACAATATGTCTTATTTCCATCTTCAAAAGGTATCAATTTCTTTGGTATCAATTCAAAAAAGGAATTGAATCTTGTTTTCTGAAACTCAATGCAGTATTGCGTTGTAGCCAATTAAGTTCATTTCCTTCCAAGCTATTTATTTGTGCTACCTTTTTTTAGCACTAAACAATTTAAAATCAAACGATTATGAAAGTACTATTCTGGCTTTACAAGTCTAGGGTAAACTCCAAAGGTACGTCACCAGTAAAAATGAGAATTACTATTAATGCAGACAGGATTGATTTCAGTACTTCCATTGAAGTGTCAAAGGAAAAATGGGATCAACAAGATCAAAGAGTGCGAGGTATGGACGAATTAGCAATTCAATATAATAATACTCTTTCTACTTTAAGATCTTTAGCATGGGACTGCTACAATAAAAAACTACGTAATAAACAACCCGTCACAGTAGAGCTTATTAAAGCTGAAATATTAGGCAGAGACAAACCTAATTACACAATACTTGAAGCAATAGATTTTCAAGTAGCAAATTTAACAGCCAGGGTTGGAAATGATGTCTCCATAAATACAGTAAAGAAGTACAAAACCATCAAATTAAAAGTGACTGATTTCTTACAAAGTAAATTAAGGCGTAACGATTATTATTTACTGGAGCTTAGTAATAAATTCATTTTTGATTTTGACAGTTACTTAAGGACTGATGGAAAATTATCACATAATGCCGTTGCTAAAAATATGCAACAGTTAAAAAGAGTTATTACAGTCTCTATTCAAAATGAGTGGCTTCCCAAAGATCCATTTCCTAATTACCGTATCACTCCAAAAGAAACTGAAAGAGGATTTCTTTCACTGGAGGAAGTTGAACTTATTAGTAAGGTTGTTTTAATAGAGAGGTTGGATAAGGTGAGAGATGTTTTTTTGTTTTGTTGCTTTACTGGTCTTTCTTACGCTGATGTCTCAAAGTTAAACCCATACCATTTGTTTACAGGAGAAGATGGTCATACTTGGATAAAGATTTCCAGAACCAAAACAGGTACCCAGTCTTTAATACCTGTAATACCTCAGGCACTTTTTATTTTAGATAAGTACAAGCCAGTAATGAATAACGCTAATAGTGAGCTTCTTTTGCCCATTATTTCCAATCAGAATCTTAATAAGTATCTTAAGGAGATAGGGGAAATAACAGGCATAAAAAAGCGTCTTTCAATGCACCTTGGAAGACACACATTTGCAACTACAATTACGTTAAATAAAGGAGTTGATATTGTTTCAGTCTCTAAAATGCTTGGACACAAGAATCTTAAAGTTACTCAAGTGTATGCTAAGACAAGCATGCTAAAAATTTCAGACGATATGAAAAGGTTCTTCAGGAGTGATAGCTAATTATTTAATAATCTCAAGCTGGTTTTGTTCCTTCTTGTGCCTTTTAAGTAACCCTTAATGGTAGGATAGGGCAAACCAGTTTGTTTTGATGCTTCTTTGATACTTGGATAAATAATGTCACTGCTAGTATCAATCACTTTCTTTTCTGTTGGTCTAGGGATCAAACGAAGATCATGTGCATGTTGGATGTTTTCAGCGTGTGTTACCCATTCTAAGTTTTTTGGTCTGTTGTCTAGCTTATTACCGTTGCGGTGGTTAACAAAAGGTTTTCCCATGTGATTGGGTACAAAAGCTGCTGCGACTAGTTTGTGAATGTACTTTGTACTTGTATTACCACCTTTAGATAACCTCACTGTAGCATAACCAGCTCTATCAACTCGTGTAGTTAAATACTTGTGTCCAGTTGTGTTTAAATGTTCAACAACTTTACAGTTACTTAAGTTACTAATTAAGTATTTGCCTTCGTAGCCACTAACTTCCTTCCAAGTTTGTAATTGTTTAATATCCATAATTTTTGTTTTACAACTTAAAAATCCCATGCAACAGATCTGATGCAGTAGCCCTAATAAATGCCCCCCTACCCCCCATAAGTATGATAAACTTTTATAACAACCTTATGATAAGGGTAGGGACAAATATTAGATGATATGCAACGAGTCCTCAGCTATCACCCCTAAGCAGGAAAATCCACTGATCCGTACACTTAGTAAACTTTTGATTCGCTTATCTACCATTTCATAGTTAAGCCAGAGGATTCTTTTGAAGAACAATAGATAAATGTTTACGTCCATACCTCAGGGTGAGTTATACAACACCCTTATTTCAGATCATACACCCCAAAAATAGGGCTGTGGTCTTTTAGCTTCTTCCCAGTATAATCAGTTGTTGCTGATTGCTGTAGTACTGTGTATCTATAAAGCGTATTTTTTATAGATGCCTTTTTACAAGAAAAAAAGACGAAAATCTGATAAGTGAATTAACACCCTGAATTAGGATTAAGCTTGAAACAAGCCCAGATAGTTTTAGGTCTCTTCAGCACAAAGGATGAAGAAAAATATTGTACAAAATTAAGTAGTAGTTCTCTAATAGCCAAATATATCTTGCTTTTGCAAAGAATTTGTATAATGAAATTTGTTATATTAAATTATTGTTAACCAGAGCTAAATTTAAACTTTGGCACGAGTTTTGTTTATCACATGCGTTTGATTAGTGTAGATGTTACAGCTGATAATTAGCACTAATTAATCCAATT
>RFVO01000016.1 GCA_009928005.1 Chitinophagia bacterium | reverse complement strand
GGGCTAAAATGGATAAAAATATTGGAATATAGTTGTAGAAAGGTAAAATTTAATTTATTTTTAATACCGAACACCAAAATTAAACTTCATGAGAAAGTCTGATCTTATCAATCAAATTTCTGAAAAAACTGGAATCCCTAAAGTTGACGTATTAGTTACTTTAGAAACTATGTTTAAGGAAGTAAAAGAAAACTTAGCAAACGGCCAAAACATATACATACGTGGCTTTGGCAGCTTTATTACTAAGAAAAGAGCCGCTAAAATTGGACGTAATATTAAAAAGAATATTGCAGTTCAAATTCCTGAACATTTTATTCCTGCATTCAAACCAGCAAAAGAATTTGTAAACGAGGTTAAAAGCAAACTTAAGTAACTTACCTTTGCGAGAAATTGACCTATTTTGAAGAAACCACAGTTTATTGTTGTTTTTATTGGCTTGCTTTTATTGAGCATCCTTTACTTTTTAGTCCCCAAATCTAAAAAACCTGATATTGCAGCAGCTAGTCAAGTGACTGCTAATGAAGAACTTAGCTCTAAATCAATTGTAGATGGCGCTAAGTTAAATCTCAATGCTGATCAGAAAATTGCATTATTATCAATTGAAAATCAACTAGTTAACTCAAAAACGGTTAATGATAGCTTGAAAGTATATAAAAAGCTTATTCAATATTGGGCCGATTCAGCTCAGCGCATTGAACCCTATTTATATTACACTTACAGTGCTGCTTTGTTGGAAAATACTGAAAAAAGCCTCACTTTTGCAGCCCAGCTGTTGGTAAATAACTTAACAACTCCTGACGCACCACCTGCCCTTCAAAAATGGATGGCACTAAATGCAAAAGTTCTTTTAGAGAAAGCATTGGTTATCAATCCTATAAATGATACATCAAAAATAAATTTAGGCGCCTGCTACCTGTTTGGGAATATTTCTGACAATCCTATGCAAGGCATATTAAAGGTGAAAGAAGTAGTGGACAAAAATCCACAAAATACTTATGGCCAACTTATTTTAGCATTAGGGGGTAAGAAATCGGGACAGTATGAAAAAGCCATTGAACGTTTTTTAATCATCATCAAACTTGAACCCAATAACATCGAAGCGATGGTAAACTTGGCTGAGTGTTATGAATTGACAAACCAAAAAAACAGCGCCATCGAGTGGTATACTAAAGTAAGAGAAAAGGTAAACATACCCGCAGCGAAAGAAGCAGTGACTAAAAGAATTCAAGAATTAAAGAAATAACATTTTATAACAAAAATTATTCGACATGCCTTGTGGTAAAAAAAGAAAGCGTCATAAAATTGCGACGCACAAAAGAAAGAAACGTTTAAGAAAGAATCGTCATAAGAAAAAGAACAAATAGTTCTCTATTCTAAAGCAAGCGTATTTAATAAACTAAATACGCTTGCTTTCTTTTCAAATCACACACCACTTATCTACTAAGCAACTTTACTTTACCTTTTCCTTCCTTTGTAAAGTGGATGTGTCTCAAATAAATAAAACAGCAGTTCCGCTTTTTCGTGGGCTACCTGTATTTAAAAGTTGCTATCGTGAACAAAGATTTAATTATTAATAGCTCCCTAGATGGAGTTGAAATTGCCTTGTTAGAGGAAAAAAAGTTAGTTGAAATACATAATGAAAAACTAGATGCGCGTTGGTCTGTAGGAGACTTATATTTAGGTAAAGTCAAAAAAATTATTCCTGGGCTAAATGCCGCCTTCGTTGATGTGGGCTTCGAAAAAGATGCCTTTTTGCATTACACCGACCTTAGTCCTTATATCAAATCAATTATAAAGTTTACACAACAGGCCACTGCCGATGAAAATAATCAATTTGATTTTAATAAATTTCAGTCGGCTCCTGAAATTGTAAAAACAGGAAAGATTAGCGAAGTACTCAATGGCAAGCCCACTATTTTAGTGCAAATTTTAAAAGAACCTATTGCTGCAAAAGGTCCAAGACTTACTTGTGAGATTTCATTAGCTGGTCGTTTTGTAGTGCTTACGCCATTTAATGAAATTGTAGCCGTTTCTAAAAAAATTCTTTCAGGTGAGGAACGCAAACGCTTACAAAAAATATTTGAAGCAGTAAGACCTAAAAATTTTGGAGTTATTGTTAGAACTGCTGCGGAAGGAAAGTCCACTGCAGAATTACACGAAGATTTATTAACCCTTACAAAGAACTGGAAAAACATTCAATCTAATTTGAAAGGAGCATTACCTCCCACAAGAATTATGAATGAAGAAAGTAAAACCACTAGCATACTTAGAGATTTATTAAATGAAGACTTTAATAAAATTGTTGTCAATGATAAAAAGATATTTGATATCACTTTAAGTTATTTACAAAGAATAGCGCCTCAAAAAGCTAATATCCTTTCAATGTATACCGGCGATCAAGAAATTTTTGATCAGTATGGTATAACTAAGCAAGTAAAATCTTCTTTTGGCAAAACTGTAAATTTAAATAGTGGTGCTTACTTAATTATTGAACATACAGAAGCACTACATGTAATTGATGTGAACTCTGGCTTTAAAAGTGTTAGTAATAACCAAGAAGAAAATGCATTACAAACAAATTTAGAAGCGGCAGAAGAAATTGCTAGGCAATTAAGACTGAGAGATATTGGGGGTATTATTGTCGTTGATTTCATTGACATGAAACTTCCTGAAAACCGCAAAAAAGTACAAGAGGCCTTAGAAGAATTCATGAAGACAGATAGAGCAAGACACACCGTACTTCCTATTTCAAAGTTTGGTTTATTGCAAGCAACACGTCAAAGAATTAGACCTGAAGTCAATATCAATACTTCAGAAGATTGCCCTGCTTGTGCTGGTTCAGGTAAAATCACCTCTGCCTTATTATTAGAAGATGAGATGGAGAAGAAAATAGCATATTTAACAACACATGGCCATAAGTCATTGACAATTTTGGTACATCCAATTATTCATTCACATTTAACCAAGGGTATTTTCACTAGTATCATTAAGCGTTGGAAAAAGAAGTATAAGATTAAATTAAGCTCCCAGGCCTCTAATAATTGTCATTTAGTAGAATACCGATTCTTAGACGATCAACAAGAAGAGATCAAGTTCTAAGGAAATTTCGGCTTTTACTTGACTTGGTTTTATTTTTGCCATTATCTTTACTACAATATCTTAAATACATGAGTAAATCTAAATCTGCTTTCTTTTGTAATAATTGTGGATATGAGTCTACAAAGTGGGCTGGCAAATGTCCTTCTTGCAATGAGTGGAATACGTTTACTGAAGAATTAATTGATAGTGGTAAGGAAAAAGAAAGTACATGGGAGGAGTATCATACGAATCAAAAAGGCACAACTGTTATTGCCATTAATGAAGTTAATAGTTTATCAGAAAAAAGAATTGATAGCGGCGACGCTGAATTAAACAGAGTATTAGGAGGCGGTATTGTACTTGGCTCTATTATACTTGTTGCAGGCGAACCCGGTATTGGGAAAAGTACTTTGTTTTTACAACAAGGTCTTTTAATGAAAGAGCAAGTGGTATTATATATCAGCGGTGAAGAAAGTATTCAACAAATAAAAATGCGCGCCGATAGATTAAATATCAAAAATGATCAATTTTTTCTTTTAACTGAAACGCATACAGCAGCCATTTTTAAAGCTATTAAAAAATTAAAACCTACAGTAGTTATTGTCGATTCTATACAAACCCTGGAATCCAATGTTATTGAAGCAGCAGCGGGCAGCGTTTCTCAAATAAAACAAACGGCTGCTGAGTTTCAACGCTTTGCCAAAGAAACAGGCACCCCCGTTTTTTTAATTGGACATATTACCAAAGAAGGAACCATTGCAGGACCAAAAATATTGGAGCATATGGTGGACACCGTACTACAATTTGAAGGAGATAGACATTACGCCTATAGAATGTTACGCACTTTAAAAAATAGATTCGGTGGTACTAGTGAACTAGGTATTTACGAAATGACTAGTGAGGGTATGAAAGTAGTAACGAACCCCTCTGCTTTTTTAATAGCTCAAAGAAATGATGCATTAAGTGGTAGCACTATTGCAGCTTCTATGGAAGGCATGCGTCCTTTATTAATAGAAGTTCAAGCATTGGTAACACAAAGCGTTTATGGAACTCCGCAAAGAACTGTTACTGGTTTTGATTTAAGAAGGCTACAACTTTTATTAGCCGTCTTAGAAAAAAGAGGTGGGTTTGCTTTTGGCATGAAAGATGTTTTTGTAAATATTGCAGGGGGCTTAAAAATAGAAGATCCTTCCATGGACTTAGCCATTATACTCGCTTTGCTTTCATCTTTTGAAGACCTTCCACTTCCTCAAGGAATTTGCTTTGCAGGCGAAGTAGGCCTGAATGGAGAAATTAGAGCAGTGAATAGAATCCAACAAAGAATTGCAGAGGCAGAAAAATTAGGCTTTGAGAAAATAGTTATATCAAGTTTTAACCAAAAAGGAATTGATACTAAAAAATTAACGATTCGCGTTGTGGCAGTAGAAACAGTGGAAGAAGCCTATAAGCTCTTCTTCAATGCCTAATTATAAATTCATTAGATTCCCATTCATAAAACATATTCTTAATTATCTTCAAGCATATAGCGTAGGATTTTTTCATTTATTCTACCCACACATTTGTATGCATTGCGGTAATGAAGAACTAGCAGCAGCAAATGTTTTATGTGCAGCTTGTGAAAAAAATTTACCCTACACCCATTTTTTACCTATTGAAAAAAATAGCATTGAAAAAATATTTTGGGGAAGAGTTTCCTTGCATGAAGCAGGTGCCAGTTTATTTTTCACAAAGGATAGTATTGTGCAGTCTTTGATTTTTGCATTAAAATATAATAATCAAAAAAAAGCAGGTAGACTGCTAGGGAATATTATTGGAAAAGACATTCTAAATAGCCAAAGGTTTAAAAATATTGATTGCATGATTCCCATTCCACTTAGTAAAAAGAAACAAAGGGAAAGAGGTTATAACCAAGCCCTTATAATTTGCGAAGGTATTCAAGAAAAAATTCCACATATTCAAATTCTTCCATTAGTGTTGAAGCATAAAAATGCTGTTAGTCAAACTAGTAAGGATAGAATTCAAAGAACACAACTAAGCTCTAAAAGCTATTCTATCATTGACAAAGGTCAAATAGATAAAAAGAATATCTTAATAGTAGATGATGTCATTACTACAGGAGCCACTATTGAATCTGTATGTAAGTATATTTTAAGCGAGGCTAGGCCACAATCCCTGAGCGTGGTGGCTGCCGCCTATACGATCTAGTCAACTTTTTCTAAATAATTTTGTTATATTTAATGTTCAATATTTAAAAGAAATAAACAAAAATATAATTTCCTATGAAAACATTATTAAGCATTTTAGTTATGGCAACTGTACTAACTACTAACGCACAAAGCATACATAGCTTTACCGTTAAAAGCATTGATGGTAAGAATTTAAACTTAGCCGACTTTAAAGGCAAAAAAATATTAATCGTAAACACTGCCTCAAAATGCGGCTACACTCCTCAATACGAAGGGCTAGAAAAAGTATATGAGCAGTACAAAGATAAATTAGTCATTCTTGGATTTCCTTGTAACCAATTTGGTGGACAAGAGCCAGGTAGCAATGAAGAAATAGTTGCTTTTTGCAAAAAGAATTATGGTGTTAGCTTCCCTTTAGCTGATAAAATTGATGTGAAGGGAGATAATATCGCACCTATTTACCAATGGCTTACCATGAAGTCAAAAAATGGAATTTTAGATGCAAGTATTTCTTGGAATTTTAATAAGTTTTTAATTGACGAGAATGGCAAAATGATTGCTTATTTCCCAAGCAATGTCAAACCCGATAGCGAGTCTATTTTGTCTTATTTAAAATAATTGTATAGCCCCTGTTTTTTAGCCGGCTTTATAAACTATCCATTATCTTCGTTGCATGTTATTTAGCGAAGTCATAGGACAGGAGGCATTAAAAAAGCAATTGATTCACTTAGTAGAACAAAAAAGGCTAAGTCATGCTTTATTATTTGCTGGCCCAGTAGGCGCTGGTGCCCTGCCTTTAGCTATTGCTTTTGCTCAATATATAGTGAGTATTCCCACTACCAATGAAAATGCGGCTGATTTATTTGGAGTGGCTTCAACAGAAGTTAAAGAAGATGTTTTTTACACACCAGATCAAATAGAAAATTTACCAGCTTATCATAGAGCCTGTAAACTCATGCATCCCGACTTACATTTTTCATTCCCCTCTATTACAGAAAAGCCAGGACAAAAAAATATAAGTGCAAATTATATTGAAGAGTGGAGAGAATTTATCATCGGTTATCCGTATGGCAATGTTTTTGATTGGTTACAATTTATAAAAGCCGAAAATAAACAAGGCAATATTAGCGCAGATGAATGCACGGAAGTGATAAAAAAATTATCTTTTAAAAGTTTTGAAAGCGCTTACAAAGTACTTGTAATGTGGATGCCCGAATACTTAGGCAAGGAAGGTAATAAACTTTTAAAATTAATTGAAGAACCCCCAGACAATACCATAATTATTTTAGTAGCAACGAGTGAAGAAAATATTTTACCTACTATTTTAAGCAGATGTCAATTTATTAAAGTGCCTCGATTAACAATTAATGAAATTGAAGCAGCATTAATTCAGAAAGGACAAATTGAAAAAGAAAAAGCAGCACAGATTGCTTCTATGTCGGATGGCAATTATAGAGAAGCCCTACATTTATTACAACATAGTGATGCAGACTACTTAAGTCAAATAAGAGAATGGTTAAATGCAATTTTGAAAAATGGACCAGTAGCACAGGTGAAATGGGTAGATGAGGCTAGTAAAATGGGTAGGGAGCCGCAAAAGCAGTTTTTAAAGTATTTTAACCATTTATTGGAGCAAAGTATTCGTTTAAAAATTTTAGGAACCGACCTGCCTTTGGACCCCGATTTAAAGGATTTTGCTTTAAGAATCAATAAGATAGCTAGCGTTGGTCAAATGGAGGCCATTATACAAGAAATTGACAAGGCTACCTACTATATAGAGAGAAATGCCAACCCAAAAATGCTATTTATGGCCTTGGGTATCAAGTTCTATCATATCATTCAGAACAAAACCTTAATTTTGACAGAAGCCTAGCAAAAAAGCGAGTGAACCAGAGAAAAGAAGCAAGGCTCGGTATTTTTATTCATTAACAGTAGAACATACATAATATGGGATGTGGATCTTGTGGAACAGGAACACCTAATGGGTGTAAAAGTAATGGAGGCTGTAGTACTGGAGGTTGTAATAGACTAAATGTCCATGATTGGTTACGCGATTTACCTATCGACGATGCTGCTACACAATGCAAAGTAGTAGAAGTTAGCTTCAAACAAGGCAGTAGAAAAGAATTCTTTAGAAACACCACTTCACAACATTTTGAAAAAGGCGACTACGTAACTGTAGAAGGTGTCAATGGTTTTGATCTTGGAGAAGTTTCCTTGACAGGTGAATTAGTTCGTATTCAATTAAAGAAAAGAGGGACCGATGAATTTAGCCCTGAAATGAAAAAGATTTTAAGACCTAGTAACGAGAGGGATTTAGAAACATACCATATTAGTAAAAGTAGAGAAGCCTCCATGTTGGCCCGAAGTCGTGCCGCTGCTAGAGACCTAAAATTGGAAATGAAATTAAGTGAAGTTGAATTACAGGCCGATGGTAAAAAAGGAACTTTCTTTTATACAGCAGATGATAGAATTGATTTTAGAGAATTAATTAGAACTTTTGCCGGCGAGTTTAAGGTAAAAGTTGAAATGCGACAAATAGGTATTAGGCAAGAAGCTGCTAAAGTAGGTGGTATTGGAAGTTGTGGAAGAGAACTTTGCTGCAGCACATGGTTACATGATTTCAAAAGTGTAAATACCACTGCTGCACGTTATCAAAATTTATCTATTAACCAAACGAAGTTAAGTGGTCAATGTGGTAGATTAAAATGTTGCTTGAATTTTGAATTAGATACATATTTAGATGCCTTACAAGGTTTTCCCGATTATGCAGATACACTTCAAACTGTAATGGGTCAGGCTTTTTTAATTAAGAAAGATATTTTCAAAAATTTAATGTGGTATACCCTTCCTAATAATACTAAGCATTATCCTTTAACCATAGACCGTGTTATTGAAATAAAAAAATTAAATAAACAAGGGATTGCTGTAGAAGAATTAGAAGCAGTAGAACTCACTAGTAAAAATAAAGAAGTTGAACCTGAATTTGTAGAACTAGTAGGTCAGATTAGTTTGCGTTCATTAGAAAAAAATGATCGCAGAAGAAGAGACCAACAAAGAAATGCGAATCAAAATGACCGCAGGCCTATGCAAGGCAATAGTCCGAATAATAGATCTAATAATAGGCCAAATAATCGTCCTAACAATGGCCCTAATAATCGCCCCCATAAAGGACCAAATAATAGACCGAGCAACGGACCTACAAATCCTAGTGCAAATTAATTAAACGTATAACTTTTCTAATTCCTGATTTGTAAAATCCATTAATTTTTTTACATAATTGGGTGAGAAATTAAATTCAATACCTGCTGTTTTATATAATTCAGGTAATGTTTTTGTACCCCCTAAGCTTAAAGCATTCATATAATTCTCTAAGGCCACTTTTGGATTTTTTTGATACTGCATCCACATACCAATGGCTCCTAATTGCGCAATACCATATTCAATATAATAAAAAGGTACTTCAAATAAATGAAGTTGTCTTTGCCAACCTATTGCTCTATAGATATCTAAACCAGAGTAGTCTATACTATCTGTTGAAAACTCTTCATTAATATTTTTCCACGAAGCAGTTCGCTCCTCTATTGTATGCTTAGGATTTTCATACACCCAATGTTGAAACTTATCAATAATGGCAATCCAAGGGAATATCGTAATAGTTCTTTCTAACTGATGTTCTTTCGCTCTGTTTAAATCTTCTTCGTTATCAAAAAAGCTTTGCCAATGATTCATGGTAAATAACTCCATGGACATACTCGCTACTTCTGCCATTTCCATGGGATATTCTTTAAACGCACTTAATGAAAGTGGATGCGCTAAAAAAGAATGTATAGCGTGGCCTCCTTCATGGACCATTGTAGTCACATCACTCATTTGACCAGCTGCATTCATAAAAATAAAAGGCGCCCCTGATTCTGCTAAAGGACAATTATACCCACCCGGCGCTTTACCTTTTCTACTTTCTAAATCAAAATGTTTAAGTTCATTCATTTTACGTAAACAGTCTGCAAAAAATGGATTGAGTTTTTCAAAACAAGCTACCGACTTATTGTATAAGTCTTTGCCGTCTGTAAAAGGCTTTAAAGGGGCTATGCCTAATGGCTCTGCTTCTGTATCCCAGGGCTTTAAAGTAGAAAGTCCTAATTTCTTTTTTTTACGTGCATAAATTTTATCAATTAATGGAAGCACATGTAATTTTATAGCTTGATGAAATTGAAAACAATCTTCTTTAGTATAGTCAAATCTTCCTAACTCTTGAAATTTATAATCCCGGTAATTTGCAAAACCTGCATTAATTGCTACCTGATTTCTTTTTTGGATTAAGCTAGAAAATAAATCATGCATACTATTTTGATCTTGCAAACGACGCTCTTGAATTTTAAAATACACTTCTTCACGAATTGATCTATCTGGATTTTCTAAAAACTGTGCAGCTTGTTGCAAAGTATATTCTTGCTCCCTAAATTGAATAGTCATTTTTCCTGAGATGGTTCCATATTGTTGCTGCAATACACTTAACTCTGCTTGAATAGGAATATTTTCTTCTCTAAATAGTTCGATACTTTTTTTAACTGAACGCAAATAAGTAAAGTACTCCGAATGATTCAGCTGCGCAGTATATGGACAGGCTATTAATTTTTTATTAAGTGCATCTGCATAGGGTTGTATTTTAGGTTGAATCTCCATGCAGAAAAAATTAAAGGATTCTTCTAAAGATTTATCGGTAGTATCGCAAGTCATTTTAATTTGTCTCCAACAAGCATCCTCACTAATAAAGGCCTCTAGTTCACTTAGGTTTTTAAGCCATTTTTCAAGGGTGGCTACTGAATCTAATTCTTGGTCTAATAGGGTCTTAAAATATGGCTCTAGGCCCTCCCAATTGGTTAAAACAGCATCGGTAGGTAGAAACTGGTGTTTAAGTTTTTGGATGTCTGCTGTTCTTGGCATAAGTTGGTATTTTAAGTGGCAAATTTACTACTTTTACACACTTCAAAAACGACTAAAAAGTGTCCGATATCATTCATTTACTGCCAGACCACATAGCCAATCAAATTGCGGCAGGTGAGGTTATACAAAGACCAGCCAGCGCGGTAAAAGAATTGCTAGAAAATGCAGTAGATGCTGGTGCCAATGAAATTAAATTACTAGTCAATGATGCCGGCAAGTCACTTATTCAAGTCATTGATAATGGAAAAGGTATGAATGCAACCGATGCGCAAAATGCTTTTGCCCGTCATGCCACTAGTAAAATAAGTACCATTGAGGATTTATTTCAAATTAGAACTATGGGTTTTCGTGGAGAAGCCTTGGCTTCCATTGCTGCTGTGGCGCAAGTAAGTTTAAAAACAAGACGAGCTGAAGATGAAATGGGCACGGCTGTAGAAATTGAAAATAGTAAAGTGACAGATACAAGTGCTGTAGCTTGTTCAGTGGGCACAAGTATAAGTATGAAAAATTTATTTTTCAATGTACCTGCTAGAAGAAATTTCTTAAAAAGTAATAGCGCCGAGCTTAAACATATTATTGAAGAATTTACAAGAGTCGCGCTCGCCTTTCCTGAAATTTATTTTAGTTTATCAAGTAATGGGCAAGATGTATATCATTGGGAAGGTGGTTCATTTAAACAAAGAGCCATTCAAGTTCTAGGAAATAATTACCAAACCAAGCTTGTATCTGTAGGTGAAAAAACCGACTACTTAACTATTACAGGTTTTGTAGGCAAGCCCGATACTGCCAAAAAAACAAGAAGTGATCAGTACTTTTTTGTAAACCGTCGCTTTATTAAAAGCGCTTACCTTCACCACGCAGTAGCCAACGCTTTTGAAGGACTAATTGCTAAAGAAAATTTTCCTAGTTATTTATTATATATTGATGTTGACCCTGCTCAAGTAGATATTAATGTACATCCTACCAAGCAAGAAATAAAATTTGAAGATGATAAAATTATTTATGCCTTTGTCCAAGCAGCCGTTAGACATGCTTTAGCACAATTTAGTGTAGCACCTTCTCTAGATTTTTCTTTGGATGCCAACATTCAACAATTAGATGCCATTCAAAAACCTTTTACCGACGAAAAGTATAATAACACTACTAAGCAGTCCTTGTATGAAGGCTTTAGTAAAAAAAATCAAGCGCATTTAATTTCAAAAAGTGAAAACGCTTCCAAGCAAGATTGGAAAAGTTTTTTTACAGATATTCCTTCTACCAATGAAGGTCAGGATGCAACTAAAGAATCCTATATCGTAAAAGCCTCTTCAATGGGCTTATACAAAGAAGGCAACCCACTAGAAATAGAAGAAACAGCAAGCTTACTTCAATTACATCAAACTTATATTTTAGCACCCTCGCGCAGTGGCGTAATTATTATTCACCAGCAACTAGCACACGAGAGGGTCTTGTATGAAAAATTTCAAAAGGCAAGTGCACAGCCGCATGCAACTCAAAAAAGTTTATTCCCTGTAGTATTAGAACTTAGTGTGAGCGATGCTATACTACTAGAAGATATAATCGAAGACCTTGCCCTTATTGGATATGAAATTGAACCCTTTGGTCAAAATAGTTTTATTATACAAGGAATACCTGCTGATATAATGTCAGGTAATGAGAAAAATGCAATTGAATTACTATTAGAACAGTTTAAACATTTTAGTAGCGATATTAAATTTAGCAAAAGAGAAAAATTAATTCGCTGCATGGCGCGTCAAATGGCCATTAAAGCAGGCCAAGCGCTAAGTCATAAAGAAATGCATTCTTTGATTGAATCCTTAGCAGACTGCGATATTCCTACTATCACTGCTTCTGGAGCTCCTACTTATGTTGAATTAAAGGAGGATTATTTAGATGGCTTGTTTAGCAAATAACTAGTTCAACTTCATGATACTTGTTAAATAAGCTTCTACTGCTTTTCTAACTGGATAAGTGCTAGGGCTAATATGATTAGCCACTAAAACTGAAAATAATAAGCGTGTTCCTTTATTGGTAATAATATAGCCACTTAAAGCTACTTGATTACCTAAGGTTCCAGTTTTTGCATACAGCTCCCCAGGAATATTTTTATAATAAGCAGACAAAGAAGTTTTACCTCCTTGTGCAAAAATGCCTTTAATACGCGTAAAGCTAAAATCGTTTTCCATTTTTTTCAATAAGGCCACATAATTTTCTGGCGTATTTAAATTAAATCTACTAAGCCCGCTTCCATCTGCCCATTGTGGAGTTTGAGGGAAAAAACTAAAGTCCGATTTTAAAATAGTATCTATTAAGGCTTCATCATTAATGGTCCCTAATAACTGTTCGCTTGCCATTAAAAAAACTTGCTCTGCAAAAAAGTTATCACTACGGTGCATCATAATTTTTAATAAACTATCGGTAGGAACTGTTTTAACAATATGTACATTATCTTGATGCCAACCTTTTTGAATAGCAATAGGCAATGCAGGATGTAATGTATCTTCTAATAATGCCTTTGCTAAAGCATAAGTAGTATCGGTAATAAAAGGAATTTGTTGTAAAGTATCTTTAATAGATTTACCAGTGGCAAAAAATTGGTTATCTAATTTAGCCCTACTCCACTGTGTATACTCTTTTGACACTGCCTGATTTTTTGTAAATAAACTAGGCTGAATATTCACTCCATTTGTTGATTTTGTCACAGTGACTACATTGCCGTAAATATTTAATCTATTTCTTTCTGGTTGATAGTCTTCAGCATAATCATCCCAAGCCCAACCTCTACCATACATTGCAAAGGCGTCTGCCTTATCGGGGAAACATAGCACCACTTGTTTTTTTGTTTGGCGAATTAAATCGGCAACAGGTTGATAAGAAAAATCGGGATGTAAAAAACTAGGGTCGCCCAAGGGCAATAAAAAAATACTGTCTTTATTTTCTGCCATTTTCCAGCCAGGTATGGAATCACCTAAAAAGCGCATCCCTAAATAGCATGAAAGTATTTTGGTATTACTTGCAGGTGTATAGTATAAATCACTTAAGTGACGGTCTACCCATTTTTCTTTAGAGGTGTTATAGACAGCTACCCCTACATGGGCTCCTTTTAAAGCTGGGTCTGCTAATAAAGTTTTCTGTGCCTGACGAACAGAACAAGCAGCAGTTACTAACCATAAAAAAATTGTAAAAAGGATGGGAAAATTTATTCCCTTTCTAATGCTCTTAGCCATCTTTCTGGAATTTCGTTATTGGAAGCTACTAAATAATCTTTATAACTACAAGGTGCCCATTGATTATTATGTGTTTGCATCCACCATCTTCCAGTAGTCTTACTTTGTAAAAAATTAGTTTCTATATCCGAAAAGGCAATATGAAACTCCTTAAATCTCTCTGCATCTGATAAGGGCGATTCTTTTTTGCCTTTCTGAACTCCATCTATAACATACCATATCATTTGAGCCATTTGAATAGCTGTCAAACCATTATTATCTAATTCAGCCTGATAACCAAATAGCCCAATAGTACTAGTTTTCCAACTCATACCCGCATACTGCATTAAAATACAAGCTTCTTCACCATTGAACCCATTTGGGGTAATTAAATTAGCAGGTGCTTGAGCATTTTGAATGGCACTAATATCAAAGCTCATCATATGACTATCTCTAATAGCGGGTTCCATTTCTTCAATGTCTTCTCTTACTTTACCCAAACGATAACAATCAAATCTTAATTTATCGATGGTCTCAAGCATATGCGGATGCATAAAATAACTTTGGAATCCGATATGTGCATAATGGTTTAAATGATTGGGAAGTCCTGTAAAAAGTTCTTCTAAAAAATGGTCGGCAGGAAGCCTTGCCTCAAGGTCTAAGTCAATCTTTGCATCCACCACTACAGCATTCACTAAAGTAGGTATAGAAGTATAAGCGTGGTATTGAGCCAAACTAAGATCATGAGAACCTCCCATGATAACCACTTTCTTATTTTGTAATAATAGTTCTGAAATAACTGTTCTAAGGGCTGCATAGCTATCTTGAATAGACTGACCCAATTTTACATTTCCTAAATCAACTATGGCAACCTGAGTATGCCAATAATATAGAGAATATAATGCCCCCCTTACTGCATTGGCAGCCTCGTGTCCATTTAATGCATAGCCCCCGCCCCTACATTCCCCAGCTCCAATAAGGACCATATCTGCTTTGCTAATATCAGGTAAACTGCCTTGATTGGCCTTGATATGCTTGCCCAATTGGGTATCCCGATAGCCTTCATCCTTGGAAAGAAGGTCTAAATTAATAGGTTCTAAATAATCTAAGATAGAGTTCAATGACATGCGTGAATGTTAACTACTAATATTAACGCGAAAAGAAGTAAAAGATTGCATTCAAAAGCGACTAATCTTGGAATTTATAGCCCACGCCCCTAATGGAAATGAAATGAACTGGCGATTTAGGATCTTGTTCAAAATATTTACGAAAATTGAGAATAAAATTATCAATAGTTCTTGTTGTTGGAAAAACTTGATACCCCCATACAGATTTTAAAATTCGTTCTCTAGTGACTACTGTATTTTTATTTTCAACAAGTAGTTGTAGTAGCATTGCTTCTTTTTTTGTTAAAGTTATTTTTTTTCCATTGTTATTAATCGCTTCTTGTAATTTAAAATTTAGAATATGACCTGCAAAATTATACTCATCTATTTTCACTTGGAGATTTGCGTTATTAGTTTTTTGAATTAATTTAGAAACACGTAATAATAATTCTTCTAAATTAAAAGGCTTCGTCAAATAATCATCTGCACCTAACTTTAAACCTTGCACTCTATTAGCACTTGTATTCTTAGCACTTAAAATTAAAATGGGTGTTTCTATATTATGAAGTCTCACTGTTTCTGTGATGGCAAATCCATCTAATGAAGGTAGCATAATATCTAAAATAATTAAATCAAAATGTGCCGATTGTATTTGTTTCAAAGCATGGGCGCCATCATAAGATGAGCTTACATTATAGCCCTCCATCTCTAAATTTAATTTTAGGGCATCGTGTAAATTTTCTTCGTCTTCTACTAATAAAATTTCAAATTTTGCCATATGCTTAGATAAAAAAGGTAACGGTGAAAATACTTCCAGTAGGCGTGTTAGAGGTTAATTGAATTGTAGCGTTATGAAATTCAGCGATTTTTTTACATAGGTAAAGTCCTAATCCACTACCCTTAGTAGTTCTGGTGCTTTCAGCTCCTACACGATAAAACTTTTCAAATACTTTATTTTTATCGACAGCAGCAATACCAGGTCCTTGATCCTTCACAATTAACTGAATCGTATTCTGATTCGATTGCAAATGAATATAAATTGGCTCTGTGATTGGCGCATATTTATTGGCATTATCCATTAAATTATTAACTAATAATTGTAGTAATAAAGGCTCTCCCTGTAATTCTATTGCATCTTCCACCATGGAATTACAAATTCTAGAAGCATACCTTTCTTGAAAAGATTTAATTGTTTGTTTCACCAGATCAGATACATTCACTAATTGTTTATTTGCTTCATACTGGCCCATATCTAATTGAGCCGTCAATAAAATATTAGTACTTAAATGATCTAATCTTTTTGTTTCTTTTAAGGTAGCTTCTAATAATTTTAATTGTTGTGTTGTATCTAATTCTCTTTTTAACAGCGTCTCTATATTTAAATGAGAAATGGCAATGGGTGTTTTTAATTCATGTGTAACAGCCATCATAAAATTTTGTTGCTGGTCGGCATAACGTAATTGTTTCATCAAAGAGCGATATACATAAATAGCCCCCAACAAGAATAAAACTAAAATAGTTAAACCCTCACCAATAAATTGTTTTGTCTTTCTGAGTTGAAAATCTTTAATAGCGTGTGTTTTGGATGCTAAGGAGGGGTCGCTTAATTGAATAGATTGAAATTTAATTGCAGCAATTTCATTATTTTGTTTTTCTAAGGAGACATACCACCAAATAAAAGCGGCAATCATGTAAGTCAAAAAAACCCAATAAATAAAACTTACTAATTTTAATTTATTAATTTTTAGTTGTTTCCAATTCATGGCAAAACTTTTTCTACTCTAATGCCTGTAGATAAAATATTCTCTAGGGGGTCTTCACGCATAGTATGCTGAATACTAATTTCATTAATTCCTTTATTTAAATGTATAGGGGTTGCAGTCATTGGAATTCTTTGATCATATATATCATCCATTCCTGATCCTAACCACCCCTTTGCATCATCAGCTAAATTCAAGTTAACCACTTGTTTAGTGATAGTATTCGTTGGGCTTTTTATTATAAGGTCAAGCCAAATATTTTTATAATGGTAAGCATTGTGGTGTCTGATGACAAAAAATACTTTATAAGTAGCCGCTGTATCTGTAACATTAAACTGATACTTTGTGACTTGCTTAGCAGGCCAATTATGATTAGGGTAAATTGTACTTTGTTCGAAAAGTTGTTTGGTCTCGCATCCAGGCAAAATAAAAAATATACCTAGTAAAATAAAAGCTACTCTATTTTTCAATAACCCCATTTTATAAAACGTTTAATATTTGTTCTTTAGCTTTTTCTAATTCATCTTTCATCAAAATCACAGACTTCTGTATTTCCATATCATTTGCTTTAGAGCCAGTGGTGTTTATTTCCCTGCCCATTTCTTGTAAAATAAAAGAAAGTTTTTTACCCTTAGACGCCTCTGCTTCTTTTAAAACAGATTTGAAATAAGTACAATGATTATTCAACCTTACTTTTTCCTCAGAAATATCTATTTTTTCAATATAATAAATAAGTTCTTGCTCTAATCTATTATTATCATATTTATCGGGGCCTACATGTTGTTCCAATAATTTCACTAAGCCTTCTTTTATCTTAATTCTTCTATTAGGTTCAAATTTTTCAATATGCGCTTGATGCATTTCAATGGCTACTATACGCTCTAATAAATCTTTTTCAACAGACTTGCCTTCTTCTAAACGATGTTGCATTAAAGCCTTAATAGCTTCCTGTAATAAATCTTGAATTTGCTTCCACTCCTCTTCAGTCAATACTTCACTACTTGATGAAACCACATCCGGCATCTTTAATAAAGTACTTAATATATTTTCTTTAGGAATGCCCAATTCATCGGCAATTTCTACAATGGGCTGATAATAGGATTTAGCTAATTCTTTATTGACTGTAACAGGCTTTGAAATGCCATTCGATTTAATAGTGATAGTAGACTCTACGCTTCCCCTTAATAAAGATTCATTTAACTTATTTCTAATTTCTACTTCATAAGGCTTCAACATGAAGGGGATATTCAAGCGTAAATCAAATTGCTTACCGTTAAGCGATTTCACTTCGACTAAAATGGTCTTGTCTTTAAATGTAGCTTCGGCGCGACCATATCCCGTCATTGAATATAACATAATAATACCTGTTTAAATAGTGAATAAAGGTATTAAATTATAGGCAAGCAATAGCATTTTTTAAAAATCAATACCTACCCCATTTTTCTTACGCTGTTGATAGGCTTCAAAGTCAAAAGTGTATAATTTACCAGGGCGGTGTGTCACATTCACTTCCATTTCGTGGGCGTCTATTAAGTACCCCATAGCAGCAAATTTTTTCCTAAAATTGCGACGATCCAACTGACAATTTAAAATGGCCTCATATACATTTTGCAACTGTCTTAAGGAGAACTTTTTAGGGAGTAAGTTAAAGGCCAATGGATGTTCTTGAATTCTTTTTTGCAACCAATTTACACAGACATCTAATATTTCCTTATGATCAAAAGCCATCTCGCCAATTTGTCCCACTTGATGCCAATTTAAATCATGGTCTTTGATGGATAATTCATGGTGTTTTATATTTAATAAAGAAGCGTATACCGTGGTTACCACCCTGCCACCTGGATGCCTTTGGGGCTTACCAAAACAATGTACTTGCTCTAAATAAACATCTTTCATACCCGTTCTCTCTAAAAGTACTCGGTTAGCAGCATCGTCCAAATCTTCATTTGATTTGACAATATCACCTAATAAAGAGTATTTTTCGGCAAACTGAGCTAAATCGCTCTTAATAAGTAAAACCTTGAGTGCATTTTCATCAAAACCAAATATTACACAATCAACCGTTAGAGGCACTGCTGGATATGATTCCACCAATGATTCTGCCTCCTTGATATGGGCAGCAGTCGTTAATGCCACAGATTTAGAGTGTTCAAGCATAAGCAAAAAAGAAATAATAATTTCTTATCCTCAAAATACGAAATAAAAGAATAAAACAATTTGTATTTTAGCAGACATTTTACAACATGTATAATAAGTCACAAATACAAAGTTTTCAGTCTCTTACAGCATCCTACCTGGCGCATCCCCATACCATCGAATTAACACCTTTAAGAAATTTGCTTAAATTTCATGAATACCAATATTATGTTGCAAACGAGCCCTTCATTAGTGATTTTGAATACGACCAATTATACCAACAATTAATTACCATTGAATCAGCGAATAAGTCCTTAATTACAAAAGACTCCCCTAGCCAAAGAGTAGGCAATAGTTTAAATAATTCTTTTGAAACAGTAGCACATTTAGTACCCATGTTAAGTTTGGAAAACAGCTACAATGCAGAAGACTTAATTGATTTTGATCGCAAAGCGCAAGAAGGAGCTGGCCTTGAAGAAATTACTTATTGTGTGGAACCTAAATTTGATGGAGCTAGTATTTCACTGCTTTATGAAAACAACTTACTAGTGCGCGCTTGTACTAGAGGTGATGGTGTAGCAGGAGAAGATATTACAAGTAATATAAAACAAATCAGATCCATTCCTTTAAGTATTCCTTTACTTGATAATGGAATCCAACAAATGGAAATTAGAGGTGAAGTGATTATGAGTAAAAAGTCATTCTCGGACTTTAATGAAAAATTAAAAGAAAAACAAATTGCCACATTGGCTAATCCACGCAATGCGGCTGCAGGTAGTCTAAGAATGAAAGACCCAAAGGAAGTTGCATCCAGAAATTTAGATGCCTTCATTTATCATATTAGTTATTTTTTACCTGCGCCTAAAACTAAATTAAGCCCTTTATTAAGTAGTCATAGTGGATCTTTAGAATTACTATGGAATATGGGTTTTAGGTCACCGCAAAAGGAAAGAAAAATTATAAAAGGTGTAGACAAGGTGATTGCATTTTGTAACGAGTTTGAAACGCAGCGTGATACACTACCTTATGAAATAGATGGACTCGTTATTAAAGTAAACGATTTTGCTTTACAGGAAAAACTAGGCATGACTTCTCACCATCCAAGATGGGCCATTGCCTATAAATTTAAAGCTAGACAGGCCACTACTATTTTAGAATCAGTAGAATTTCAGGTAGGAAGAACTGGTGCTGTGACTCCTGTAGCTAAATTAAAAGCAGTGGCATTAGGTGGTGTAACAGTGTCTAGTATTTCGATGCATAATCAAGAATACATTAAAGAAAAAGATTTACGTTTAGGTGATACCGTTATTATTGAAAGAGCTGGTGATGTAATTCCACAAATTGTACAATCTATTCCCAAATTAAGAAAGGGTAAAGAAAAAATAATTCAATTTCCAACCCACTGTCCTGTATGTAATGCTTTATTAGAAAAAGAAGAAGCTGAAGCCGTTTGGAGATGCAATAGCCCTTTATGCACCGCACAAATAATAGAGCGTATCATACATTTTGTGAGTAAGGACGCGATGGATATTAAAAGTTTTGGCGAAGCCAATATTAGAAAGTTTTATGAACTTGGCTTAATCACTAATATTCCTTCTCTTTACCAACTAGACTTTAGCAAAATAACAGGCTTAGAAGGTTTTGGTAAAAAAAGTATTGATAATTTGAATGCCGCCATTGAAATTTCAAAAACCCAACCTTTATACCGTTTAATATATGCCTTAGGCATTCGCTTTGTAGGTGAAACCACTGCTAAAACCATTGCAAGTCATATTCAACACATATTAGATTTAAAAGATTTCACTGAAGAACAATTACAAAGCTTTGATGATGTTGGTATTAAAGTAGCCACCAGCATTTATCAGTTTTTCCATGAACCTAAAAATATTGAACTCATTCAAAGTTTAGAACGCCTTGGACTAAATATGATTCAAACCAATGATACTGCTGTGGATGGTAATTTATCCGGTCTAAATTTTTTATTTACAGGCACACTCACTCAATTAAAACGCTCCGAGGCCGAAGCCATGGTGGAAGCAAGAGGTGGTCATATACTTGGAGGTGTAAGTAGTAAACTAAATTACTTAGTGGTAGGTGAAGACGCTGGTAGTAAATTAGAGAAAGCAAAAAAAATTGCTTCGATCAAAATTATATCTGAAGGTGATTTTGTTGAACTAATAAAAAATTAAATAAATTATTTTTTATTAGTTTTTACCTCTTATGATTTTTTCAATGACCCCATACACGGGGTCATTGGGTATAAAGTTATCTGATTCATCAGTCGCTCGGCAGCCTCTTCTTACTTAAAGTTCACTCAAAATTGAATTTCTTTATTAGTATTAATTAAGGGGTCTTAATTATCATTTCAAAAGATTAAAAGTATTTGACTTTTAAAAAGGAATAGAATCTAAATAATTCCTTTCGAAGCTAAATATTCTGCAATTTGTATAGCATTGGTAGCGGCGCCCTTACGAAGGTTATCACTAACAATCCACATATTCAAAGTTTTTGCTTGTGTTTCATCTCTTCTTAAACGACCAACAAATACATCATCTTTTTCAT
The DNA here is from genome assembly GCA_009928005.1 of Chitinophagia bacterium. Lineage (GTDB taxonomy): Bacteria > Bacteroidota > Bacteroidia > Chitinophagales > Chitinophagaceae > Sediminibacterium. The sequence continues at coordinate 8,689 of RFVO01000016.1, read as the reverse complement.
GGGCCCATAAAGGCATTGGATAGAACTGGTCTGCATCGCTTTGTTGAACAATCACACCAGGTGCTGCAGCAAGTATATCAATTACTTCCTTCAATTCGAATTCATTTTCAAATTCTACATTCACACTTTCACTATGGCCACCCATTACTGGAATACGAACCGTGGTAGCAGTTACTTTAATAGTATCGTCTTGCATAATTTTACAAGTTTCTTTCACCATTTTCATTTCTTCTTTGGTATAACCGTTCTCTAAAAAAACATCAATCTGAGGAATGGCATTTAAATCAATGGTATATTTATAGGCCATGTCATCGGCGCCCACTTTAACACCTTTTCTTTCTTCCATTAATTGGTCCACTGCTTTTTTACCCGTACCTGTTACACTCTGATAAGTGCTTACCACCACTCTTTTAATTTTATATTTTGCGTGAAGGGGTTGTAATGCTACCACCATTTGAATAGTAGAACAATTAGGATTGGCAATGATTAAATCGTCTTTCGTTAATACAGAAGCGTTCACTTCTGGTACGACTAATTTTTTGGTAGCGTCCATTCTCCAAGCTGAAGAGTTATCTATAACACGAATGCCTGCCGATGCAAATTGAGGCGCCCACTCTAAAGAAGTACTTCCCCCTGCTGAAAATAGAGCTACTGCAGGTTTTGCCGCAATACCTTCTTCCATAGTTACTACTTTATAAGCCTTGCCTTTATAAATTACTTCCTTTCCCTTAGAACGGGCCGATGCCACAGGAATTAATTCAGTTATTGGAAAATTTCTTTCCGCTAATACTTCTAACATTTTAGTGCCCACTAAACCAGTAGCACCAACCACTGCAACTTTCATACTTTATTTTTTTATTTCTATAATAATCATGTGAAAAACAAAAAGCCTCCCAATTTCTTGGAAGGCTTCTGAATATATTTTTATAGCATACAAACAATCAGCACCTTCCTATTAAAGGGGTTTCTTAATTTGTTTGGTATGTTTATAATTTCTCATTGTTTGCACAAAATTAATTCGAATTCAATGAATCTCCAAATTTATACTAATTCAATATCGAAATTCACTAACTGAACAAACGATTGTATGCGTTCTTTAATATCAGCATGGGTAATCTCTGTTAATCTTTGTGTACCAAACTTCTCAACACAGAAGCTTGCTAGTGCACTACCTACAATAATGGCCGACTTCATATTATTGAAAGAATAGTCTTTTGTTTTTGCAAGATGTGCCACAAAGCCACCAGCGAAAGTATCTCCAGCGCCAGTTGGATCAAATACTTCTTCTAAAGGTAAGGCTGGTGCAAAGAATACTTCATTGCCATGAAATAAAAGTGCACCATGTTCCCCTTTCTTAATAATTAAATATTTAGGGCCCATGGCCATAATCTTTTTTGCAGCCTTTACTAAACTATACTCACCACTTAGTTGACGTGCTTCACTATCATTCACCATTAACACATCTACTAAAGAAATAGTATGCAATAAATCATCCATCATAATTTCCATCCAAAAATTCATAGTATCCATTACAATTAACTTTGGACGCTTTTTCATTTGCTTGATCACACTGCTTTGAACACCAGGTACTAAATTACCTAACATTAATATTTCACAGTCTTGATAACTATCTGGAACAACGGGTTCAAAATTTTCTAATACATTTAGTTGCGTTTCTAATGTATCTCGGGTATTCATATCTAAATGATATTTACCACTCCAGAAAAATGTTTTTTCGTCTTTTTTAATTTGAACACCTTCTAAAATAACACCTCTTTTAGCTAAGGTATCTAATTCAGACTGCGGAAAGTCTCCACCCACAACTGAAATTTGTTTAACAGTAGTAAAGTTAGAGGCACACCAAGCTATATAAGTAGCAGCACCGCCAATAATTTTATCACTTTTCCCAAAGGGGGTTTCGATGGCATCAAAGGCCATAGATCCAACAACTACTAATGACATGTTTTTGATTTTAATTTTCAGCTGCGAAACTACGATTAATACATTGAAATCTTTCTGTCCACCTCAAATTATAAGAAGCGGACTACTAAGTAACTGATAATCAAAAACTAACGAAAATACATTTTTATTTAAAAAAATAAAGAAATTTAAAAGTTTTATTCTATAATTTTGTACTAACAAATTATCAAATTTTTGATCATGGCTAGAATAAAAACAGAAAAAAACGGGTCTAGAAAAGACGTAATTGTTAGTAAAGCAGCTACCCTATTTAGAGAGAAAGGTTACAAAGCAGCCAGCATGCGTGACTTAGCTGAGGCAGTGGGTGTAGAAGCTGCCAGCTTATATAATCATATAAAATCCAAGAGCGAATTATTACACGAATTGGTTTTTAATGTAGCCAATAGATTTGTGTTGAAAATGGATGAGATAGAATCTGAGCCAATAAGTTCTTTACAAAAAATGGAGAAGCTATTACGCTTTCATATTAGTGAAATGATTCACCATTATGAAGAAGTATATGTGAGTGATAGAGAATGGAAACATTTATCAGACCCTTATTTATCAAATTATCAGAATCAACGAAGAGTATACCGCAAAAGGATTGCAGCCATTATTGAAGAAGGAATTCGCAACAAGGAAATCAAATCTATTGATGCCCCTACTGTTGTTTTAATTTTTTTACATGCTGTTAGTGGTATTGAAAGTTGGCATAGATCTACTAAAAAAATTAATGCTGCCGAATTAGAACAAAATATGGTAGCTATTTTAATTGATGGTTTAAAAGCCAATAAGTAATATGCATAGAATGGTTACTATAATAATCTAGCTATACAAGCAAGATTTAGTTAACTTTGCCATTCATAATTACACAGTGTCAGAAAGAAACAATTTTATTGATTACATCCGCATTTTTGCCCATAGTGGGCATGGAGGGGCAGGTTGTAAGCATTTTTTACGCAATAAATTAACTGCCAAAGGAGGACCTGATGGCGGGGATGGTGGAAGAGGTGGTCATATTATTTTAAGAGGGAATGCGCAGTTATGGACCTTATTACATTTACGCTATTATAAGAATGTGATTGCAGAGGATGGTGAAAATGGATCTAAGAATAAATGTACTGGCAAGGATGGTAAAGATATTATTATTGAAGTACCGCTAGGCACCATTGCTAGAGATGAAGAAACGGGAAAGGTGGAAGGAGAAATTTTAAAAGACGGCCAAGAGATAATTCTCATGAAAGGTGGACGTGGTGGTTTAGGTAATAGTAATTTTGCAACCCCTACCCAACAAGTTCCAGAATATGCACAACCAGGTGAAGAAGGAGTAGAAGGTTGGAAGAATATTGAATTAAAAGTATTGGCGGATGTAGGTTTAGTAGGTTTTCCAAATGCAGGAAAGTCGACGCTGCTTTCAGTCATAACAGCAGCTAAACCTAAAATTGCAAATTATGCATTTACGACTTTAACGCCACAATTGGGCATGGTAGAATATAGAAATAATTTATCTTTTTGTATTGCCGATTTGCCCGGTATTATTGAAGGTGCCGCAGAAGGAAAAGGACTAGGACACCGCTTCTTAAGACATATTGAGCGTAACGCTGTTTTATTATTTTTAATTCCAGCAGACTCTGATAATCATAAAAAAGAATTTGAAATTCTAAAAAATGAATTAGAAAAATTCAACCCTGAATTATTACAAAAAGAATTTATCATCGCTATTTCAAAATCGGATTTACTCGACCAAGAATTAACTGATGCCATTGTTAAAGAGCTTCCAAAAAAAATTCCACATATTTTTATCTCTTCTGCTACTCAAAAAAACTTAGTAGAATTAAAAGATGTTTTATGGAAAGCATTGAACAAGCCTATTTAATAAAACCTACTATCTAAATAAAAAAAGAGTCCCAATTTATTGAGACTCTTTTTTTATAAAATTATTAGAGGGTTTAATTTGAAGCTGCTTTAGTTGCTTTACTTCTATTATTTTCATCTAAAATAGACTTACGCATTCTCACCGATTTTGGTGTTACTTCAATACACTCATCAAACTGAATGTACTCCATACACTCTTCTAAAGTAAATAATACTTTAGGGGTAATACGAACACTATCATCACTACCACTTGCACGGTGGTTGGTTAATTTTTTCATCTCGACAGCATTGATATTTAAATCACCTGGTTTAATATGTTCGGCCAATACTTGACCAGCATAAATTTCCTCACCTGGTTCAATAAAGAATCGCCCTCTGTCTTGTAATTTATCTATAGAGTATGCAGTTGTTAAACCAGCAGTCTTTGCAACGAGTACACCATTACTTCTTCCAGGAATAGGTCCTTTCCATGGCTTATATTCACTAAAACGGTGTGCCATTACAGCCTCCCCAGCAGTTTGTGTTAACATTTGAGAACGAAGTCCGATCAATCCTCTAGAAGGAATATCAAACTCTAAATGTTGCATGGTCCCCTTCGATTCCATAATTAACATCTCTCCTTTCTTTTGGGTAACTAAGTCAATTACTTTCCCGCTGTAATCAGCAGGAACATCTACTACTAATATTTCAAATGGCTCATGTTTACGTCCATCAATATCTTTTACTAATACTTGAGGATTTCCCACTGTCAATTCATATCCTTCACGACGCATCGTTTCAACGAGTACACCTAGATGTAAAATACCACGACCAAATACCAAGAAGCTATCCGCACTATCTGTTTCTTCCACACGCAATGCTAAGTTCTTCTCTGTCTCTTTCATTAAACGATCTCGTATATGCCTTGAAGTAACAAACTTACCTTCCTTACCAAAGAAAGGTGAGTTGTTGATACTAAAAGTCATACTCATAGTTGGTTCATCAACACTAATAACAGGTAAAGCTTCCGGATTTTCTGGATCAGCAATGGTATCACCAATACTGAAATCGTCTAATCCAACTACAGCACATAAGTCACCAGAAACTACTTCTGTTACTTTACGCTTACCCATTCCTTCGAATACATATAATTCTTTTACTTTATTTTTCTTTAAAGTTCCATCAGCTTTAACTAATACAATGTTTTGTCCTTCTTTGATAGCACCTCTTTCAACTTTACCAATAGCAATACGACCCAAGAAAGAAGAATAATCCAATGAAGTTATTTGCATTTGTGTATGCCCCTCTTTTACATCTGGACCTGGAACATATTTTAAGATACCATCCATTAAAGGGAAGATATCTTCACAAGGAGTTAGACTATCATTAAACCAACCATTTTTACCACTACCATAGAAAGTTGGAAAATTTAATTGATCTTCTGTCGCATCTAAATTGAAAAATAATTCAAATACTGCATCATGTACTTCGTCAGGACGACAGTTTTCTTTATCAACTTTATTAATTATTACAATGGGCTTCAAATTTAATTGTAAAGCTTTTTGTAAAACGAAACGAGTTTGAGGCATGGGCCCTTCAAAAGCATCTACTAATAAACAAACACCATCTGCCATTTTTAATACACGTTCAACCTCACCTCCAAAATCAGAGTGACCTGGTGTGTCTATAACATTTATTTTAACGTCCTTATAAGTTACTGAAGCGTTCTTACTTAAGATGGTAATTCCTCTCTCACGTTCAAGCTCATTGCTATCCATAATCAATTCCCCAGTCTCCTGGTTGTCTCTGAATACTTTTGTAGCGTGTAAGATTCTGTCTACCAAGGTAGTTTTACCATGGTCAACGTGGGCGATAATTGCGATGTTTCTTATTTCCATGTACTGTTTTGAGGCTGCAAAGGTACAAGGTTTAAGGCTGCTAAAAAAACAAATGGGGAAAATTGGACTAATAAGATTTACACCCTTATATATATCTTATATTTATTTAATATATAACCTAGTAACCAGCAAACTAGCATATAAGAAAAGGCAAAGGCAAAAGATGACCAGTAGAGTGCTAAATGAGCAAAACTATGCGTGTAAATCCAGTTAAAAGAGGACTGATTTCCTATTTGTATCAAGTTAAGACAAGCCACTAAGAGTTCAGAAAATAAGTAGATGACCAATGGGTTCTTACCAAATACCTCAAAAAAGCTGGCAAATTGATGTTGATGATGCAATTCAATTCTATAAATAATGGTAGCGAGTATAATCATATCCAAGCCCACCGTTAAAAGCACAAATGAACTTGTCCATAATTTTTTATTAATAGGAAATTGGTAATTCCACATATAGGCCAAGAACATAAAGCCAGCACCCCACATTAATAAATGGGTAAGCCCATCATAGGTTTTTCCTTTCTCTTGCACTAGCGTTCCTACTCTGTAGCCAATTAAAACATTCACAATAGCAGGAAGGGTACTCAACCAACCTTCAGGATCAAATGCAAAGCCTTCTCCTTTATACATATGACTTTCACCCATTAGCCATTTATCTAAATGAATACCGGCATTACCTGTAATACTTAATGGATCGCCAGCAACACCAAAGTGTATAGATATATACCAATAAGACAATAATAATATACCTGCTAAAATCATCATCACTCTTTCATGCATATAATGTGCAATGATGGCCGCAATACCATAACATAAAGCAATTCTTTGCAAGACACCTAATATTCTTGTATCACTCAACGGCCCAGTAAAAGGGAACCAATACATTAAAAAACCAAGTAAGAAAATGAGTGCTGTACGTTTTGTTATTTTTAATAAAAAAGCGGGACTACTCATTTTATCCCATTTAGGTAAGACAAAACTCATGGCATTTCCCATAGCAAATAAGAAAGAAGGAAATACTAAATCTGTAGGCGTAAAACCATGCCATTGTGCATGCATAAAGGGCGCAAAAGTGTGCGCACCATCACCCGGCGTATTCACAATAATCATCAAACATATGGTCATTCCTCTGAAAACATCTAAGGATAGGAATCTTTGATTAGACATAAGCTAGTTTTATACTATTAAGATAAGCAATTTTTTTTAAGCAAGGCTTGATTCCCATTAGTGATCAGAAGCCAATGCCACAGCAATCTTAGAATCGGCAGTGCCGTAGTATAAATACCACTGCGTTTTAAAATACACCAAGCCTTCTACAAAACATACATTATTAACTTCTCCTTTTAATTCATAAGCTTTATCAGGTTGAATAAAAGGCTTTGCAGCTCTATCAATAAGTTTATAGGGTGCTGCTGTATCATATAAAGCCTGTGCGGCTGCATAAGTAAATTTTGGACTTCTAGGATCGTTGTTATTCGCAGCATTACTACTATTATAAATTAGCACAATGCCTTTTGAAGTATACAAAGCAAATGGACCAGGTTCTACTAATCGACTATCAAAATAACCAGGCCTTGGTGTAAGTACTGACACCATTTTTTGACTCTCTTCATTTTCTAAAACTTCCCAATGCAATAAATCATTGGAGTAGGCCATGAATAAATCGGTGTCACCAAAATACATCCAAAATTTATTGTTTATTTTTTTAGCAATCATTTTTTCACCTACTCTTTCAGCTATGATAGCACCCGACTTAGACCAAGTATTTATATATTTAGGATTGGCTAAAACAGGACCTTGTTTTTGAAAATGAATTAGGTCCTTTGTAGTGGCAAAACATAATCGAGCTGTTTTTCCATCATAAGCTGTATAAGTTAAAATATATCCACCCATTGGCATTTCTACAATTCTTGGATCTTCAATACCCCCCTTTCCTTCATATATAGCAAAGCTATCTTTAGAAGGATAAAAAATTGGTTGCGCTTGTCTTTTAAAATGAATGCCATCTTCACTTATAGCAAGCCCTATGCGAGAAGTCATGACACTATCTTGTGCACGGTATAATAAAAATACCTTGCCTTCTTTTACAAGTGCTGTGGGGTTTAAAACATTTTTTGCTTCCCAGGCAACACTATGATTTTGTAAGGGACAAAAAAAACGAGTACTGGTGTCTGGAAGTAAAATAGGATTGGGTATATCTAGTTTGTGAAAACTAGGCGCCCAATTACTAATGTTATTATTTTCATTATTGTTTTCATTAATATTTTCATTATGACTGCTTGTACAAGCAGCTAATAAAATTAAAAAACACAATAAGGTATTTAGTTTCATACTTATTTATTAGTCTACTAGTAGTTAGTCTATTACTCGCTTATGCTTCGAAGAAACATAAGTATATACTGCAGGAATAACAAACAAAGTAAGTACTAAAGAAAATAATAACCCCCCTACCACCACTGTTCCTAGTGGTTTACGACTAGTGGCAGCAGCCCCTAAGCTAATGGCAATAGGTAAGGCACCCAGTGCTGTAGCTAAGCTGGTCATAAGAATTGGTCTGAATCTTTGACTTGCTGCTTCTAAAACAGCATCTCGAAGTGCTAAACCTTTTTCTCTTTTCTTATTAGCAAATTCAACAATTAAAATACCATTCTTGGTTACTAAACCAATTAACATGATAATTCCAATTTCAGAGAATATATTTAAGGTTTGTCCAAATATCCATAAACACAATAAAGCGCCTGCAATAGCTAAAGGAACTGTAATCATAATAATAAAAGGATCTTTGAAACTTTCAAATTGTGCTGCCAATACTAAATAAATTAAAATCAAGGCTAAAAATAATGCGTAAGAAATATTGGAAGAACTTTCTGTAAAATCTCTTGAAGGACCGCTTAAAGAAGTTTGAAAAGATTCATCTAAAATTTCTTTAGAAATTCTATTCATGGTGTTTACTCCATCTCCAATAGTTTTTCCTTCAGC
>RFVO01000150.1 GCA_009928005.1 Chitinophagia bacterium | reverse complement strand
GTAGGAGGTGCTAACAATAAATCGGCAATTTCTTTAGAAGGTTTTTGATAACTAGTTGCCTCTTGGGCATTTGCAAAAACAAAACTTATGGCAAAGGCCATCAGCGCTATTAATTTTTTCATAGTATTAATTTGACTCAAATTAATTAAAAAAACTAGTAGCAGCGATTATTTCATAATAAATTAATAATCAATAATTAATAGTACAATTAAACTAGTAATATACAATACTTAATGCGTAGGTGCAGGGAGTGTAAAGCTAACATCTCTATCAACAATGGTTTCAATTATTTCACCAGCATTTATTTTAACCTCGCCCCCTTTGATAAGTCTTAATGGTGTAGTGAGTAGTCCTGCAATACCAAATAACCCGCCTATTACAGCGCCTGCAAAAAACATATATAGTCCGTCTTCTTTTCCTTTAATAATGCCGCTTGCTAGTCCCAGCCCAATACTCGTATAAGAAGCGGTTGCAAAAAAGTTACCTGATTTTTTTGCAAAATTAGTTCCCTGGCCTTTGTTTTCACTTTTGCAATAAATTTTGGTACCGTCTGGTGCAAGTATTGTATATAAGATATTTATTTTAGCAGCTCTACCATTCGTTTTAGCAGGTTCAATGGCATCAATAGTGGCAAGTACATTGCTTCCTTTGGTTAATACTAGTTTGCTATCTATAATGATATCTTCAAACAAGCTTACGGTGAAAGTATCTTTTAAATGTAAATTGGCACTATTAATATTAGAAATAGCCTGCACTTTAATAGGTGTCTTGTCGCTAATGGTAATTTTTTGAGCATTTATATAACTTATAAAGCTTAAAAGTAAAAGGAGGGTTATAAATTTTTTCATTTACTTGTTTTTACTTTTTAAATTTAGTCAATTTCATTCATATTCATTCAACAAGAGATAGATTTGTAGAAATACATCTAAATTACACACCATGTACTCTAATCTACATTTTGCTATCACATTCTTGGGGATATTTTCAATTTTTGAAATTTTAAAAGGCGGTCAAAAGCTAAGTGTATTAAAGTATCATATTCTTGCAAGATTGCTAATTATAACTGCTGTAAGCTTTTTAGATTATTTAGCCCTTAATGGTTATGAGATACCTTATTATAAAGAAATTTTTAAATTATTAGCTGCAATATTGTTCGTCAATATGCTTTTTTTAATAGTTAGAAAAAAAATACCAAAAATTGTTATAGGAGTAGAAGTATTTTTCACACTCTATTTTGTAATTCAGTTTATGTATGGTTTTCAAATACCCAATGTAAAAGATGGAATTTTACAAAATAAACCAAGCACTTATGAAATTATTTTTTTTGGAACTTATACTCTTTTTGTCATATCTACACTTATTTATAATGGACTTTACTTAATTCAAAATAAAAATTTTAATACTAATATTTATGAATTAAAAATTAAAAGATGGGTACTTAGCTATATAGTATGTCTTTTGGTTTTAGCCATTACCTATTTTTTGCTTTTTCTTTCTACAAGTAAAAAAATATTTATTTTTTATGATGATACAGTAATTACTTCCTTTGCTCAAAGATTTTTATTTATTCTCTTTATTTTATTTAGACCTAAATTTTTAGATGATGATAGGTATTCAACAACTTTCAATGAATTACTTATTAAAACCAAGGGCATTGCTTTTAAAGATTTTGAATTTATATTTTATTCAAACCATTATTATTTACTGCCAGATGCCAATTTAGATGATTTAGCTTTAAAGCTAAATGTCTCTAAAAATGAATTATCTATTTTTCTGAAGGATGAAATTGAAGAAAATTTTACCGAACTTTTAAACAAGAATAGAATAGAGTATTTAAAAGAATTACTAAATGCTAAGAAGTATGAGTCATTTACCATTGAGGCTTTGTCCGAAATGGCTGGTTTTAACAATAGAAGGAGTATGTATAATGCCTTTAATAAATATGTAGGTCAAACGCCTACTGAATTTATTCAAAGCCTTAAGTAGTTGAATACCATATACTAAAAGCTTGTGAAACCTATTTTTCACAATGTGAAAGCCTTAATTTACAGTCCCAATTTGGGACTTTTTTTATTTCATAGCATATTGCAGACACATAGAAATATTTCGTAGAATACTCTATTGAGAATTATTTAATAATAATCTAAGAATTTAAAACTTATGCCTAACCATTTTGAAATTTTAAATAGCTTTATTAGAAGCCAAGTAGAGATGACGGATGCTGAATTGGAAAGTTTTAATCAAAAATGTGAGATAGTTGAATTTACTAAAGGAGCATTAATAATAAAAGCTGGGGAGCCTCAACAGAACTTATATTTTATTACAAAGGGCATTGTTAAAAATTTTATTGAAACAGAAGCTGGAGAGACTAAAATATACAATTTTAGAACAGAAGGTATGCAAGTAAACGGATATGCCTCTTACAATTATAAAGACAATCTTAAAGCCTTTGTTAATGTTAGGTGTATAGAAGATTGTATAATGATTCAAGTGCCTTTTTCTATTATTAAATATGTAATTGAGAATATAAAATCTGGCGAGCGTTTGGGAAGATTTATGGCAGAAGCACATATTGTTGAAATGCTTAATTATATTATTAATAGAGATTCAAAATCGATCATTGAAAGATATGATAATTTAGATGCAGAATATCCTAATATTCAGAATCGAGTGCCCCAACGCACAATTGCCTCCTACCTTTGTATTACACCAGTTCATTTATCAAATTTAAAAAAGAGTAGAAAAATTTCTATGTCAATAAACTAAATATTTTTTTTAGTT
>RFVO01000149.1 GCA_009928005.1 Chitinophagia bacterium | reverse complement strand
AAAGCTGGGAAACAACAAACCATTTTTTTGTTTCACTTTATTACTAGCCACTTCAATTTCTTGAAGGGTCAACAATACATCATAATTATTTTTTACGGCAGTGTCAATAAGTGCTACTAAATTTTTATCAGTAAAAAAATCTTTCCAATTAATATTGGCAGTATTTATACTGTCTTTATTAATTTCATTACTAGTTGTATAACTTAAAGGTATTTTACTCGTATCAGTAGCACCCATTGCTATTGGCACTTTACAACCTATATACAATAAGCTTACTAATAAAATTATAATGCTATAATAGCTTCTCAATATTTTCATCTTAATCAATTTCTTCGGTTAAAGGATTTTCTTCTTCATCTTCAATTAATAAATTTCTTTCAGAAATGCGCGCAAATATATAGTACAGGCCAGGTATAATTAATACCCCAAATAGGGTTCCGAATAACATACCACCTGCTGCTGCAGCTCCAATAGTTCTGTTACCTATTGAACCTGGCCCTGTTGCAAATACGAGTGGAATTAATCCAGCAATAAAGGCAAAAGATGTCATTAATATAGGTCTTAATCTTATGGAAGCACCTGCAATAGCTGCTTGAAATACAGTCATGCCGTCTCTATGTTTTTGCACAGCAAACTCTACAATTAATACTGCGTTTTTCCCTAATAAACCAATAAGCATTACCATAGCTACTTGCGCATAAATATTATTTTCTAAACCTAATACATTTAAAAAGAAAAAGGCACCAAATATACCTGTAGGTAAAGACAAAATAATAGGGAAAGGCAATATGAAACTTTCATATTGAGCTGCTAATAGTAAGTATACAAATATCAAGCAAATTAAAAATATATAAATAGCTTGATTACCTTGTGCTACTTCATCTTTAGAAATACCCGCCCAATCAATTCCAAAGCCTCTAGGTAATTTATTTTTCGCTACTTCTGTAATTGCAGCAATGGCAGCACCACTACTATAACCTTGTGCTGCACCTCCGCTAACCTCAGAAGAGTTATACATATTATGTCTTGTGATTTCTTCTAAACCATATACTTTATTGACTGTCATAAATGCAGAATAAGGTACCATTTCATCACGGTCATTTTTAATATATAGTTTCAAAATGTCTTGAGGTAAAGCCCTATATTCTGGTAAGGCTTGAACCATTACTTTATACTGACGATCAAATTTGATAAAACTACTTGCATAGTTACTTCCAATTAAAGTAGATAAATTATTCATAGCATTATCAATGGTAATACCTTTTTGTTGTGCCTTCTCATTATCTACTTTTAAAATGTATTGAGGAAAACTTGCATTGTAAAAAGTAAATACAGATTGTAATTCGGGTCGCTTATTTAATTCTTTGGTAAAAGCTTGACTTACTTCTTCCATTTTTTTATAATCACCACTTCCTGTTTTATCTAATAAACGCAACTCAAATCCTCCGGCGGCTCCATAACCAGGCACAGCTGGTGGAGGGAATAATTCAATCTTTGCCCCTTTAATATCCTTTGTCTTTTCTTCTAATTCCTTCATCACTTCTTCCACAGAGTGTTTTCTATTACCCCAGCTTTTTAAATTTATTAAACATGTTCCAGAACAGGCTTGTGTTCCTTCAGTTAAAATTTCATAACCAGCAATACTAGAAACAGATGCTATGTCTTCCATACCATTGGCAACTTTCTGAATTTGGGCCAACACTTCATTCGTTCTTTCCAATGTAGAACCTGCTGGAGTAAGTATAATAGCATAAAATACACCCTGGTCTTCGTTGGGAATAAAACCTGAGGGAGTTCTTGAGCTTAAACCCCAAGTACCAAGACAAAAGGCAACTAGTACTATAAATGTTACTACCCTTCTATTCACAATTAGAATAAGTAATTTTTTATACTTTCTTAATATGTTGGCAAAGCCATTATTAAATTTTTCTAAGAAGTTATTTAACCAATTTTTTGTTTTTTGAATGCCATGTGTATTTTTTAGTAGAGTTGCACATAATGCTGGTGTTAATGTTAATGCTATCACACCCGATAAAATAATGGAGGTAGCCATAGTTACAGAAAACTGCTTATAGAATATACCTACTGGCCCTGGCATAAAGGCAACAGGTATAAATACAGCAGCCATTACTAGTGTAATGGCAATAATGGCTCCACTAATTTCAGACATAGCGAGTTCAGTAGCAGAAGTAGGATCTAAATTATTTTCTTCCATTTTTGCATGCACTGCTTCTACCACCACAATAGCATTATCTACTACAATTCCAATAGCTAGTACCAAGGCAAATAAGGTTATTAAGTTAAGCGTGATACCAAAGAATTGCATAAAGAAAAAAGTGCCAATTAAAGACACAGGAACAGCAATGGCTGGAATAAGTGTCGATCTCCAATCTCCTAAAAATACAAATACCACTAAGCTTACTAGCAAGAAGGCTTCAATTAAAGTATGTATAACTTTTTCAATGGATGCATCTAAGAAATTAGAAACATCATAACTAATTTCATAATCCATTCCTTTAGGGAAAGAGCTTCCCTTAATCTCTTTCATTCTTTTTTTTATGTTTTCAATAACTGCACTTGCATTAGATCCATATGATTGTTTAATCATAATAGATGCAGATGGCCTCCCGTTTAATTTAGAATATAAATCATAATAAGTACTTCCAAATTCGACATTTGCAATATCCTTAATGCGTATGGCTTGTCCGTCTGCACTAGATCTAAGTATTATATTTTCATAACCTTCCTTGGTACTAAACCTACCTGGATATTTTAATACATA
>RFVO01000148.1 GCA_009928005.1 Chitinophagia bacterium | reverse complement strand
TTGTGGTAGAAAGATTAATGATATCACTATTAATACCAATAGACCAAATAAAATCTTAGCTACTTTTAATATACCCAATAGTCAAAATTGTCCGCTAATACAAGAACTAGGAACCCACACCGCTGCTATAGTTAGTATTAGCATTCAAGGCATAGATTTATCTGACGATGGACAACCACCAGACCTAGATATAATAGCAGAAATAACTAAAGAATTAGATCTAGACTGTTTAGATATTGGATATTTACCAATTGACCTACCCGCCTCTGGAACATATATTATTACAGAACAACAGTATACTAGGAATCCTATTGATGGTAGTTTTAGTGTAAATATAAGTTATATTTGTAACAATTCAGGATGTTTATTATAGGATAATTAATATGTCAAATTGTAATATTATAGATGGACCTCTTAAATTTTTAGGCGCTACTGTTTTATCTTTTAATTCTTCTCTAGGATTAGGGTCATCCGAAAGTACTCTTAATGTTGATTTGATAGAGGATTGCGATAATGGTGATTTATTTTTACCGTCCAATGATTTAATTTTTGTTGGCGCACCTGTTTATTTTATTGCTGGTGCTTTTAATTTTGGTGGAGTATTAACTAATTGGACAATTAATCAAGGAGCTTCTGGTAAAACTTTCAACATTAAAGCCGTAGACCCGAGACAATTATTAGAAAATACTATTATAGTTACAGATTCATATATAGGAGATCCAATTAGAGGATTAAATTATTTTAATGTATATGCTTTTTGGGAAAATTCTGTATTAAATGGTAACTGTGTAGCATTTGGATCCTCATTATCTGGAGAAAGAGGAATACCATATCAAAAAGTAATTCAGGCTTTAACTAATATGGATCCAACAATATATTCTCCAACAGGCTATGCTTATAGGGTTGACTTTGGTACATTTCCAACAAACCTACCCGAATACTACAGGGTTTCTGGTCCAGCAATTAGTATATTACAATTATTACAAGATGTTTGTGATATTATGGGTTATGATTTTTATGTTAATCTTAATTATGGAGAAATTATCACAATAGGTTTAATAGATTTAAAAATACCACCAGCTTCATTTGGTTCTATTATAGATGCATATGATGGCATAGCTACAGAATTATCCTATGGACAAGAATTAAGAAATGAGATTACTAAAACTGTTTTATTAGGAGAATATCAACATTATTTAAGTAGGGTCACTAGATTTAATTATTTTTTTGGAGAAGATTTAATTAATAATGAATATATACCTGTTGTACCATATAGATATGATATATGCGGTTTTTGGATAAGAAAAATGATTACTTCTTTAAATCTAACACTAGATAAACCATTTCCTTCTAATGGACCATATACTATTCACGAACTAGATATTAGAGCAGCTATGTCATCTCAGGACTTATGGCGAGAAAGAGTAATGAGCGATACTATTAAAGGAACTTTTAATAAAGCTATCAGAGATAATTGGCCAGATGCTGTTGCCGACCATAGACTTATACAAAAAAATCTTAATAATGTTGGGGGGGCACTAGATGTTACACAAAATGCTGCTAATATAAGAATTGATGCAAATAATGCGGCGGCTAATAATAATGTAAATGCTAATAAGTCAGATTTTTTAGCAGATATAGATAGAGTATGGAATTTCGTTAAAGGTTTAGGAGACACTTATTATGGTAAGCAATTTATAACACCACTAGATCAGTTAATTTGTTATTATAATATACCAGATGCCCCATTGTCTGAAAAAATATTTTCGGATATACCCACTAATGCTGGGGGATGGGTAGATGAAGGTACAGCAGTTTTAGGATTAAATGATCCAGAATTAGGATTTTTTAGAGAAGAAGATGGTAGAGTTAAATGTTTTGCTCTATTTAATAATAGTGGTATTATTCCTGATGCTTCTGGAAATCCTATTAGTGGACAAGTTTTTCCCAGTGGACCATTTATTAGTGGGATTACTACTCCGTCTACACCTTAAAAATAAGGATATAATATGGCAGGTATTGAATGCGGTAAAATTGATATTAGTAAATTATCTGAAGATGAAATTATATCTATAAATAATCAACTATGGGTAAAAGCAGATGTAGACGAAAAAATATACATATGGAGAAATGAGCCAAATGTAGTTATTAAATTTAATGATGCTTGTGTTACAGCACTATGTGGTGATCAAACAAATATTTTACCATCTCTACTAATGTTATCTACAGCACTAGAAGCTACCAAAGATATAGTAGATGATGATGAAGGACCAGAGAATATTAATAGGGAAAATGCGAGAGAGCATAAAGCTAAAGTAGTTTGTATACAAGATGTAGAAATATTAAAAAATACTCAAGCTAGACTAGACGCTCACAGTGTTAATAATATGGGATTTCAGCCAGCAACGATTATGCCCACCGCTGCTATTATACCCATGAAAAGCAATATAAAAACCTATGGGCCATATGCTTCATCTAATTTTGGAACCAGTGCTGGAGGAACCCAAGTTTCTGTAGATACAGATCTGTGTCCTTGGGTTTTTGGTTCTATTGGTGCTATGAATGCAGCAGGAAACTCCATGGTTTCTTCTTCTGCAATAGGTTTAACTAGATCAGAAACAGGTAGTATTACTATACCTGGATTACCAACTATTGGAACTCTTGGTAGCACAGTAGGAGCATCTGGACCAAATTTAAGTAATCTTACTTTTACATTTGGTTCTTCTGGAATTACTACTAATTATGAATTTAGGACTTATACGCCAAAATTTGGTAATTTAAATAGACATTTTTTAGAAAAATTCAAAAGTATAGCAAAAA
>RFVO01000147.1 GCA_009928005.1 Chitinophagia bacterium | reverse complement strand
TTTTTTTGTAGCTAAACAATCTATCGTTCCGGTGCTAGTTTTTAGCATTAGAAAAAAATATTTACTTTTTGATGACAAGGATTATGCATCCAATAAGTTGAACAATATTTTCCAGCCACCTCGAGCTTAATTATTTTTTTCTTTAGTAATCTATATTACTAAATACTTATGCATATTCATTATGCAATTCTTTCATTTCTTTGAATAATATTTTTATGTTAAATAAAATAATAACCTATTCTATAAAGAATAAGTTAATCATTGGTTTGTTTATTATTTCACTTATAGGTTGGGGTGCTTATGAAGTTACGCAATTACCTATAGATGCTGTTCCAGATATTACAGACAATCAGGTACAGGTCATAACTGTTTCTCCTTCATTAGGAGCAACTGACATTGAGCGGCTAGTCACTTTCCCTATTGAGCAGGCTTGTAGTAGTATTCCGGGCACAAAACAAATAAGAAGCTTTTCAAGATTTGCTTTGTCTTTAATCACAATTGTTTTTGAAGATAAGATTGATATTTATTGGGCTAGACAACAGATTAGTGAGAAACTTCAAAATGTAAAACAAAGTATTCCTCCAGGTACAGGTTCTCCCGAATTAGCACCTGTATCAACAGGATTAGGTGAAATTTTTCAGTATGTAGTGAGGCCCCAAAAAGGCTATGAAGGCAAGTACGATGCCATGGAACTTAGAACCTTGCAGGATTGGGTGGTAAGAAGACAGCTTATTGGTACACCAGGGGTGGCCGAAGTAGCTAGTTTTGGAGGAAAGCTAAAACAATATGAGATTGCTGTAAAACAAGATCAATTAAAAGCTTATGGATTAACCATCTCTGATATTTTTTCTTCATTAGAGAAAAACAATCAAAATACAGGCGGTGCTTATATTGAAAAAGGCCCTACCGTTTTATATATTAGAAGCGAAGGCTTGACAACTAAATTAGAAGACATTGAAAAAATTGTCGTGAAGCAATTAGACAATGGGGCACCCTTATTAATTAGGGACATTGCTAAAGTACAATTTGGTTATGCTATTCGTTATGGGGCTATGACTTATAATGATGAAGGAGAGGTAGCAGGGGCTGTGGTGATGATGTTAAAAGGAGAGAACTCTTCATTGGTTGTAAAAAGAGTAAAAGATAAGATAGCAGAAATACAAAAAATGCTTCCAGAAGGAGTGGTCATTGAGCCTTTTTTAGATAGAACCAAAATGGTTAACAATGCCATTAAAACAGTTGAAACCAATTTATTAGAAGGAGCACTTATTGTCATATTTGTGCTTGTGTTTTTCTTGGGTAATTTAAGAGCAGGCTTAATTGTTTCTTCAGTGATTCCATTATCCATGCTTTTTGCCATTATTTTAATGAATATGTTTGGTGTAGGGGGAAACCTTATGTCTTTAGGGGCAATTGATTTTGGATTAATTGTAGATGGATCCGTTATTGTAGTGGAAGCTATACTGCACAGGTTTGCGCATTCTAAACATTTTAGGGCACTCGTCAATGTGAATCAGCAGGAAATGGATGAAGAGGTTGGAAAGTCAACAGGAGCCATGATCAAATCGGCCGTGTTTAGTCAAATTATTATTCTAATTGTTTACTTGCCCATTTTGTCTTTGCAAGGAATTGAAGGAAAGATGTTTAAACCAATGGCATTTACTATTGCCTTTGCCATTTTTGGAGCCTTTATATTATCTATTACCTATGTCCCTATGTTGGCAGCGCTTTTTTTAAATAAAAAGCTAAATCATAAAAAAAATATGACGGATAGGTTAATGATATTCCTAGAGCGCTCTTACCAGCCTTTGCTGAAGAAGGTGTTAAACATTCCTAAGGTAATCATTGTTTCTACTATTGCTCTGTTTGCTATATCAGTGATTTTACTACTTAATATGGGTGGTGAATTTATTCCGCAATTAGAAGAAGGAGATTTTGCAGTTGAAACAAGAGTACTCACAGGTAGTAATTTGAATAACACTATTGAGTCTACGCAAAAAGCATCTAAGTTGTTAATTCAAAACTTCCCAGAAATTCAAAAAATTGTTACAAAAATTGGTAGTGCTGAAATACCCACCGATCCTATGCCCTTTGAAGCGGGCGATATGATGGTTATCTTGAAAGATAAAAGTGAATGGACTTCTGCCAAAACATTTAATGAATTAAGTGCAAAAATGACAAAAGTGCTTGAGCAAGTACCTGGCATTTCGGTTGGCTTTCAATTTCCCGTTCAAATGCGTTTTAATGAATTAATGACGGGGGCTAGACAAGATGTAGTATGTAAAATTTTTGGTGAAAACTTAGATTCCCTTACGCATTATGCCAGTAGATTAAATGATATTATCAAGACGGTTGACGGCGCTATTAATATTTATGAAGAAAAAGTAACAGGCATGCCTCAGGTGGTGATTAAATATAATAGAGATGGGATGGCTAAGTATGGATTAAATGTTGCCGATATAAATAAGGTAGTTAATTCCGCTTTTGCAGGGCAGGTGGCAGGCCAAGTATATGAGGAGGAGAAAAGATTTGATATGTATTTGAATGTATATCTTCTATCATTTCTTGATAATGTAAAAGCATCTTTAATTCTGGAACTTTAACATTTTCACAATAATCTTCATCAAGATTCTCATTCACAATAAAATCACTACAAGCAAAAAATCCTAAAACCATTAAAATAAAATGCTTCTCGTCATCTTCTAATTTATCCCAATGAGTTATATCATCAGTAAAAGAAATTTCTTCAGGAACCCAAAATGCAGCAACTGCTTGTTTATACATTTGCCAAATATCAGGATATTGAATAGGAAAAAGATTCATACGATCATTTTTTAAAATTGGTTCATTCATTTTATATATTATAATATTTATAATATATAAAATTTATTTT
>RFVO01000146.1 GCA_009928005.1 Chitinophagia bacterium | reverse complement strand
TTGTGTTAATTGTGATTTATAATCTTTTATTATAGTTTTAAAATCGTTTGCAGTTTCTTCCACAGATTTTGAAGATCTTCCTCCGGCTGCATTGGCATGTCCACCCCCTTCAAAATGTGTGCGTGCAAATATATTAACATCGAAGTTACCTTTGCTCCTAAAACTCCATTTTCTTTCCTCTTCTCTGTCAATAACAATGGCTGCTAGCTTAATGCCTTCAATTGATAACAAATAATTAACTAGCCCTTCGGTATCTCCTGTTTTTAATTCAAATTTATATATATCAGTTTTGGGGATGGCCATAATGGCTGTATTTAATTCAGGTATTACGGTCATTCTATTTAAAAAAGCATTACCCATAAATTTTAATCTTCCCTCTGAAAAATTATCATATATATTTTCATGGATTAAAGAATGTTGTAACCCTAATTCTTTTAAGTGTGCTACTATTTTATGAACAGAAGCTGTGGTAGATGGGAAACGGAATGAACCTGTATCGGTCATAAGTCCTGTATATAAGCAAGCAGCAATATCTAAATTTATTAAATTACTATGCCCCGATTCTACGATGAAATTATAAATCATCTCACAGGTAGAACTCATCATTACATCACTTATTCCATATGTAAATGAAGGGGTGTCGGGCTGTTGATGATGACGGGCTGTTGATGATGATCCACTAAAATTTTAAGCGCTTTCGTTTCTTTAATAATAGGTTCTAAATGCTTAGTTCTGTGTAGAATATTGAAATCTAAACAGAATACATAATCTGCATTATGAATAATATTTGTTGCCTTTTCTTTATTTGATTCAAAATCAATGACCTCTTCCGTGCCTGGCATCCAATCTAAAAAGGAAGCCCAATTCGTGGGAGATACAACCGTTACCTCATGCCCCAACTGCTTTAAAAAATGGTACAGACCCAAACTGGAGCCCATCGCATCACCATCTGGCTTTTGATGCGAGGTAATAACAGCCTTAAAAGGTTGATTCAGAATGGGGTAAAATTGTTCAATTGATTGCATAGAGGCACAAATTTAGCGTAAATCAGATGTTTTTCAGTAAATTTGCGCCTGCAATTAGCAATTACTAATAAAATAACTATGAACCGCACATTTACAATGATTAAGCCAGATGCTACTTCAAAAGGCTATACTGGTGCAATTTTAGACCACATTATTAAGGCTGGATTTAGCGTAAAAGCTATGAAATGGACAAAATTAACTGTGGAACAAGCTGGTCAATTTTATGAAGTACATAAAGAGCGACCTTTTTATGGTGAATTAGTAGCTTTCATGAGTTCAGGCCCAATTGTAGCTGCTATCTTGGAAAAAGACAATGCAGTTGCCGATTTTAGAAAATTAATTGGAGCCACTAACCCAGCACAAGCTGAAGAAGGAACAATAAGAAAGAAATTCGCTGCTTCTATGGGAGAAAATGCTGTTCATGGAAGTGATAGCGATGAGAATGCTCAAATAGAAGGAAACTTCTTCTTCGCAGCTACTGAAAGATTTTAATAATTCTTTATTTCTTGCCTCCTCTTGAAATAGGTTTACCGTATTTTTTCTGCATTATCTCTTTCCTATTTTTGCGAACATTCACTTTACTGTTCTTAGCCGATTTTTCATGAAAGGCAGGACCCGATTCTTCTTTTTTAGAAACTTTAATTTGAATAATCTTCATTCTCACTTTTGGTTTTTCGTCTTCGGTAAGAATTGAAGAAATTTCTAAATCGGCAGGTAGTGCTAACATAGGAATTTCTTGTTTCATTAAAGTTTCAATAGCTTTTTGTAAAACTTTTTCTTTCTCAGTTATAAATGTAATGGAGATTCCTTTTTTATCAGCTCTTCCTGTTCTTCCAATACGGTGAATATAATTTTCTGGTACATCTGGGGTATCAAAATTTATGACATGGGTCACCTCTGCCACATCAATACCTCTTGCCATAACATCGGTAGCAATTAAATATTTAAATACACCGGCTTTAAATTGTTTTACCGTATTAAATCGGTGATTTTGTTCTTTATTAGAATGTATCACTCCTACTGTTTCAGGAAATTTTTCATTTAATTGTTCGAAGAGTTGATCGGCCAAAGTCTTGGAAGCTGCGAATATTAACACTTTCGTCATGGCCTTGTTAGAACTTAATAAAAACTCTAATAAATTAACCTTAGTATTAAAATTGGGAACATCGTATCCATTTTGAATAATATTTTCAAGCGGTGTACCAGTTGGTGCTGCTTCTACTCTAATGGGCGCACTAAAATAATCATTTATTAATTTTTCAACATCATCGGTGATTGTGGCTGAAAAAAGTAAGTTTTGTCTTTTTGCGGGAAGTAATTCTAAAATATTAGTGATTTGTTTTCTGAAACCTAAATTTAACATTTCATCCATTTCGTCAATAACTAGTTTTTTAATCATTTTAGTTTTGAAAGCCCCATTCATTATTAAGTCAAATAGACGCCCTGGAGTGGCTACTAAAACATCTGCGCCCGACTCTAATGCAATTTGTTGTGTATTTATATTTACACCTCCAAATACACCCACCGCATTTACACTCATGTAAGGTGTTAATTTGTTAACTGCTTCTACCACTTGTACTACTAATTCTCTAGTAGGAACTAATATTAAAATTTGAGGATCTTTATTTTTATCAAATTTCCATTGTCTTAAACAAGGCAACAAATAAGCAAAAGTTTTACCTGTTCCTGTTTGCGCAATACCACATACATCTCTGCCCGACATTACAATAGGGAAAACCCTATGTTGAATAGTAGTGGGTTCCTTAAATCCTAATTCTTCTATAGCTCTTAATAAAGGAGTATTTAAATTTAAATCTTGAAATGTCATGTTGCTTAAATGTGTCGTGAAGGTAGTTTATAAATAGCGCTATTTAAGTATAAATATTGAAATACTTCTGTTGTAAATGCATATAAA
>RFVO01000145.1 GCA_009928005.1 Chitinophagia bacterium | reverse complement strand
TTACTTGCTATTGCTGCATTTGATAAAAAATATTTCGAGCATAAAAAAGGGGTCCCATTTCTGGAACCCCTTTTTAGTATAATACATTTCTATTTAATACTTTTTCTTCTCTCTAATTTCCTTAGTATATTTCTTTAAAGAAGCTAGTTCATTTGGGTCTAAGTTAGTCCAAGCAATATCTAAAATTTCTTTATAATAATCTTGCATTGTCGTAACAAAAGGGTTGGAGAAACTTGGCTCTGCTTCAAAAGCTGCTGTATAGTCTCTTAAGTTTTTATAAACACCTGAGCTTATAATATTTATTTTTCTTTGTTTTAAAGGAATATTCTTTACCCAAATTTTTTCTTTGGTTATAGGCTCAGAAAGAGACAAGTTTAACTTACCTGAAAGCACAAAAAAGCCACTGAACTTATATTGAGTATTGTAAACAGCTGTTTTTCTTTTTCCTGAAACTAAAATTTCAGTACCATTCCAAATTACATTTTGGTCGTTTAAATCAAAATCTATTTGCACATTTAATAGTAAATCACTCTCAACTTTATCGGTATAGAGTGCCCCTTCATAATTTTCAAAAGGCCCTCTTACAGTATAGCCTTTTGCGGTAAGAGACTCATTAATGTCTCCTGCCATAAATTTTGAAAAGTCGTTGAAAATGCGGTAATCGGCGTATTTAAACTTTTCATTGAACCTAGGCTCAAGTAGTAAAATTTTAAGATCGGTTGATCCTACGCTAGATTGAGTGGGCGGCGCATATTCATAGTTAGGTACTTTGAATGTGATAGGCGCTGGTTTGGCTGAGTACTTTTTCTTTGCAGAGGAGGATACCATGGTCGCATAGACTATGATAACAACAAATGATAGTAAAATTTTAATCCAATTTTTCATAAGTTCTTTTTAGGTCGCTTTGTTAAAAATAACAGTGTAAATATACTAAATCCTATAAAATAAACTAATATGTCCTTGATATCGCCCGTTCCAGGAATCCATCCCAGCATCTGAACTAGCTCAGTTCCAACGATTACCGATAAGGTTGCAAGTTTGATGCTTAAAGGCACTAATCGCCAATTGCCCCAGATAGCGCTAAGCATGAATAAAAAGGAAATTTCCCAACATAAATCGGGTAGCCAATTAGCAAAACTATATCCTTCTATATTTGACTTTTTTATTCCAATAAATGATTCATACACTAGTATATCCTTCTTAAAAAAATAATATACTCCCACACCAATTAGTAAGCATAGTATAGAGAGTAAAAAGTATAGAAAACGTTTTTTCATAATTGTTTTGCAAATAGAAAATTAATTAGCCAAACTTAAGTTTTTTATTTTAAATTTGAATTACATCCAAGGCTATCTTAAAACTTAATTTATGAAAAAAGTTCAATGGGCTTTGAGCTTGTTCTTTTTTATCTTTTTAATATCTTGTAAGAAAACTGAAACTTCAGTTTCAATGCCTACGCAAGTTATTCCTCCTTCAATTATTGCGCCAGTAGTTAGTGGGCCTATTGTATATCCAGTTAATACATTGGATTCTTTTTCTGCAATTAATAAAACAACTTCATGGTATAACACCACAAGAGCAATGACAAGTTTATTTGATGTTTTTGCGAGTAAGTATTGGGGCTTTGAACTTATTACAAGCGGAGCTTTAATACCCTATAATACAGGTACTACTAGCACATGGAGTTCTACAAAAAATTATTACTGGAACGACTTAGGTACTTATCTCTACACCGATTTCACCGGCGATGGTAAAAAAGATTTATGGGCCTATTATTGGAAAAATCCATGGCCCACCAATGCAACTGGCTTGCACCTTTTTTCTGAATATGAAACAAACCCCAATGCATATGATTTACAAGTAGGGTTAACTCAAGTTAGAAAATGTGTTGTATCAGATATGGATAATGATAAAAAGCCTGATATAATGTTATTCTCATCGGGTTATGATGGAATGCCTTTCCCAGGAGATTCATTAGGTATATTTTATCCAAAGGATATAAAGTATCAGTTTTTAGGACAGGACATTGGGTACTATCATGGAGGTGCGACAGGTGATATTAATAACGACGGATTAATAGACATTGTTGCTTATTCAGGTGGTAGTGCAGTTATTCCAATTCATCCAACTAGTTATCTTAATAAAGGAAATCGAAATTTTGAATTAAATAAACAAGTATTTAAAAACTTTAGTCAAGGAACTGATAATTATTACACCGTTGAACTTTTTGATATTAACAAAGATGGAAATTTAGATTTGTTTTTAGGTTCTTCTAAAACATTAAGAGTTATTCCAAGTTCTAATGGGATTTTTGATAGATCAAAAGCTATAAATTTTGCAGTAGATTCTAATTTGGAATTAATGGATATTGCTTTTTTAGATTTTGATTTTGATGGCAAAATAGATGTCTTAACTATGAGTAATAAGGCAAGCTATAATGGTTATGGCTTAAGATTATACTTAAATAAAGACAATGGTTTTATAGAAAGCACTAAAAACTATTTTGATATAACAGATGAAACGGGCAATGGCGCATGGATTAAGTGGATTCGATTATTTGATTATGATGGAGATGGTGATTTAGATGTAGTTGCAGATGGATTATTTGGAGATTTAAATGGAAATAAAGGTCGAAAGATATACTGGAAAAATGAATCGGGTAAGTTTAAGCAGGTGAGGCTTTAACGATTTACTTTCCCTGCTTCGCTAATTCCCCCGGGCTAAGTAACCTAGTATGATCCAATAGCTCAATAAGCGCCATAGTTTTTTGAGTTTTCATATTGCTAATGGCGTTCACTATAGTATAAGAGTCCTTTAATAAATAAAACACATTAGTGGTGAGATTAATTGTTTTATCATTTTTGTATAAAGAAGGGATTATTTGATTTTCATAAATATTTTCAATTTCAGTTAAAGCCTCTGTATACACTTGAATTTTTTTAT
>RFVO01000144.1 GCA_009928005.1 Chitinophagia bacterium | reverse complement strand
TTTGAATAAGAAATCATTATTTTAAAATGGAAAGTGCGGCTGCAGCATAGGAAAAGATTTCTGGCTGATGATGATGTATTGGCTTCACCACCTTAGATTCTCCTAAACGAACTACTACCGCATTTTTATCGCGAATGATGAAAACATATTGTCCAAACAAACCATTTTGTGCCACAATATCATGCCCTTGTTCTTTGAACATCCAATATTGATAGCCATAAAAATCAACTGGCTTTTCATTTTCATAACGATCTTTTAAATAAGTTGCAGGCGTTGTAGCAGCTTGTACATAATTACTTGATACAATTTGCTTCTCACCCCATTTACCATTCTGTAATACAAGTTGACCAAATCTTGCATAGTCACGCGCTACTCCATTGAAACAACAAAAAGCTTTTTCATGTTTCTTAGCGCCATCTAAAAGCCATAGTGCATCAGCTTCAGCACCCATGGGCTGCATAAATTTTTCAGAAACGAGTGTTGAAATATTTTGACCAAATACTTTTTCTACAATCAACCCCAATACTTGGGTATCTCCACTTCGATAGTCCCAATGCTCCCCAGATGGTTCTTTGTACTGCATTTTATTCACCATGAATTCTTCATCATCACCATAATAACCATAAGCATTCAAACTAAAATAACTTTTATCCATTTCATTATAGCTAGTACCTGAACTCATGGTTAGTAAATCCTTGATACGAATTTTTTCTAAGCCACTTGTTTTAAAATGTGGTATATAATTTCCTACTGGCTCTTCTAATGATTTAATTTTCCCTTCATCCACTGCAATACCGATTAATAAAGATATTATACTTTTAGCAGCAGAGAATGAACCACTAATAGTGGTAGGTGTATATCCATCCCAATACTTTTCATAAATGAGTTTTCCATCTTGAATAACTAAGAAAGCATGGGTGTCATTAGAATCCATAATGGCTAATAGAGAATCTGAAATAACTAATTTATTATAACTAGAGTCCAATGGCCAATATTGAGGTTTCCCTCCACTAGGTACCAATCGCGTAGGATGCGTTTTATAATCATGTATGGTATGCACACCCCAAGAGGCAAAGTTTTTTAAGTGTGCAAACTGCGGGGTTATAGATAGGCCGCCTAATACAATAATGATTAGCAGAAGGCCAATGGCAATTTTTTTTAGCATTGTTTAAAAAAGTTTGGTTTATTTGCAATCTACTTCTGTAGAAGCACTGCTCTAAAATTAATTAAATTAACTGTAATAAAATGTTTTCAAGCGAATTTCAAGCAATTGTTGACCGTCGAAGATCAAACCGAAGATTTGACCCCTTAGTTGAAGTGCCTGACGATGTCATTAAAAGAAGTATAGAACGGGCTATTTTAGCTCCCAATAGTAGTAATATGCAACTTTGGGAATTCTATTGGATTAAAAATGAGGATGAAAGAAAAAAATATGAAGCACTATGCTTAGGACAGTCTGCCGCAAAAACAGCAAAACAAATTGTAGTTTTTGTAACCAGAAAAGATTTATGGCCTCAAAGAGCCAAATGGAATTATGAAAGGTTAAAAGCAGGCATTAAAGGCGAACCTTCCAAACTAGAAAAAAGAGGACTAGATTATTATGGAAAATTAATGCCACTCGCTTATCGTAGTGATATATTTGGATTTTTTGCTTTTGTAAGAAGATGTATAAGTTTTTTTATGGGCATATCAAAACCATTTATGCGTTTTGGTGGCAAAGCCGATCAAAGAATTACCGTACATAAATCATGCGCTTTAGCTGCACAAACATTTATGTTATCTATAGCGGCTGAAGGATTTGAATCTTGCCCAATGGAAGGATTTGATCAAGTAAGAGTTAAAAAAGCATTAAATCTTCCAGCTGGTGCTGAAATAAATATGATTATTGGGGTGGGTAAAGGAACTGAGCAAGGAATATGGGGACCTCGATTCAGAGTGCCTTATGAAGAAGTAGTTTTTGAGCGCTAATAATTTGCCCAAAGAAATAAAGTATAAAAAAAGCCCATCGATATTTCGGGGGCTTTTTTATGCTTTACAATAATTAGTTATAACAATTAGTTTATCGCTGGTGTAATGATAATGTTTCTATACTCAATGGGGCCATGGTCACCTTGCATCATTATGGGTCCCGGCTCTCCTTCGTTACTATCTAATGCACCACCTGTAATTCCTGGAATGGCCTGATTATAAATAACTGTAGTTCCATTTAATACTACCGTTACTACTCTACCTACTAATGTAATATCATAGGACTGCCACTCTCCTGCATTTTTTGCCATATTAAACAATGGGTCAATAAAGCCATATATACCGCCTAAATAAATATTCAAAGGCTCTCTTCCTTTACTATCTTCAACCTGTACTTCATATCTTCCTCTCAGATACACTCCACTATTACTTTCTCTAGGATAACGAAATTCAATATGCAATTTGAAATCATTAAAAGTTTGCACTGTTCTAATATTTGAACCAGATTGTGGGCTTTTTAAAACTCCTTTTTCTACAACCCATTGGTTTTTTCCTAAGGCCTGCCATCCGTCTAAATTTTTTCCATTAAATAATTGTATAGCCTTCCCCCAAACTGGTTTTTTATTAGTAATTAAACGAGGTGCTCTCACGCCGGTGAATGTAAAAGTTTTACCTAATGGGCTAATAATAGTTCCTTCTAATTTATCCTCTTTTAAATTTGCTTCAAAAAACATTTCCTTGTCACTTACATCAAATTGAGTTGGGATTTGAAAATGAACCCTCCCCTCATTGAAAAAAACTTCTGAAATGGGGCGTGCACTGCCAGACTCCCAAACAAAATGTCCTGTTAATGTTTTAATACCAGAATGTCTTACTTCCAACCAAGAAGCAGCCTTTCGTCCATTAAAATTTACAGTCAAATCCCATCTGCCTTCAATGGAAGCTGCTTTAATTTCTTCCGCTAAAACTTGATTATTGGTAACAAAGGCTAAGAAGCCAAT
>RFVO01000143.1 GCA_009928005.1 Chitinophagia bacterium | reverse complement strand
CTGAATTAGCAATATTTTTTATGATAAAGGCATCCTTTGAATTATTAATAGTTGCATTTTGCCCGCGCATAGCAAGAAATCCTCTGCCTCTTTCTTCATAGTTTTGACCTGTATAAACATTCTCTCCATCTATATCTGCCTGATATCCTTTTAATGCATAGGGAATATCTGCAAGTTCCTCACTACGATAATTTACACCACTATTACCTCCTTTAGAAATTTTAAATTTTGCTTTAAATTCAAAATCGCCTGCTTTGCTTTTAGTATAAATTAAAAATGAATTGGTTTTTATTTGTTTACTTGCAGTGACTTCTCCAACAAAACATCCGTTTTCAATATGCCATACGCTGGTATCTGCCTTCCATCCATTAAAGGTTTTTCCGTCAAATATATCAATGAATGTAGAAGTAGCTGCTAAAGGTTTATGTGAGCTTGCACTTTCACAAGAAAGGCTAGATATAATGCCTAAACTAAGTATAATTGCCATATTCATATTGTAGAGGCTAGTTCGTATTTTCATAATTTGTTTAATATTAATATTTTAAGATGTGGCCTATGTAAATCTAATTATTTCTGAGCCATTCTTAGTCAAAAAATCATAATTTGTGCAAACACAATTTTAACAATATGTTTAAATACACACGTCTTTTAAGTTACATAACACTTATAGTGCTTATAGTTTTATTACAATTTATTGTTTCATGTAATACTGAAGCGCCCATTTCAAGTGATCCAAAAATTGCTGCTTTAAAATTACCTAAAGGTTTTAAGGCAGATCATTTGTATAGTCCCGGCATTAATAACCAAGGTTCATGGGTGTCCATGACTTTTGATCATAAAGGCAGAATGATTACATCTGATCAATATGGTAATTTATACAGACTCGTTATTCCCGCAATTGGTGCCGACACTTCTAAAGAAAAAATTCAAGTAAGTACTATTGAGTTGCATGTGCCTGGAGATACAACACTTGCAACGCGCAGAATAGGATACGCGCAAGGCTTGCTATATGCATTTAATAGCCTTTATGTTGTAATCAATGATGGGGGTGATATTAATAATACACGTCGAAGTGGCATTTACAGAATGCAGGATACCGATAACGATGACCAATATGATAAAATTACTTTATTAAAAAGACTAGAAGGAGATGGAGAGCATGGACCACATAGTATTGTGCTTTCTCCCGATGGAAAATCATTATATGTGATTGCTGGTAATTTTACAAAAATTCCGGAGATGAATAATTATACTGTCACACCTGGAGTGGAGATGGATAATTTATTGCCTTTAACGCGTGATCCTAATGGGCACGATAATACTGTGAATACACATGGGGGATGGATTGCTCAGTTTAATCCTGAAGGAACTAATTTTAATTTAATAAGTGCAGGCTTTAGAAACCCGTTTGATCTAGCATTTAATGAGTATGGAGATATTTTCACTTTTGATTCAGATATGGAATGGGATTTTGGTTCACCATGGTATCGTCCTATTCGTATTTGCCAAGTACCTAGCGGTGGAGAATTCGGTTGGCGACCAGGGACAGATAAATGGTCACCTGCGAATGCAGATAATCTCCCGCCTCTTTTAAATATTGGACAAGGTTCACCAACGGCTGTATTCAGCGGAAGTAAATCACATTTCCCTGAAAAGTATAAACGCTCCATTTTTGCATTTGATTGGAGTTTTGGAATCATGTATGCAATTCAACCAACTCCTGAAGGAGCTCATTACACAGCTACAGCAGAGGAATTTATTTCTGGGTCGCCCTTGCCTTTAACAGATGGTATTATTGGACCAGATGGTGCTATGTATTTTTTAACAGGAGGCAGACGAATTGAATCGGATTTATATAGAGTGTACTATGAAGACAATAAACAAAATACAGAAGCGCTTCCAGTTCCAAAATTAACAGATGCACAATTACTTCGTAAAAAATTAGAAACCTTTCATTATGCACCTAATGCGGAAGCTGTTAATATTGCCTGGCCTGCTTTAAACAATGAGGACAGATTCATACGTTATGCTGCAAGAATAGCAATGGAACACCAACCTGCCATAAGTTGGAAGCAAAAACTATTAACCGAAAAAGACCCTGTCACTATATCGCAAGCAGCTATTGCATTAGCTAGAATGGGAGAAAAAAGTGAAAAAGATAATTTACTTAAGGCTTTATGTGCAATTGATTTTTCGAAATTATCGGAGTCAAAAAAATTAGATGCATTGAGGGCTATTGAATTAATATTAGTACGCCTTGGGAAACCAACGGGCGAATTAAAAAATGAATTAATTAGTGTGTTGGATAAACAATATCCGGCTGCTACTAATAATTTAAATAGGTCGCTTAGTAAAATTATGGTTTACATGGATGCGCCCACGGTGGTTGCCAAAACAATGGAACTAATGAAGGTGGCCAAAGACGATCCCAATGATCAAAAAACTTTTACAGAATCAACCGATCTTATTCTTAGAAACCCTCAGTATGGATTGGATATTGCTAAAATGTTAGCCAATGTACCTCCTCAGCAACAAACCTATTATGCTACTGTGCTTAGTCATGCAAAGATTGGTTGGACACCAGCATTACAAGAAACTTATTTTAAATGGTTTTATACAGCCTTTGGTTACAAAGGAGGAGTAAGTTTTATTGGCTTTCTTAATTTAATTAGAAAAGACGCTTTAAAAAATGTTTCAAAAAATACATTTGCCTATTACAATACTTTATCTGGGGATTCAATTGTAAGTAGAGCCATGATGGGCTTGAAGGAAAATATTAAACAACCAAAAGGGCCAGGAAGAAATTGGGAAGTTGATACTGCTTTAGCTTATGTAAAAGACGGATTAACAAATAGAGATTTTGAAAATGGAAAGGCCATGTTCTCTACTGTACTTTGTTCTGCATGTCATGCAATGGGAGGGGAAGGTGGTGTGTCTGGTCCAAATCTTACACAAGTTGGAACAAGATTCTCTTATAAGGATATGCTTACTGCAATTATAG
>RFVO01000142.1 GCA_009928005.1 Chitinophagia bacterium | reverse complement strand
ATACTTATAGTAACTATACAAATCAAAGCAATTCTATATTCATTATACAACCTTCAATAGAATTAAATAAATGGAATTCTAGTATTAAAGTAGGCGTTAATCCTAGCTTTACTACTAAGGAATTTTCTTTATATCCAGTTATACAATATGTTAAAAAATTAATTGATACAAACTATTTATTAGTTGCTAATTGGCAAACCATTTTAACAAATAATAATTATGCAAGCTTATCTTTAATGAATCCTTGGATAGCTGTACCAACCACACTAAAAATAACCACCCAAGAAAAAAAGGAATTTACCCTTTTTATTAACGCGTCTAAAAACTTACAATATAATTTTGGCTTGTCTTTAAATGACTATCGTAATATTCCTTTTTTTAATAGAATCAACAATGTAAATAAATCACAATTTTTTGGCTTACAATTTCAGCCTATTTTTGAATACAGAGCCATTACTTTAGAATTTGTTGCTGCTTTACGTTATCAATTAAGCGATCAATTATTTGTAAAAACGAATGCAAAGTATATACAATTTAACTCTATTAAAGAAAATACCAACGCTTGGGGTATTTTACCTTTGAATTTAAATGGAGAACTTAGTTGGTATCCAAATAAAAAATGGTCAATTGATGGGGGTATGCAATATTGGTCTGGTGCTTCCTTTGAAAATGAAGCTGGTAAAGTTTATGACTTAAATAAAGCGCTTGTTTTAAACGCTTCTTTTAATTATAAGTTAACTAAACATTTGAAAGCCTGGGCTAAAGGGGAGAACTTATTAGATAAAAAATACCAACGTTGGGCAGAATATCCTTCATTGGGAGTACAATTAATTGCTGGTATCGTATATTCGTTTCATAAATAACTATGGAAAAAATACTTGAACAATATTTTATACAAAAAAATGAATTAGTTTTTACTAATATTGGCACTATTCACTTGACTAAAAAGCCAGCAAGTTGGATAGGGGAAATATTACATGCACCTGAATTGAGTATTTTATTTACAACGGTTAAAAAGAAACCTAGCAATCAATTTTTCAGTTATATAGCTGAAGCTTTATCTGTTTCTCCTGAACAAGCAAATATTCAATATGAACAGTTTTTACAAAAAAGTTTTGAAAAACAAGAAGCTACTATAACTATTGGTAATCTAGGAAGTATTGAAAAAAAAGGAGATGAATATTTTTGGAAAAATAACTTTACTTCAAATCAATATTATAAAGATATTACCATTAGTCCCATTCTTTCAAAAGAGGAGGTATATAAACAAAAATCTATTCAATGGCCTTGGATAGCATTAATATTATCCATCTTAGCTATTACTGCAATTATATTTAAATATCTTTAGATATGCTTGAAAATAATAAAAAATTTTCACCTTGTCCCATTTGTAATAAAGATGACATATCTAATTTACTTCATACCAAAGATTATTCTCTTACTGGTGAAGATTTCCAAATTATCCAATGTGCCAATTGTAACTTAGAATATACCGACCCAGCTCCAAGTAAGCAAGACATTGCACCTTATTATAATTTCCCTTCATATATATCACATACCGACACGAAAGAAGGCTTTGTGAATCAAATTTATCATAAAGTTAGAAATCATACACTCACACAAAAGACCAACTGGGTACAATCTCTATTTACTGGCCATAAGGGCCATCTATTAGAAATAGGGGCTGGTACTGGTGCATTTGCTCATTCCATGTTAAAAAAAGGGTGGAAAGTGACTGCATTAGAACCAGATGTGGCTAGTCGTCAAAAAGCTCTAGAAAATTATGATATAAACTTACTACCTATAGAAGAACTCTTTCAATTAGAACCTTCAAAGTTTGAAGTTATCACATTATGGCATGTTTTAGAACATGTTCATGATTTAAATTTATATATGAGAACCTTCCATAGTTTATTAAAATCTAATGGAAGATTAATTATAGCTGTTCCAAATTATACTAGTTATGATGCAGGGTTTTATAAGAAATATTGGGCTGCCTATGATGTACCAAGACATTTATATCATTTTTCGCCACTCTCTATGTACCATTTAGCAAAAAAACATAAAATGAGTATCGTACAAAAACTTCCCATGTGGTTTGATAGTTTTTATGTAAGTCTTCTGAGTGAAAAATATAAAAAATCGGGAATAATTGGAATGATACGCGCTTTTTTTGTTGGATGTATTTCTAATTTAAAAGCATTACGCAATTTAGATAAGGGCAGTTCAATGATCTATGAAATAAAAAAAATAGACTAAAATTATCGTAAACGAATTTCTACTAAAACAGGCCAACACTTACCAGTTATAAAAAAAGTTTTTTTGCCTGCATTATAAGCTATGCCATTCAAAACATTGCCTGCATCAATGCTTAAAGGATCATATTTAACCTTCGCTTGAGAAAGTAAATTACTAAAATCAATAATGTTTTTAACCTGTCCTGATATTGGATCAATAACAATCACTTCATTTCTTCCATATACATTTGCGTATAATTGGCCGTTTGCATATTCAAGTTCATTGATATTACTTAAATAACCATATTGATTGAATACACCCAAGGTTTTCTGGATAGAAAAATGAATTGGGTCTACAAAATAGATATTACTTTCTCCGGTGGAAACAATTAAGCTAGTATCGTTGTGTGTTAGGCCCCAACCTTCATAAGGCCAATACAACTCATTTATTTTTTTTAATGTTTTTACGTCATAGACAAAAACCTTATGGTTTTTCCAAGTAAGTTGATAAATTTTATCTTGAAAAACGGTAGTACCTTCGCCAAAATATTCTTTATCTAATTTTACTCTAGTACCTACTAGTTTCATATTGGAATCCAATACTTGTAAAATACTTTTTCCTTCTAGTCCAGTTCCTTCTATTAATTTATTACTATTCCATTCTAAACCTTGAGTATAAGAACTTGTATCATGAGAGTATACCTTAATAACTTCATAGGACAAAGCAGTAGGAGCGGCTATGGCAGTTTCATTATTAGCATCAGTATCATTATTTGAATTACATGCAAATAATGTAGCCGTAAATAAAACCAACAAGATAGAA
>RFVO01000141.1 GCA_009928005.1 Chitinophagia bacterium | reverse complement strand
AACTTGTCCCGAACCTGAATCAAAATCATGCACAGCACCTAAAATCTCTGATTTAAAAGTGTTGCACACTGCTTGTGTTATTGCCATATGTTGTACTCCTTATAGTTGTTATGGGGATGGTGAGTTAATTTTGATACGTAACACTCCATCCTGAAATTCGTCTCTGCGTCTTCTACCTGTTTGTTCTAACGCAAATCCTTGTAATGCTGTATTATACTTGTCCTGATACAGTTTGTACATATCCATCGGACCTTTTAAATATGCAAAAGCTTCTACTAAACATGCATATAATAATAGTTCTGGAGCATTTACACTTACATAAGTTGTTGTATTTGTAGCACTTAAACCATCTGGTGTGTAAACATAATCTAAAGTTACTGCATAAGCTGCATCTGGAGTAGGAGCTACTTCAATAGCATCTTCTCTAAATGTTGCATAATATTTAGGAAAGCCTGTAGTGCCTGAAGAATTATATTCTGTAATAAATGTATCATCTCTAGGTTCCAAAGCAACTTGAATAGATGAACTATTTGTTGCAACTACAGATCTTACTATTAAAGCTCTTCTAGAAGTATTACTTCCTGAAGATCCTGATGAATTAGGTAAAACTAAATATTTATTATTTGCTGTAAATGTAGAAGTAGCATATTCTCTAGAATAGTCTGCATCCGTTTCTCTAAATATTCTAAATTCAGAGTCTCTAATAAATCCATTAACAATAGTAGAAGTTAAAACTTCAGATCCTACTTCTGTATAATCTCTAATTTTTTGTACTAGTTCTGTGTATGTCATGTTATGTTTATAGTTACATCACCAACGTTAGAATAAGCTTGTCTTCTAGAATTGATAACATCTCCACTTATACCTGGCTCCATCCCAATAGATGTGTATTGTCCTGGCCAATAATATAAATCTAATTCTACTAAACATCCTCCTCCTGGAACAGTATCTGATCTAGCATTCTTCAATCCTTGTGGATCTGCTTTATGATGCCTTGGATCTAATTGAGGTTGCTTTGGTTCATATTCAGAAAAATGTACCCAAGAGCCATTCCATTCTCTTTTCATTTCTACGTATGGAAACTGCATTCCTGATCTATCAGAAATAGCTAGTGATCTTTTACCTCTTGAAAAAGCCATTATATACCATCCCCAAAGTAAGAATAAGGTGAAATATAAGAACTTGTTCTTTGAGAATCTTCTTCTAAAGCTCTTTGTAATTCATCCTCATAAATTAATTTTAATCCTTGCACTCTATCTGGAGCAACTTTTTGTCCTAGATAATAAGCAAGTCCAGATATCATACATGGTAAAAATCTGTAAGGAACATTTGCTTGATCATTATAATCTCCAGCATCTTGAATTCTACTAATGTAGTAATATTTTAAATAAATATATTGAGCACAATCAGGTGTTAAATATAAACTGATAGTAGGATTAATTTGACGATTTACATAGTATTGTGAAGGTTGTCCTGTTTGTCCTTTATTTGGAAGAGCTGCATAAGCAGATCTATCTATTTTATCTAATGAAATATCGTTTGTTGTTTCAGTAATTGTTAATGCTGTAGAAACATAAGCTTCTAATACATCACTACAATCAGCAGGAGTTGCATAAGTTGCTGTTCCAGCAGTAAGTAATTGTTCTTTAAGAACAACTTTCCAAAGATGAACACCTCTATTTCCCCATTCAGAAAATAAAATGTTTAAACTTCGTCTTGCTGACTTTATATTATACCCGCTGTTAGTTCTTACACCACAACGTTCATAAGCTTCTTCAATAATATCGTCTATATCTAAATCAAATGATGTAGTTCCTGAAGTAGCCATATGTCATAACCTACTTCTTTTTAGGACTTTTTAACTGACTAGTTTTAACGTTCTCCTGACCTTTGGCCATGATTTTCATTTGCTCTTTAGTTGCAAATTTAGGAGTAATTTTAGATTTTTGGTATTCTTTCATTCCCATTTTAGTACTCTCCGAAGTATTGTTTGTTAACTTGTATTGCTTTTTGACCTTTAACTATCATTTTACCTTTTTTTGCTTTTATAGGTTCACCCATAGCTTCTTGAATAGCCATTCCTCTTTTTTTTTCATAAGAAGATAACATTCCATCTTTATTTAAGTCTGCTTTTGGTGATAGTTTTGCCATTACACCTTCTTTTGCTTTTATAGGTCGCATTTTACCACTTTTTGTTTCTTCATATCCTCTTTTTTCAAGCATAGTTTCTCTAGCTTCCATAGCTTTTGATTCCATACCTTCATGTTTCATGGACATATCTTTGTATTTTTTAGATTTTTTCATCATATGCTAAATATACCTCATTTTTGTCATATTATATATACCACCCTTTTGCATTTTTTTAGGTTTTTTCACTATTGTTTTAACATTTGTAGGCTTTGGACCTACATTACCAGCTGCTCGCTTTCTAATTATTGCTGATCTTTTCTGACTTTCAGTCATTCTTGCTGCTTTTGCGGCAGGAACACATTTTGGGTAACCTCTTTTTGACCCATTCGCTGATTTTCTTCCACATTCTTTATACCCTCCTCCTTTTTTTGGTGCAGAAATATCTACCCAATTCTCATTAAACCATTTTGCAAGTCCACCTTGTTGTAAACCGAGATCAAAATAGTACTGTCCTGTTTTTTCAAAACCTTTTTCTTGTTTTAATTTTGCTTTTTGTTCAGTAATAATTCTTGCAGCTTCTTTTGAACCAACTCTTTTAGCAAGTTCTATAACTGATTCTTCTTTATCTTTATCATCAGGCATTATTTTAATAAATCGTTGTAATAATTTTTTAAAGAAGAATTAGAATAACGTTTATCATTCATTTCTACTTCTATAAATTTACCATTATATGCACCTTTTGGTTTCCAATCTTTTCTTTTCACGCCTGACGGGTCTTTTATTTTACCTGCACAGATTTTTGAAGCATAAGCATTTGCGTAGGCACTAGGATAAACTGCAAATTTTCTTTTTGCTGCTGATTTTCCTCTAGAACATAATTTAGTCATTATTTTTTCTTTCTCTTTTTATATTTAAGCATAGCTCTAGATGGTTTTGCTCCACGAAGTTTACCTTCTATTTGTTGTGGGATTTGAGATCTTCCAATTGGCATATGATTAATCTAGTACAGTATATACAATT
>RFVO01000015.1 GCA_009928005.1 Chitinophagia bacterium | reverse complement strand
AACGATCAATTAGTTCTTGCATGGTAATTATTTTTTATGAGTAATATTAAAATTTAAAATCTTTGAAATAAGCTATTTTTAAAGTTAAGCCACTTTTAAAGTGCTTAACTTACTTTTGTTAAACATCTTTTTTGCATACTCTATTGTTACATTAAATTCAGTAGCAGTTGTTCCTGGCATTTCAAACATAGCTTGCGTAAATAAGCTTTCGCAAATACTTCTTAAACCTCTTGCGCCTAATTTATATTCCATGGCTTTTTCCACAATAAAATCATACACTTCATTATCAATGGTTAATTTTATTTTTTCAATAGCAAAAAGCTGAGTGTATTGTTTTATTAAAGCATTTTTAGGTTCTGTTAAGATGTTTCTTAATGTAGCTGCATCCAAAGGCTCTAAATGTGTAATAATTGGTAGTCTTCCTAAAAGCTCTGGAATTAACCCAAAGGATTTTATGTCCTGTGCGTTTACAAAACGTAGTAAATTTTTTCTTTGTAATTCTTGTTCTTCTTTATTAACACTAAATCCAATGGCATTAGTATTAATTCTTCTAGCAATAATTTTATCAATGCCATCAAATGCACCTCCACAAATAAATAATATATTTTTTGTATCTACCTTGATCATTTTTTGTTCAGGGTGTTTACGTCCCCCTTGAGGTGGTACTAATACATCGGTACCTTCCAACATTTTTAATAAACCTTGTTGAACTCCTTCTCCGCTTACATCTCTTGTTATAGAAGCGTTGTCTCCTTTGCGGGCAATTTTATCAATTTCATCTATGTAAACAATACCTCTTTCTGCAGCTTCTACATCATAATCACAATTTTGTAATAAGCGTGTAAGCATGCTTTCTACATCTTCCCCAACATAACCAGCTTCTGTAAATACAGTGGCATCTACAATAGCAAATGGAACATTTAATAATTTAGCAATAGTTTTAGCTAATAAGGTTTTACCTGTACCCGTTTCGCCTATCATTATCACATTGCTTTTTTCAATTTCTACTTCATTTTTGGAAGTAGGTAAATTGATTCGCTTAAAGTGATTATATACAGCAACACATAATATTTTCTTTGCTTCATCTTGGCCAATGATATACTGGTCCATAAAGGCTTTGATGGCCATGGGTTTTTGTACTTTTAGGGTACCTGCCTTGCCGTCTGCTTTTTTTTGGTGAAACTCTTTAACAATAATTTCATGTGCATGCTCTATACAGTTTTCACAAATATGTCCGTCTTGACCAGCAATCAGAATTTTTACCTCATCGCGGTTACGGCCACAAAATGAACAATGTATAGCGGGAGATTTTGCCATTTTCATATTTTAGAGTTGTTTGGCGATTTTATCTACTATACCATAGGCCATTGCCTCTTTAGCATCCATCCAATAATCTCTATCAAAGTCGCTCATAATTTGAGTTACCGTTTTACCACAATTTTCTGCTAATATTTTAGCTCCTAATTCTTTTGTCTTGCGAATTTGTTCTGCGTGAATTTCAATATCGGTACTATTGGCTTGGAAATATCCACCAATACTTGGTTGATGTATCATGACTTCACCATGTGGAAATATAGTTCGCTTTCCTTTTTCACCAGCACTCAATAAAATTGAACCCATACTAGCAGCAAGACCCATACAAATAGTATGCACAGGGCTTTTGATTAATTTAATAGTGTCGTACATAACCATACCACTAGTTACCACGCCCCCTGGACTATTGATATAAAATTTAATGTCAGCACCTGGCTTATCTGCTTCTAATAAAATAAGTTTATTCACTATATCCTTGGCAGACTTATCGTCTACAGGGCCCCATAAGTAAATGGCTCTTTTCTCAAAAAAAAGATGCTCCATTTTTTTATTTAAAAAACTAGGTGCCGCCTCTTCTTTTTTATCTTCTTTAGGCTCTTCTTCCTCCATTAAATATCTCTTGTTGACTATCATAAAATGTATTTGAACAGTTTTATTATTTTTTTAATTTTCTTGGGTTGGTCAATAATACTTCATCCACCAATCCATATTCTTTTCCCTCAGAGGCTGTCATCCAAAAATCACGATCACAATCCTTGGCTACTGTATCAATTTCTTTATGGGTATGATGTGCGATTACTTCATACAATTCATTTTTTAATTTTTTAATTTCTCTAGCCGTAATTTCAATATCAGAAGCTTGTCCACCTATAGCACCGCTAGGTTGGTGTAACATAATTCTACTATGTTTCAAAGCTGTTCTCTTGCCTTCAACCCCAGCACATAATAAAATGGCACCCATACTTGCTGCCATACCTGTACAAATAGTAGCTACATCGGGGCTAATAAATTGCATGGTATCATAAATACCTAGGCCTGCATAAACACTTCCGCCTGGGCTATTGATATACATTTGAATATCCTTTGTACGATCGGTACTTTCTAAAAATAGTAATTGAGCTGTTACAATATTGGCTACATAGTCGTTAATACCCTCGCCTAAAAATATAATACGGTCCATCATTAATCTACTGAATACATCCATACTGGCTACATTCATAGGTCGCTCCTCAATAATATAAGGAGTTAGGTTGGTTACACTTTTTTTGTACTGGTGTAAAGTATTGCTACTGATACCCTTATGCTTGATAGCATATTGCTCAAATTCTTGTCCTAAATTCATAATTGCTTTTTTCTGTAAGTAAAGGTAAATCCTTGTAGTCAAAGGAAGTGCAAAAAGGGTGCCAAACTTTAGTTTTGGATGCCTCTATTTGTTCCAAATTATATTGACAACCAATAAGATAGAGTTTTTGGAATAGACTAGTGCTTGTGATTATTCAGCATATCCGCAAATTTCTCTGCTTCTATCACTTCATCTTTGGCTTCTACTTCAGACTCGATGGCAGTAAATAATTTCTCAGTACTTATTCTCTGATAACTGTCTTCAACAAATTTTCTATCCTGCATCATTCTCACTGCGTAGTCTTCTAACCATTTGTCATTATCGCCTAAGGCGCCCATTTGTGGCCCCATATAACTCATCAATTGTTGCTTGGCGAAGTTCTTTAAGTCCTCTGCAACTACTTCAATTTTATGATCTAGGGTTAATTGACTATTAATTAAAGTCCATTTTAATTGGTCTTGGAATACTGGATATTCTTTTTCTGTTTCTTCTTCTGTTCTTTGCTTCTCTCCACCTTTTTGTAACCAACGTTTTAGGAAAGCCACTGGAAATTCCATTTTAGTATGATCAATTAAATGATGATAGATTTGATCATGAATTTGATTTTTAGCTTGTTGCTCATAATAACCTTCAATATCTTTTTTGATAGCCGCTCTAAATTCTTCTTCTGTTTTGATGGCATCATTAGGATAAGTGGCTAAGAATAATGTTTCATCTAATGCCGCTTTTTCTACTAAACCTACTTTGGTGATTAATATTTTAAAGTATTTATCTGTATCGGTTTTAGAGATTCCTAAATCACCTACAATGATGTCTAATTCTTTATCCTCAAAGGCTTTCTTCAATTGGATTACTACGGTGTCATCCTTTTTCTTGCCCATGAATTGTTTTCTTGCTTTCTCGGCAAAATATTTTATTAATAAAGAGTTGTCTTTTGTAATACCTCCTTCAATTTCAGTTCCCTCTTTATCTGTTTCAGTAAAAGTGATATTAATCACGTTATCATCAGACTCCACCATTTCAGGGTCGGTCATTTTACCATTACGTGTTTGAATTCTTTCCACTTCGTTTTGAATCATTTCATCGGTTACTTTTACTTTGTAACGTTTTACTTTAATGCCCTTTACATTTAATGTAAAAGCAGGCTTTAATCCTACTTCAAAAGCAAAATCGTATGTAGCGGGGGCATTTACATCTAAAGGAAGTAATTGCGTATCTATGGGAAGTGGTTGTGCAAAAATTTCTAATTTTTCATTGCTGATATAATGATTTAATTCTGCTTCTACTTTTTTAAGTACTTCGTCAGAAAAAACAGACTGTCCATACATTTTTTTAATTAAGCCAGCGGGCACCATGCCCTTTCTAAAGCCTGGGATATTAGCTGTTTTAGCATGCTTTTTTAAGCTTGTTTCAAAACTAGGGTAGTAGTCCTCTTT
Source organism: Chitinophagia bacterium (assembly GCA_009928005.1). GTDB lineage: Bacteria > Bacteroidota > Bacteroidia > Chitinophagales > Chitinophagaceae > Sediminibacterium. Next base: position 28,189 of record RFVO01000015.1, on the reverse strand, counting down.
GGTAAGGGTCACCGTAAGTTTGTCATTTAAAAGGCCAATGTTCTCTCTTTTTATACTTGCCATATTCTTATTTTTCTAGTAAATTCTAAGGTTTAAGGGGGGCAAAGGTAAGTTTTTGCACCTAAAAAACAGCTATTTATATAAAAAACCCCCCGAAATATCGAGGGGCTTTTTTGTTTTGGTGCGGATGGAGGGGGTCGAACCCACATGCCTCGCGGCGCTAGATCCTAAGTCTAGTGCGTCTGCCAATTTCGCCACATCCGCTTAAGGGGTGCAAACTTAATTTATTTTTTATTATGAATCTTCAATTTTTGGAAAGCCTATGGAATCATGGCCAGAATCTTCTCCAAATAATGTTGATCAATTTCGTCAAATTGTGCCAATTCACTGCTATCAATATCCAAAACGCCTTGTATTTTCCCTTCTTTAATTACGGGAAGTACTATTTCCGATTTTGAACTACTACTACAGGCAATATGGCCTGGGAATTTTTCTACATCATCCACTATAATCGTACTTGCTTTTTCCCAAGCAGTCCCACAAACTCCTCTGCCTTTTTTAATTCTTGTGCAGGCTACAGGTCCTTGAAATGGGCCTAAAATTAATTCATCCTCAATTACCCAATAAAAGCCCACCCATAACCAATTAAATTGTTCTTTTAAGGCAGCAGCAATATTACCAAGGTTGGCAATCAAATTTGTTTCACCACTTAATAAACCCTGTATTTGTGGAATTAGAGATTCGTACTGTGTTTTTTTATCTCCTTTGGTAATGGTTAAATCTTCGGCCATAAAAGTGGATTTTTAATTTAGTGAAAATTTAGTTCGTTAGTTAGTAGCTTGCTTTGTAATTTGGTTTGACCCAAAGTAATAGAACTTACTGATTTAATTTTAAGCTATTGATTCTGTCTTTTTTTGTAATAAGTTTTTTAATTCTTTCTTTTCTATACTTGCTACAAATAATATAAATGCAATTAGTTCAACGCTTGCAATACTAATTCGAATGGTATTATTTTTAGTAACCCATTCTACTAATAAATAAATACCGTATAGTAATAAAGTAATTACAAAATAAGCAATTAGTTTTTTTGTGGCATATGGAATTGGATATACTTTTTGACCCCATTTATAACTTACATACATCATAGTGCCATAGCAAAATAAAGTAGCCCATGCACTGGCCATATAACTAAAATAGGGAATGGCTATAAAGTTAATGGTAATGGTAATAACTGCGCCTAGTAAGGTAATCCAAGCCCCAGCCATGGTTTTATTACTAAGCTTATACCAAATACTTAAATTATAATAAATACCTAAAAATATATTGGCTATTAACAAAATGGGCACTATACGTAGTCCTATGTACATGGCGGGATTGCGAATAAATTCTTTCCAAATATCTAAATATAAAACTACCATTAAAAACATAATACATAATGTAATCACAAAAAACTTCATTACTCTAGCATAGGTTTTGGGTGCATTTTCTTCATTAAATTGTTTAAAGAAAAATGGTTCTGCACCCATACGAAAAGCTTGTACGGAAATAGTAATTAAAATAGATAATTTATAACAAGCACTGTAAATTCCTACAATAGCTTTATTAGCATCTGGCGAACCGCCTGGCGCCCACCAACCTAACATTATACGATCAAATGTTTCATTGATCATACCTCCAAAACCTACTATTATTAATGGAAGTGAATAGAGTATCATTTGTTTCCATAAATCAAAATCAAAAGAAAAACGTAAGGCAGATATTTCTTTTTTTAATAATAGTAAAACAAAAATATTTTGTACGATACCTGCTAGTAAAACATATCCTACTGCCCAATCGGTTTTATACCAACTAGCTAAAATACTACTAGAATGCGTGGCAATGTAATTAGGTAAAATGCTTATAAAATAATAGGTTGCTAGTATATTTAAAACAATACCTCCAATTTTTATAAATGCAAATTTTTTCGGCTTGCCTTCTAATCTTAATCTTGAAAAAGGAATAGTGGCAAGTGCATCCAAGCCCACTACCCAAGCCATTAGTGTAATATATTCTGGATGCGCAGTAATTTGTAAAAGTTCAGAAATGGGGATACTAAATTTAATTAGTACCATGAGTACAATTGCTGTTACCATCATCATTGAGAAACTACTAGTATGGTATATTTTTTCTTCATTTTCTTTACTCCCAAATCTAAAATAGGCGGTCTCCATTCCATGAGTAACAATAACATTTAAAAAGGGAATAAAAGAGTAAACAATGGACATTTCTCCGTAGGCCGATTCAGTAAACTTATAAGTTAGGTAGGGTACCAGCAAATAACTAATAAACCTAGCTGCTATAGAGCTAAGTCCGTACCATGCGGTTTGACTGGCTAATTTTTTTAAACTACTCAAGGGATTGAAATTACAGCTAAATTAGTGAAAATAGTTTTGTTTATCTTCATGCAGAAATTGCTTATAATATGAAAGTGGTTATTCAAAGAGTAAATGAGGCAAGTGTATCTATTGATGGGCAGGTAGTTGGGGCTATCCAAAAGGGCTTAATGGTACTTTTGGGTATTGAAGCGGCCGATACTTTGGAGGATGTAAACTGGTTATCTAATAAAATTATACAAATGCGCATTTTTGATGACGCTGAGGGTGTTATGAATTTAAGTGTAAAGGAAATCGGCGGTAATATTTTATTAGTGAGTCAGTTTACCTTGCATGCAAGTACCAAAAAAGGGAATAGACCCTCTTATATTGCTGCTGCTAAACACGATATCTCTATACCATTATACGAAGCCATGATTAAAAAATTGAATGCAGATTTAGGGTCACCTATTCAAACAGGTGTCTTTGGTGCTGATATGAAAGTGTCTTTAATTAATAATGGTCCTGTAACTATTATTGTGGATTCAAAAAATAAAGAATAATAAATTACAAAATTGACAAACAAACAATAAAGTATTCAAATGGCAAATGAAATAACAATACAAGAGGCACAAATAAAAGTAGACAATTGGATAAAAACAGTAGGCGTAAAATATTTTAGTGAACTCACTAATTTGGGTATTTTAATGGAAGAGGTGGGAGAGTTATCTAGAATTATAGTACGTAAATATGGAGATCAGTCCTTTAAAAATAAAGAAGAGGAGGCATTGCTCTCTGATGAAATGGCCGATATTTTATTTGTTTTAATATGCTTAGCCAACCAAACTGGTGTTGATTTAACCACAGCTTTGGATAAAAATATTCAAAAGAAAACCTTTAGAGACAGTTCTAGGCATCAAAACAACGAAAAATTACATCCATAATATAAACTCGCAGTATATTTGCAAACTATGAGTAAGGAACAACCAGATAATACATTACAAGCAATTATATCCCATGCCAAGGAATATGGTTTTGTATTTCCAAGTAGCGAAATATATGATGGATTAAGTGCTGTTTATGATTACGGCCCCTATGGTGCACAATTGAAAAAAAATATCAGAGACTATTGGTGGAATAGCATGACTCAACTCCACGAAAATATTGTGGGAATTGATGCGGCTATTTTTATGCATCCAACTACTTGGAAAGCAAGCGGCCATGTGGATAGTTTTAGCGACCCCTTAATAGATAATAAAGAAAGTAAAAAAAGATATAGAGTAGATCATTTAATTGAAGGGCATGCCGATGCTTTAATTGCAAAAGGTAATAATGCTGCTGCAGATAAGTTGTTAGCAGATATGGACGTTTTATTAGCCAAAGAAGATTTTGAAGGTTTAAAAAAATTAATTGAAGAAAATAAAATTACTTGTTCTGTAAGCGGCACTAGTAATTGGACAGAGATAAGACAATTTAATTTAATGTTCTCTACAGAAATAGGTGCAGTAGCCGAAGAAGCTAGCACCATTTATTTAAGACCTGAAACAGCGCAAGGTATTTTTGTGAATTTTTTAAATGTGCAAAAAACAGCAAGGATGAAAATTCCTTTCGGTATAGCACAAACTGGTAAAGCTTTTAGAAATGAAATTGTAGCACGTCAGTTTATATTTAGGATGCGTGAGTTTGAGCAAATGGAAATGCAATTCTTTATTAAGCCAGGTACACAAAAACAGTGGTACGAGCATTGGAAAAACGAGCGTATGAATTGGCATTTAAGTTTAGGCATTGCACCAGAAAAGTATCGCTTTCACGACCATGTTAAGTTAGCTCACTATGCCGATGCAGCATTGGATATTGAATATGAATTCCCATTTGGATTCAAAGAGGTAGAGGGTATACATTCTCGTACCGATTTTGATTTATCCCGTCATCAGGAGTTTAGTAAAAAGAAGATGCAGTATTTTGATACAGAGATTAATCAACACTATGTTCCATATGTAATTGAAACATCTATTGGTTTAGATAGAATGTTCTTATTGATATTAACTAATTCTTATGAGGAAGAAACAATTAATAAAGAAGATGGAACCACTGATTCAAGAGTCGTACTTCATTTGCCAGCCAAATTAGCACCTAATAAATTAGCCATTCTTCCTTTGACAAAAAAAGATGGCCTACCAGAACTTGCTAAAGAATTAATGGACGATTGTAAAAAATCTTTTTATTGTTTTTATGAAGAAAAAGATGCGATTGGAAAAAGATATCGTCGTCAAGATGCTATAGGAACACCATTTTGCGTCACCATTGATCATCAAACAAAAGAAGATGGTACGGCTACCATACGCTACCGCGATAGTATGCTTCAAGAACGTATTGCTTTGAATAAAATCAAAGAATTAGTATTATCGCATATTGCTTAGCCGAAAGATTCAAAATGTACTTGCTTTTTATCAAGTCCTAAGTCGGCCATATTTTTACGTGCATCATCAATCATAGCTTTCCAACCGCATAACCACACATGTGCTGTTTCTTTGTTTTCTTTTAATAATTCTTGATATACAGGATGAACATATCCTTTGTGCGCGCCAGCGGGTACTTCGGTTTCTCTTGAATAGCATGGGTGAAAATGAAAGCCTGGTTCTTTCTTTTCTAATTCCTTTAATTCATCTATATATAAACCATCTTCAAATTTACGACAGCCAAATATTAGGTGTATATTATTATGTGCAATCTTATGCTCATGTATATATCGAATCATTGATCTAAAGGGTGCGATACCAGTTCCTGTACAAATAAAATACACATCGTTTTCAAAGTTTTTTGGAAGTACGAATACGCCCTGTGGCCCTCTTAAAGTTATTTTTGTACCCACTTTTGCTTCATTAAATAAATATGTTGTACCTAAACCACTTTCAAGTAATACAATGACTAGTTCAAAAGTATTGGTGCCATTTGGTTCTGAGGCAATGGAATAGCTTCTCCATCTTTTATTTTTCTGCTCATGTATAGGCAGGTCTAATGTTACAAACTGACCTGGTATAAAATCGAATTTTTCCAAGCTAGGAATTTCAAAATAAAATCTTTTTGTGTTGGGGGTTTCATTCTCAATCTTTGTAAGAACCGCTTCCATCCATTCTAGTGCCATGATTTTAATATTTAATTATTAGTAATGAATACTCGTTGAACATATACCTTTTTATTGGCATAAATTTTAACAAAGTAGACGCCTGTTGTTAAGTTATTTATAGTGATATGTTGTGGACTACTTTGATTTATTAAATTTTCTTTGTGAAATACGTTGCTTCCTGTTGAGTTAATAATATCTAAGGTAATACCCTCTGTTTGAATATTGCTAAAATTTACATAAAAGCTGCCTCCTTTAATCATATTTTCAATATTATCATCTGAGCTTATTCTTAAATTAATTTCTTTAACTGGCGCTTCCTCAATTGCAGTTACCATAATTAATCTACTGTCTGAAACAGAGGTGCATGTTCCAAATTTAGCACTTACTTTATACATACCATTCACTAAAGGTCTGTAATTTTGATTAGTTGCCCCCACAATAGTTTCATCGTTTAAATACCACTGATAGCTAGTGGCGCTAGAGGCTTTTAAAGTTGTATCTGAAAAAATGAAATTTGGCTTTTCATAATTTTTTACAGATACTTCTGATGCAGGACTCATACCCTCACCTGTATTAATTTGAGTATTATAGAAAAAATAAAAATAATTTTGATAATTACCCGAAGCTGTTTGTACACTATTTCCTGTATAACTAAATATTTTAGATGGGCCAATAGGGTAGGTAGGATCCTTTAAGCCGTTATTTCTGAAAATTGTAGCACTATCACATTTTATAATAATTATATAATCACCTGCTTGAGCAATTTTTAAATTAAGCGCATAAATTCTTCCCGTATCTCCTTCTACAAAAGGAGTGCCTGCAGAACTACTAGCTGCTATGGGAGACGGGCTACTTGCAGGAACATTTAATGAAATAGTTTGCAGTGGATAGTAAGTATAGGAGGTTCCATCAGCAGAAAAAGAACCAAAACTAGCTAAAATGAAATCAATTTTTCCTGGGTAACCTGTATATAATTTTGCAGTCTCAATTGTAAGTGGTCCAGTGGCATTTATCTTAACAAAGTTACCTGCGAAATTATTATAACCGCCACCACTTCCTAAAGTGGTATTTGTTAAAGGGCCAACTGTAGTTTGATATCCTTGCGTAACATAAAATTTACTCTTTGTACTTCCGATAGCAGATGGATTAGCCCCCACTGCAATAGGAATTTGCAAGTTGGCAGAGTCAAACCAAACATAATTAGCGTTATTAATTGGGGAGCTTACATTTAAGTTTAATGTACCATTGCAATTAGTTGCAGTAGCAATAGGTGCTGTTAAAGCAGAAGCACTGACAATTGTAGCACTTATACTATTGTTTGCTTTTTGTTGATCGTTAACTAAATTAACTGAGGCGGTAAATGTATAAGTTTGATTGGCTTCTATATTAATTGGTTTTTGAAAAGTATAATTCATACTTTCTTGGCCATTTAACCTACCTGTAAAAATTTCATTAATTGATAAGACTGTGCTGTTTCCTTTTTTTACGACTAAACTAAGTGGTAAATTAGTTTGTGCAGTAGATCCAAGGTTAACAATTTTTGCAGTAATGTATTGATTATCTCTTTTAGCTATTCCAGCAACTGGATTAACAATTTCAGCAACCTGTAAATCATTGGATGCGTTTATAACTTTTAAAGTATAGTCCTGTGTTTCACCGATTGCATAACTGCCACAAGCTTTTACATTGGCACTAGCATCTGTTTCTGTAACAACAATTCTAAGCTTAGTAATTCTTCCTATTACTAAGCTTTCAGGAAAACTAATTAGGCCTGTATATGTTCCATTTTTTAAAGCACCACTTGATAAAACTGTTTCGGTGTCATCAAAAACGCCATTGTTATTATAATCAACAAAAACTTTTAGAAAACGGGTATTGTCTGAAGCGTCGGTACTGCCTAATTTAATGCTAATAGGCATTGTGCCATTGGATTCCGCATTGATTATAATATTACTGTTGTCAATATATTGTTTAGTGCCTGAATTGGCAAACACAATATTTCCAAGTGTAACACTATCCATTCTAGTACCAGCAGCAGAATTAGCAGTAGAAGTGCAGTATGCAGTTCCGCCTGCGCCACTTACGATTAATGAGTAAGCCTGTTGCCCCCTTACTAAGTTATTTTTATGATTTACGGTAATAGTGTAACTAGTACCTACTAAAGTAGAATCAATTTCAACTTTTTCAACATTATCTACTGAATTTATCTCTCTAGTTGCTGGATCTTCTGGAGCTTTTGGATTTAATTTCCAAGGAAAATAGGTAACTGCATCTTTGGTAATTTTTAAATCTAAATCATTTATCAATCGGTGTGTTGTATCGTTTAAACTTGTTTCAACATTGCCTTTGATATCGGTCCATGAAAGAGTGGCTTTTAAAGGTTTAATACCAGATGCAATTACGCTTACTGAATATGAACCTTTATTTTCTAAAGTATTTTCATATACTAAATCTACGCTTTTGCTATTATTGCCATTTGTAAGTGCATTACTTAATACGGTAGCTGCTTCTCCAATGTTTAATAAGCCCCATCCAAATTTATAATCAGGACCAGGAAATAAACCAGCCTCATTGGCACTATGGATGGCCAAACCTTTAATGGTAGCTGAACGCATAAATTTATTAGGAATAATTTGCTGACTTAATTCTTGTAATAAAAACAAAGAACCTGCTGCACCAGGAGAGGCCATAGAAGTACCACTTGAATATCCATAAGTGGAGTCAGTAGTAGCAATAGCAGAATAGACTGATTGACCATCGGTTACAATATCTGGTTTAATTCGACCATCGTCAGTGGGGCCCCAACTACTGAATGAAGTCATTACAGCATCTTCTTTTTTAGCATAGCCAGCAGCAATACCTTGAACTGCACCTACCGTTAAAATATTTTTCGCATTCACATCCATAGGTAAGGTTTCGAAAGCATTATTACTACTTAAACTATCGGGTCTTTTGCCTGCATCATACCATTTCCCTTTTTCATCACGTCTCCAATAATTGTCTCCCACTTTAGGTCCAGTACTTGCATGTGAATTTCCTGCCGACTTTACTATTAGATAATTGGGCGCATTATATGCAATGGAATCCATGGCTTGTGCTCCATCATCATAATAGCCGAATTTATAATCTTCTTTTTCATTCCATTTTCCATTATATTCCCATCTTGTAGAATCGTCGTTATAATCCCATCCTGCAATGTTACCATAGGAATGATTAGATACTAATAAACCATTAGCAGCAGCTGCAGCCATTTCAGATTCGTCATCAAACCAATCATAAGAAGAAGCACCTTTGATACCATAGGCCATTCCTTTTGCAAGCGCATTTACCCCTTTGCTAAACATTATGCCTGCTACATGTGTGCTATGATCAACCGTTTTAGTGGCATTATCTTTTTCTATTATTTTTCCGCCAAACTCTACATGGGTAGGACGGGGTACACCTTCATCCCAGATATTTAATTTATTGGTCATGATATCACTTGCGCCAGATAAATTAAATCCTAAGCCACCACCTGGCCAAACTTTATTAGCATTAATAGTAATGCCTTGAATAGGATCTGAAAAAGTAGTTAAATATTTTGGTTGACCAAATGCATCTACGCCAATTAAATTGACTGATGCATTATTTTTACTTTTATATCGTATAGGCCATCCATTTTCTTTCGCCTTAATTATTGCTTCTGTGTAATTAGCTCTTGATTTTATTTCAAAGTATTTAGCGCTGTTTAATAAAATAGCTCTTTGTGTTTCATTTTGTGCATGACTCGCTAAGCTTATCAAAAACAAATAACAATATAGTAATAAAAAATGCTTCATGCGAAAGGGTAGGAGTATTAAGGGTTTAATGGCCATAAAATTACAATGAAATCTGCATAATTTTCTTATAAGTGGCAATAATTAAAAGATAAATAATGTAGAAAAAAGTTGATACTTTGACTTGAGTTATAAATTTGAAAGGCAGCTTTAAACTAGTTAAATATCCTGTTTAAGTTTAGGGGCTAAAACTCTTCAAAACCTTGAGGCAATTAGTAAAACTGCATGTATATTTGCAGGGCGATCATGAATGAGCAATCTCTGTTTGGGCCTTTTCTAAATTCCCCCCTCCTAAATAAGCTGGTGGACAGCATAGCTATGTCCCAGCAGCAGCAGAAGCCCTTTCAGATCTTTTTACAAAACTTACAAGGATCCTCTGCAGCCTTTGTTTTACAAACCATTTTTACAAATGAGAAAACTAATCAACTAAATCATTTAGTAGTTTTAAATGATGCAGAAGAAGCAGCTTATTTTTATAATTCTATTGAAAGTGTCACAGAGGCAATGGATTTATTTTATTTCCCATCTTCTTATAAAACTCCTCATAATTTTAGTTTATTAAATCCATCCCATGTTATGCTTCGAACAGAAGCTTTGACAAAAATTTCGATGGGAGGGAATAAAAAAATTTTAGTTACTTACCCAGAGGCCTTATTTGAAAAGGTTATAATGCGTAATACTTTGCAGCAAAACATTATTCAAATAAAAACGAATGATAGTTTAGATTTAAATGCGCTCATGCAGCAATTAGTAGACTTTGGTTTTGAGCGAACCGATTTTGTGTATGAGCCAGGACAGTTTGCGCTACGTGGTGGTATATTTGATATTTATTCTTTTGGCAACGAAAAACCTTATCGCGTAGAATTATTTGGTGAAGAAGTGGATAGTATTAGAGTCTTTGACCCGGCCACACAATTAAGTGAACGTAAATTATTGCAAGTAAATATTATTCCCAATGTGACCTCTCAGTTTGAGGATAAAATTAAAATTCCTTTATTAGAATTCTTATCAAAAGATACTTTTATTTGGTTAAAAGATTGGAATGTGATTGCACAAAAAGGAATTGAACAATATGAAGCCTTAAGTGATTTTATTGAACATCATGCAAAGGGTAATAGCGTTGATGAAAATGACCCTCATAAAAAAGATAGTCATATAGAAGACTTCGAAACCGTTGCTGCCACTACATTACAGCTTAGGTCTAAAAATATATTGGAGTGGGGTTTTCAAGCACAGTTAACGCAAGATAAAATTGTATTCAATACACAGGCCCAACCTAGTTTTAATAGACAGTTTCAATATTTAATTACCAACTTACAAGACCTTGAAAAAAAAGGGTATCATTTATTTTTATTTGCAGAACAAGCTAAGCAATTAGAAAGGTTACATGCAATTTTTACCGATCTTAAAACAGAAATTAAATTTACCCCCATTGTAAAAAATATTCATGAGGGTTTTATAGACCACGATCATAAATTAGTTTGCTATACCGATCATCAAATTTTTCAACGCTATCATAAATACAAGGTCAAGCAAGCATACAGTAAAAGCAAGGCTATTACTTTAAGAACCTTACGCGACTTGCAACCTGGAGATTATGTAACGCATATTGATCATGGAGTGGGCGTATACAGTGGACTACAAAAGATAGATGTAAATGGACAGGTGCAAGAAGCAGTCAGAATTATTTATAAGGATAGTGATATACTTTATGTAAATATTAACTCTTTACACAAGATATCTAAATACACAGGTAAGGAAGGTACCCCACCGAAGGTGAATAAATTAGGATCAGATGCTTGGGTGAAATTAAAAGATAAAACTAAGGCGAAAGTAAAATTGATTGCTTTTGATTTAATAAAATTATATGCACAAAGAAAAGCACAAGTAGGTTTTGCTTTTTCTTTGGATAATTATATGGTGCATGAATTAGAAGCTTCCTTTATTTATGAAGAAACACTAGACCAAGCCAAGGCTATTGCAGATGTAAAAAAAGATATGGAAGCGCCTGCACCAATGGACAGACTTATTTGTGGCGATGTGGGCTTTGGTAAGACAGAAGTAGCAGTGAGAGCGGCTTTCAAGGCAGCTATTGATGGCAAGCAAGTAGCAGTTTTGGTACCTACTACCATCCTGGCTTTTCAACATTTTAAAACTTTTACTGAAAGATTAAAAGATTTTCCTATCACAATTGATTACCTAAACCGTTTTAAATCATCTGCCCAAAAAAAAGAAACAATTGAGAGATTAAAAGAGGGTAAAATTGATATTTTGGTGGGCACCCACGGCATTTTAGGGAAGGAAGTTCATTTTAAAGATTTAGGATTAATGGTCATAGACGAAGAGCAAAAATTTGGGGTGGGTCATAAAGAGAAGTTAAAAACTTTAAGAACCAATGTAGATTGTTTAACCTTAACGGCCACCCCCATTCCAAGAACCTTACATTTTAGTTTAATGGGTGCCCGCGATTTAAGTATTATAAATACTGCACCTGCCAATAGACAACCCATTCATACAGAAGTCCAAGTTTTTCATGAAGATATCATTAGAGAGTCTATCTATTATGAAACTGAAAGAGGGGGCCAAGTATTTTTTATTCATAATAGAGTACAAGGATTAGCAGAAATGTGTGAGATGATTCAAAAACTTTGTCCTGATATTAGTATAGGATATGCGCACGGGCAGCTAGAAGGGCATCAACTAGAAGAAAAAATATTAGACTTTATTGAAAAAAGATATGATGTATTAGTTTGTACTAATATTGTAGAAAGTGGGGTTGATATTCCGAATGTGAATACTATTATTATAAACAATGCACATCAGTTTGGATTAAGTGATTTACATCAACTCAGGGGAAGGGTGGGACGTAGCAATAAAAAAGCATTTTGTTATTTATTGGCACCTCCAATAAGTACTCTGCCTGATGATTCTAGAAAAAGATTACAAACGCTAGAGCAATTTAGCGAACTAGGTAGCGGTTTTCAGATAGCAATGCGTGATTTAGATATTCGTGGAGCTGGTAATTTATTAGGGGGAGAACAGAGTGGATTTATGGCTGAAATTGGTTTTGAAATGTATCAGAAAATTTTAGCAGAAGCCGTGCGAGAATTAAAACGATCTGACTTTAAAGAATTATTTGAAGAAGAAATTAGTAAGCAAGATGATTTTGTACAAGACTGTACCATTGATACTGATTTAGAAATTATGATACCTGATAGTTATGTTGAAAATATTGGAGAGCGTTTATCCTTATATACAAGAATGGATCAATCTGAAAGTGATGAAGAACTAGCCTTGATGCAAACAGAATTAGTGGATCGATTTGGTCCTCTCCCTAATGCGGTGAATGATTTATTTATGACTATTCGATGTAGACGTATTGCGATTTCTTTAGGTTTTGAAAAAATGACTTTAAAAGATCAAACTTTAAGATGCTTTTTTATCAATAGACCCGACTCTCCCTATTTTGAAAGTGAAACTTTTAAGCAGTTATTAGATTATGCACAAAAGAATATGAATAAAGCGCATTTCAAACAAGTGGGTAGAAGCTTTATACTCATTATTAAAGAAGTGCAGTCAATGCAACATTGCTATGCAACTCTTGAAAAAATACATGTTGGGGTCTTCCCTAAGTAGGTAAAAATTTCTTCTAATACTTAAAGCAATAAAAAAGCCCTCTCGAATGAACGAAAGGGCTTTTTTATATTGTAAACTAGGTTTACTAGAATCCTTTTTTAGCAACACCATCAGCGATTGCCTTCAGCGCATTTGCTTCGCTTAAAATAGCTGCCATTTTATTTCCTTTACCATCATTACCACCTGCCATATAACCGCCTCTAGCAGTTTTTGTGATGACAGCGTCATGCATTGGTACGTTTTTTTCTTTTGTTTTTAAGCAATACGCTTTAATCATTTTTGAAGTGTCCATTTTGTATAAATTTTAAAGTGAATATTTCTAATTGAAAGTAGGTTATTTATTGTTATTCATTTACGGAAAGCCTTGATTTTTTGTTAAAATGGCCAAAAAACGTATAAAATCTGGGGTTTAAGCATCAATTTTCGCGTATTTGGCATGTGTTTCAATGAATTCTCTTCTAGGAGCAACATCGTCACCCATCAGCATACTGAAGATACGATCTGCTTCTGCGGCACTTTCAATAGTCACTTGTTTTAGGGTTCTGCGCGCTGGATCCATGGTGGTTTCCCATAATTGATCTGCGTTCATTTCTCCCAAACCTTTGTAACGTTGAATGGTCACTGAGTCTTCTTTACCACCGCCTAATTTTATAACTAAAGCTTTTCTTTGTTCTTCGCTATAAGCATATTCTTGCTCTTTACCTTTTTTTACTAAGTATAAAGGGGGTTGAGCAATGTATACATATCCGTTTTGCACTAGCTCGGTCATGTATCTGAAAATGAAAGTAAGAATAAGTGTAGCAATGTGTGATCCATCCACATCGGCATCGGTCATAATAATTAATTTATGATAACGAAGCTTTGCAATGTTTAAGGCTTTTGGATCTTCGGGTGTTCCCACTGTTACACCAAGGGCTGTATACATATTTCGAATTTCCTCATTCTCATATATTTTATGTTCCATTGCTTTTTCAACGTTCAAGATTTTACCTCGTAAAGGTAAAATAGCTTGGTAGCCTCGATCACGACCTTGTTTTGCTGTTCCGCCCGCAGAGTCTCCCTCGACTAAGTATAATTCGCATCTTTCTGGATCTCTGTCAGAACAATCAGCCAATTTACCAGGTAACCCACCACCTGTAAGTACAGTTTTGCGCTGTACCATGTCACGTGCTTTTTTAGCTGCTACACGCGCTTGGGCTGCTAAAATAATTTTCGAGATTACATACTTAGCTTCTTTTGGGTTTTCTTCTAAATAAGCTTCTAAAACGCGAGAAACGGTAGTTTGCACTACACCACTAACTTCACTATTCCCTAATTTAGTTTTTGTTTGACCTTCAAATTGTGGTTCTGGTACTTTCACTGAAATAATAGCACTCAGTCCTTCTCTAAAGTCATCACCTTCAACAGTGACTTTAGCTTTTTCAAACAAACCCTCTTTATCACCATAACTTTTAAATACACGTGTAAGTGCTGTTCTGAAACCTGTTACGTGGGTACCACCTTCAATGGTATTGATGTTGTTTACGTAGGAGAAAATGTTTTCTTTAAAATCGTCATTATAAGTTAAAGCAACTTCTACCATTACATTGGAAGCCTCGTCTAAGCCTTCTACATACAAGGGTTGAGAGATGATTGGATTTCTATTTCCGTTCTTATCTAACATTTGAACGAATTCCACAATTCCTCCTTCGCTATAAAAATTCTTAGAATAAAAATTTCCAGCTTCGTCTTTCTCTCTTAAATCGGTAATTGTGATGCTAATTCTTTTATTCAAGTAAGAAAGTTCACGTAAACGACTCTCTAAAATTTCTCTTTTGTAAACAGATTCTTGGAAAATGCTTAAGTCAGGCCAAAAGTGCACACGAGTTCCTGTTTTATTGCTTGTACCTGCTTCTCTTACTGCATATTTGGGAACGCCAATTGAATATTCTTGTTCAAATATCTTTCCTTCTCTTTCAACAGTCACATGTAATTTAGTACTTAAGGCATTTACACAACTTACCCCTACACCATGTAAACCACCAGATACCTTGTAGGTATTTTTATCAAATTTTCCGCCCGCATGTAGAACTGTCATTACTACTTCTAAGGCCGATTTCTTTTCCTTTGTATGCATAGCAGTAGGAATGCCACGACCATTATCTTGAACACTGATAGAGTTGTCTTCATGAATGGCCACTTCAATATGAGAGCAATAGCCTGCTAAGGCCTCATCAATAGAGTTATCTACAACTTCATATACCAGATGGTGAAGTCCTTTAGAGCCTACATCGCCAATATACATGGCAGGTCTTTTTCGAACTGCTTCCAAGCCCTCTAAAACCTGTATACTATCGGCACCATAATTCTTATTTTCTGCTGATTCGTTTGACTGTAAATCGTTGGACATAATTGTATTAAAATTTGTTTGTTTTTTGGCGCATTTCAAATGCATACAAACTTAAGATAATTAAGGGTTTAAAGCCTGTTTTGGACTTGATTTAGTTATCCCCATTTTAGGTATTTTGTGAATAGTTTTTTTACTAAAAAAGAGGGTGTTTTTTATGTCATTTTTGGGTCAGAATTAGAGCCTAAATAGTTCCTTTAGGCTTAATGTCCTAATTTTGTAAAAATGACACAGGTACAAGAACTCTTAATGCAAGTAAATTCAGCCCCTAGTTTTAGCGGGATGGCCCTACTTTACAGTAAAGAGCAGCGTATTCCGGGGTCTACCCAATATCAAATTAAAAGGTATTTGGCGCAGGAGGCTTGGGGCGCAGAAGATACCGGCATGTTTGTCTACCACTACAATGCCCAAAAGCCCAAGGAAAATTACTTAGAATTAAGATTTTGTATTTCTGGAAATAGATACTGTGACAATAAAGTTTGCGGAGGTTGTAATCAATTGCCTACTGCAGATTGTATGGGTCCAATGAGAACAGTGGATGTTTTTTCTTTTCATTTCACAGCAACTTTTTTACATCAGTTTGTACACAATGTAAAAACAAATAATAAGAAAGATGAGTTGCTAGCCTTTAAACATACAAACAATTTTACTAAAACATTTCCTTTAAGCGTAAAAAAGCGAATTACGCTTGATGCCTTATTGAATCATAGTTACAGCGGTTCTTTAGAAAATATTTTTGTGAATGCAAAAATTCATGAACTCTTAGTATACAGTTTAGAAAGCATTATTGATGAAAAAGAAGTTGTATTCACTTGTAAGTTTTTAGCAGATGAAAGAGGTAAGGAAAGTATCTATCAAGCGCGTGAATTTTTATTACAACATATTGGAGATCCTATTACCATTAAAGAATTGAGTCGTAAAGTAGCCATGAATGAATGTTATTTAAAAAAAGGCTTCAAAGAAGTTTACGGCACTACAATTTTTGATTTCTATCAACAACAAAGAATGGAGCATGCTAAGTATTTGCTTTATGAAAAATCGTTAAGTGTAACGGACGTTTCAGCGCTTCTTGGTTATTCTTCAATCTCTCATTTTTCTGCAGCTTTTAAAAAGCATACTGGCCTTAAACCTTGCGAGTTATTGAACTAATTTTGCACTAAGTTATATATTGAAGGCTCAATTATCATTTATTTTTTCTTACCAATTTTTAGTTATTTTTATTATCTAAACATTTTACCATGCGTAATGTATTTGTCATAGTTATAGTATTATTTTGTAGCTCTTGTATAAATCAAAGAGTGGATTTAATTGTGCATCATGCACAAATTTATACTGTCAATAATGAATTTGCAATAGCGGAAGCCATGGCTATACAAGATGGTAAAATTCTAGCAATTGGCACCAATGACGATATTTTAAAAGAGTATCAATCAGACTCAGTAGTGAATGCAAATAATGCCATTATATACCCTGGTTTCATTGATGCACATGCACATTTTTTAGGTTATGGACAATCTTTGTATGCTGTTGATTTAATGTTTGTACCAAGTTGGGAAGAGGCCATTGAAAGAGTGAAAGCCTTTGCAGTAAAGCATCCTGGTAAAGGGTGGATAAGGGGAAGAGGTTGGGATCAAAATCGTTTTGCAGGCAAACAGTTTCCTACTAATACAGCTTTAAATATTTTATTTCCAGATAGACCTGTTATTTTAGAAAGAGTTGATGGTCATGCAAGTATTGCCAATGATTATGCATTAGCACTAGCTGGTGTGAAAGCAGGTCAAACAATTGAAGGAGGCCAATTCACTGTGCAGAATGGGAAATTAACGGGTTTATTAATTGACAATGCAGTAGGGGTTATTGAAAAAGAAGTACCTGCAACTACTAAAGAAGATTATAAAAATTGGTTAACTGCAGCACAGCAAAATTGTTTTGCAACAGGTTTAACTACTATTACGGATTGTGGTTTAAGTCCTGAAGATGTCGAATATGTAGATGCTTTGCAAAAATCTGATGATCTAAAAATGCGTTTATATGTAATGTTAAGCGATAAGCCTAGCACCTATACTTCAAAATATTTTACAGATGGCGGCTATGTAACCGATCGTTTAGCCGTAAAAGGAATTAAAGTGTATGGAGATGGTGCTTTAGGTTCTCGAGGGGCTTGTTTATTACAACCTTATTCAGATAAAGCAGGTTGGCAGGGTTTTTTATTAAGTAGCCCTGCGCATTTTGATAGCGTTGCCGCTAAATTAATTAATACCGATTTTCAAATGTGTACTCATGCTATTGGCGATAGTGCCAATAGAACTATTTTAAAAGTATATGCAAAGTATTTAAAAGGTAAGAATGATAAAAGATGGAGAATAGAACACGCACAAATTTTAAACCCAGCAGACTTTCATTATTTCGCAGACAATAATATTATTCCTTCTGTTCAACCGACACATGCAACTAGTGACATGTATTGGGCAGGTGATAGACTAGGAGTAGAGCGTTTAAAAGGAGGCTATGCCTTTAAACAATTACTTGCGCAAAATAATTGGTTACCCCTTGGAACCGATTTTCCTGTAGAAGAAATAAATCCATTTAAAACATTTTTAGCTGCGGTGGCAAGACAAGATGCCAAAGGTTTTCCAGCAAGTGGTTTTCAAATGGAAAACGCTTTAACGCGAGAGCAAACTATTAGAGGTATGACCATTTGGGCTGCGAAGGCAAACCGTATGGAAAAGCAAGTGGGTAGTATTGAGATTGGTAAAAAAGCAGACTTTATAATTTTAGATAAAGACTTAATGAAAGTACCTACTGATAGTATTCTGCAAGTGAAAGTATTGAAGACTTATTTGAACGGTGAAAGAGTATTCTAAAAATTCATCTGTGAATATTATATTTCATTGCTGTGCTATTAAGAGAATAAATACCTATTTCTCTCTCTCGATCGCTGCGCTCAAAGTTCGTTCGAAATAGTATTAATTCTCTTTTTCGCACAGATCTAAATTAAAAAGTTCAACAGTGAATATTGTATTTCACTCCTGAACATCGAGACATAGCGTATGGAAATTTGTAAATTCTGACTTTTAGTTAGAATTTATGAATTTTAGCGTCATGGCGAGCCGAGAAGGATGAAATACAATATTCACTGATGAACCCTTCTAATTACAAACCGACCATATCTTTAGGAATCACCCAAGCATCAAATTCTTCAGGGGTTACATATCCTAATTTCACTGCCATTTCTTTTAAGGTCGTACCTTCTTTATGTGCTTTTTGTGCAATTTCTGCGGCTTTGTAATAACCAATCTTAGTATTCAGAGCAGTGACAAGCATTAAGCTATTATTAACGTGTTTATTAATATTTGATTCAATAGGCGCAATGCCTACAGCGCATTTTTCATTAAAGC
Source organism: Chitinophagia bacterium (assembly GCA_009928005.1). Classification (GTDB taxonomy): domain Bacteria; phylum Bacteroidota; class Bacteroidia; order Chitinophagales; family Chitinophagaceae; genus Sediminibacterium. The sequence goes on along the minus strand of RFVO01000015.1, from coordinate 9,476 downwards.
TTACACAACCATCGCCAATTAAACGGGCACTGTGTAAGAAATTATAAATCATTACTGGTTTGAATACATTTAATTCAAAATGTCCCATAGAGCCACCAATATTAATAGCAACATCATTGCCCATTACTTGTGCAGCAATCATTGTTAAAGCTTCTGATTGTGTTGGGTTTACTTTACCTGGCATAATTGAAGAACCAGGTTCATTATCTGGGATAAAAATTTCTCCAATACCACTGCGAGGTCCTGAAGATAACATGCGCACATCATTGGCAATTTTCATTAAACTTACGGCTACTGTTTTTAAAGCGCCGTGTGATTCGACAATAGCATCATGTGCAGCCAATGCTTCAAATTTATTCGCAGCAGTAATAAAAGGTAGGCCAGTTAATTTGGCAATATGCTTTGCTACATTTACAGAATAATCTTTTGGAGTGTTAATACCTGTACCCACTGCAGTACCTCCTAAAGCTAACTCACTTAAATGTGCTAATGTATTATGAATGGCTTTTAAACCATGATTTAATTGACTTACATAGCCGCTAATTTCTTGACCTAATGTTAAAGGAGTAGCATCCATAAAATGGGTACGACCAATTTTAACAATATGCATAAACTCAGCACTCTTTGCTTCCAATGTATTTTTTAAAGCAATAATACCCGGAATAGTGGTTTGCGTTAAAATTTGATAGGCTGCAATATGCATAGCCGTTGGAAAGGTATCGTTAGAAGATTGAGATTTATTAACATCGTCGTTAGGATGTAAAAACTTTTCTTTATCACTTAAGCTTCCACCTTTAATAACATGTGCACGATAAGCAATAACTTCATTTAAATTCATATTGCTTTGTGTACCGCTACCTGTTTGCCAAACTACTAAAGGGAATTGGTCGTCTAATTTACCATCAATAATTTCATCGCAAACTAGTCCAATTAAATCCGATTTTTCTTTAGGTAATACACCTGCATCCATATTTGTAAGGGCAGCTGCTTTTTTTAAATAAGCGAATGCTTTAATGATTTCCTTAGGCATTCGATTAATATCCTGTGCTATTTTAAAATTGTCAATACTTCTTTGTGTTTGAGCACCCCAATAAACATGAGCAGGTACTTTTACTTCACCCATCGTATCTTTCTCGATTCTGTATTCCATACTGTAATTTTTTCTACCGCAAAGGTACTAAACTGCCCATAAATTAATAAGTAATAGGTGAAATTAATTCCCTTTGAATTCAGGCTTTCTTTTCTCTATAAAAGCAGTAATACCTTCTTTTGCATCATGGGTAGTAAAGCATTCGCCAAATAATTTGGCTTCTATATCATAACCATTTTCAGCCTCGTTCCAAGCAGCGTTCACGGCTTTAATGGAATTAGCGACCGATAAAGGTGCTTTCTCATGTGTCACTCTTAATATAGAAAATGCTTTATCTAATAATTCAGTTTGAGGTACCACATAATTTACAAGTCCATAATTCATGGCCTGGGTTGCATTTATAGTTTTACCAGTTATGACTAATTCCATTGCTCTTCCTTTACCCACTCTTTGAGTCAATCTTTGTGAGCCACCATAGCCAACCATAATACCCAAGTTTACTTCAGGTTGTCCAAAGACAGCACTTTCAGAGGCAATAACAAAATGGCAAGCCATTGCTAATTCACAACCACCCCCTAAAGCAAATCCATTTACACAGGCAATCACTGGCTTTGGAGAATTCTCTATTTTAAAAAATACATCTTGTCCTCTTTTGGCAAGGGCAGTGGCATCCGCTTTTGATAAGGTTTCAAATTCTTTCACATCGGCACCCGCCACAAAACTTTTTAAACCTGCACCGGTTATTACCACGCTTTTAATTTCTGGAAATTTATACACTCTATCCATCACCGCATCTAAGTCTTTCATCACTTGCTGATTCAATGCGTTTAATTTGTCGGGACGATTAATGGTAATGATCAAAGTGTGATCTTCCATTTTTGTAAACAAAGTTTGAAATGATGACATATAGTTGCAATTTAGAAATTAAAAAAGCTGTTTATTGATGGTTTTCGGCCACCCATTGTTTTATATAGCTTGCAATATCGGCAGTGTTGGTTCCGGGCGCAAATAAAGTACCAATACCCATTTCTCTAAGAGCAATACTGTCTTGTTCTGGAATAATTCCACCGCCTGTTAATAGTACATTGGTTAAACCTTTTTCTTGCATCAGTTGATACACTTTTGGAAAAACAGTCATGTGTGCGCCAGATAATATACTAATGCCTATGGCATCAACATCTTCTTGTAAGGCAGCTTGCACCACCATTTCAGGGCTTTGACGAAGGCCCGTATAAATAACTTCCATGCCTGCATCTCGAAGGGCAGTAGCAATTATTTTAGCACCACGGTCATGCCCATCTAGTCCAACTTTCGCAACTAATACTCTTATAGGTTTCATTACTATTAAGTTACATTATTTTCCTGAAATCAATTGCAAACTATACTTAATTCTTGCGTTCGCATCAGAAAGTTCAATTGATTCAATTATATCAAATACACCTGGTCCAAATTTACCACCCACTAGCATAATTCTTAGAGGTAGTAATAAATCTCCAGGTTTTATTTCATGTGCAGTGGCTAATTCTTTAAAACTTGCTTCAAGGGTAGCTGCAGGTAAAGTTTTAATGCCAGCTGTAATTTTTTTAGCATATTGTTTTACTAATTCATCAAAGAAATGCTGCTTCTTTTCTTCCCATTTAGGTAAAATAGCTGCAATGTCAATAGTGCTAGGTGCCGCAAAAAAGAAATGACTTTGCGCTATAAAGTCGGCTAATAAATGACAACGATCTTTTACGAGCCCAATAACTTTTATTAGATAAGAAGCTTCATGTACTTCAATTTTTGCATTTTCTAAAAAGGGTTGAAGTAATGTTGCTAAGATTTCATTATCTGTTTTTTTTATCCATTCTTGATTGAACCATTTTGCTTTTTCATAATCAAATTTAGCACCACCTTTATGCACTCTTTCAATATCAAAATTTTTAATTAATTCATCCAAGCTAAATATTTCTTTATCTGTTCCGTCATTCCACCCCAATAGGGCTAAGAAATTTATAAAAGCCTCGGGTAAAAAACCTTTTTCTTTAAATCCAATAGTGGTTTCCTTGGTGTTGGGGTCGTTCCAATCCATCGCAAATACTGGAAAGCCTAAACGCTCACCATCACGCTTGCTTAATTTACCACTACCTTCTGGTTTTAATATCAAAGGCAAATGAGCCCACTTAGGCATATTATCTAATCCAAATAAATACTTCCATAATAATATATGCACGGGTGCACTAGGTAACCACTCTTCTCCTCTAAAGGCATGTGTAATTTTCATTAAGTAATCGTCCACTACCACCGCTAGATGATAAGTAGGCATACCATCTGCTTTTAATAACACTTTGTCATCAACGGTGCTTACATCAAAGCGTACTTCACCTCTAATGATATCTTTAAATACTATTTCTTCTTGATCCGGTATTTTAATACGAATAACATAAGGTGTTCCTTTTTTCAATAATTCAGTCACTTCATTTTCACTTAATGAGATAGAATTTTTCATTTCCATTCTATGTGCACGACTGTATTGAAAATTGGGTATTTGTTTTCTTTTCTCTTCTAAATCTTCTGGAGTATCAAAAGCATAATACGCAAAACCTTTTTCAATTAATATTTGAGCATATTGAGTATAAGTAGCTTTTCTTTCACTTTGTCTATAGGGTCCATAGGCGCCTCCATGCATTGGGCTTTCATCTGGTATTAGTCCACACCAGTTTAATGTGTTTATAATATATTGTTCTGCGCCAGGTACAAATCGAGATTGATCGGTGTCCTCTATTCTTAAAATAAAATCTCCTCCATGATGCTTTGCAAATAAATAATTAAACAAAACAGTCCTTACTCCACCTAAGTGAAGACCTCCAGTGGGGGAGGGTGCAAACCTGACTCTAACCTTTGAATCCATGCTCTTTTTTATTTATACAAAGATAATATTCAAATGGGCAAAAGAACTATTTATCTTTGGGTATGTATTTAGTAAAAACACCTTTTTGGTTGAGGGCTCTTTACCCCTCTTGTACATGGAAAATACCCAGTACTGAAAAGGTTATTTATTTAAGTTTCGACGATGGCCCGCATATTGAAGCTACTCCCTTTGTTTTAGAAATATTAAAAAAATACAATGCAAAGGCTAGTTTTTTTTGTATTGGAAAGAATGTGGAAGCGCATCAAAATTTATTTGCGCAAATTATTCAGGAAGGTCATACAGTGGGTAATCATACATATAATCATGTAAATGGATGGAAAACTGAAACAAATACCTATATTCAAAATATGAAATTGGCAAGTAAATTTATTGATTCAAATTTATTTCGACCACCCTACGGTAGAATTACTAAATCGCAGATTCTAAAAATAAAAGCAGATAAAACCTTACCTCAAGAAATTATTATGTGGGATGTGTTGAGTGGGGACTTTGATTTTCGCTTGTCAGCCGAAGCCTGCACTAAAAATGTCATTAAAAATACGCGAGCAGGATCTATTGTTGTTTTTCATGATAGTGCTAAGGCTTTTGAAAGATTAAAAATTGCCCTGCCAGCTATGCTCAATCATTTTATTAATTTGGGCTATACATTTCAGGCCATTAAGTAATTCCTATTTTGAACCATTAGAAGCAAAAAAAAGGCCAAGGTAGAAACCTCAGCCGGTATAATCCGTACCCTATAAAAAACAAAGTTTGTTGTAATACTAATAAGACTATTGTTGTCTACATAGCTAAAACGACATATTATTCGGTTTATTATGTAATGAGTAAAAAATAGTGTTTTTTTGTAGTCTAAGTAACCCTTTTAGTAGTATGAGATTTATTGATACACATGCCCATCTTTATTCTAGTCCATTAAAAGAAAATATAGAGGGCATAATGAAAAATGCCTTAGATAATGGTATTGATACTATTATAATGCCAGCTATTGATAGTAGTACTTTAGATGCAATGTTGGAAGTAGAAAAAACTTATCCTCAAAATACCATGGCCATGATAGGCTTGCACCCATGCTCAGTGAAAGAAAATATGAAAGAAGAATTATCCATTATTGAAGCCCAAATACAAAAAAGAAAGTTTATAGCAATTGGAGAGATAGGTTTAGATTATTATTGGGATAAAACATTCAATGCTCAGCAGATGGAGGCATTTCAAATTCAAATGCAGTGGGCAATTGAATATAAATTACCTATAGTCATTCATACACGAAATGCAATGGGAGAAACCATTGAAGCAGTAAAGCCCTTTGCTAAAAAAGGATTACGCGGTATTTTTCATTGCTTTAGTGGAAGTAAGGAGTCTGCTGAACAAATTATTTCTATGGGTTTTCATTTAGGCTTGGGCGGGGTGTTAACTTATAAAAATGCAGGAGTTGCAGAAGCAATTACTAATATTCCAATGAAGTGTTTGGTATTAGAAACCGATGCACCTTATTTATCACCTGTACCTTATAGAGGTAAAACGAATGAGCCATCTTATATGATACAAGTGGCCATGAAATTAGCAGAGATTAAAAATTTGCCTTTGCATGAGATAGCAGCTATCACAACAAGCAATGCTGAAAAGCTATTTGGATTGGGTAATCCCTAAAACACCAATAATTTATTTTACATTTGCAGTCCTAATAGAGAGGTGTCCGAGTGGTTTAAGGAGCACGCTTGGAAAGCGTGTATACGGCAACGTATCGGGGGTTCGAATCCCTTCCTCTCTGCAAAGCCTGTCATGAAATTGATAGGCTTTTTTTATTGCTCTTTTCTATTGTGATCCATGCGCTCATTATATTCCAAGGGTTCGTCTTTCCAATTCTTGTTATAAGAAACAAACCAACCTAACCAAATAGACCTCGATAAACGCATTAATATAGGTTGAATAAAAAGTAGTGTTATAATAGCGGTACCCATCCAATAAAAAATTCTATTATCATCTAAATTAAAAGTCATTCCAATTAATACTTTCCAAGCAACAAAGGTTGAAACAAAGTAAGCAACTGTTAATGCATAGCTCACATAGCCAGTTCCATAATAAAAACCAACTTCAATTTCCGTGGGTTGTCCGCAAACTGGACAATTTTCGTTCATGGTAGTAATGGAAGATAAATTATAAGGGTTGTTAGAAACAAATAATTTTCCTTCTCTGCATCTTGGACAGCGGTTATTAAGCGTGCTCCATAAATAGTTTGTTGCCATGCTGCAAAGGTATAAAATTAAAAATTAGATTTGGAATAAAACTGAATCTGATAAGTAAAGCTTAATCTAAAGCAATTATTTTTTCCATTTGAATTCCTCTAGAGCCCTTGATTAAAAAGAAATGATCGGTAATTTTTTCTTGATCAAGCCATGATTTAGCTAAAGCACTATTTTCAAAATAGGTAAATGAATGTTGACATTTTTCAAATTCCTTACCTACTAAAATAACTTTTTCAAAATGTGCAGTTTTAATTTGCTCTAATAAGGCTTGATGTTCGGCTTGACTTTCTTTGCCTAATTCTCTCATGCCCCCAATGCAAAGTATTTTTTTTACATTTTTTATTTTTGCGAAATTTTCAATGGCTAGTTGCATACTACTTGGATTCGCATTATAGGCGTCAAGTATTACTTTATTATTTTTCCACTCTATTAATTGGGAACGGCTATTGGTAGGGGTATAGTTTTCAATGGCTGCGATTATTTTTACTACAGGTACTTCAAATGTTAAGCCAATGCTAATTGCGGCAAGTACATTTGGTAAATTATAATTTCCAACCAATTGAGACTTGATGACTTTATTTACTAATGCTGCATTTGAGCATTTAGTAATTTTTAATTCTAAAAAATTATTAGTCGTATGTCCATTTACGGCTTCGAGTGTTTCCCCTTGCAATTGACCACTATGTATGCCATAGCTAATAATTGTTCCAATACCTTGACTCATTTTTACTAAATAATCTAAATCGCTATTTATAAAAGCAATGCCATTATGCGTTTTTAAATAATCATATAATTCTCCTTTGCCTTTTCTTACACCTTCTTCACCACCAAAACCTTCTAAATGTGCTTTGCCGCAATTATTTATTAACCCATGTGTGGGTAGGGTATAACTACAATATGATTCTATTTCCTTTAAATGATTAGCACCCATTTCAATGATGGCAAATTCGGCATCTTTTTGAATACTTAATAAGGTAAGAGGCACGCCAATATGATTGTTCAAATTTCCTTTAGTAGTATAGGTTTTGTAATGACTATTTAATACGGCAGCTACTAATTCTTTAGTAGTTGTTTTTCCATTACTCCCAGTAATAGCAATAAATGGAATGTTAAATTGTTCACGATGAAATTTAGCAAGAGCTTGTAAAGAACTTAAAACATCTTTTACATATATAATACGGTCTTTTAATTGCTCGTTTACTGTTACTGGTTCATCTACAATGGCATAAGCGGCACCTTGTTCTAATGCAACTAGGGCAAATTCATTCCCATTAAAATTGGGTCCTTTAAGTGCAAAGTATAGATCGCCTTTTTTTAATTGACGAGTATCGGTTTGTATTTGAGAGAATGACTTATATAATTCATATAAATCGGAAATTGAAAGGGGAGCATTAGGTGTGCTAGACTGCTTCATATGTTTAGCAGATTTAACTATTGGCTTCAGTTAATAAACAAGTAGCCATGGCTACTAAACCCTCTTCTCTTCCAGTGAATCCCATTGTTTCAGTAGTGGTAGCTTTTATTGAAATATCTTTATCTCCTATATTTAATATGCTAGCAATACACTGCTGCATGGCAATTACATAAGGTTTAATTTTTGGTGCTTCTAGACATAAAGTAGCATCTATGTTTACTATTTGATAGCCTTGCGCAGTTATTAAATCATATGTTTTTTTAAGTAGAATTTTACTATCAATATTTTTATAAGCAGCATCGGTGTCTGGGAAATGCGTACCAATATCACCTAAGCTTAAAGCACCTAATAAAGCATCGCAAATAGCATGTAATAATACATCTGCATCGCTATGTCCTAATGCACCCTTGAAATGAGGAATTTTTATACCACCAATGAATAGGTCTCTTCCTTCAACTAATTGATGAAAATCAATGCCAGACCCAATGCGTAGTTTCATCTATGAATTAATTTAAAATATTCTTTTCCACCAAGGTTTGTTGTCATTATCGGCACCTGGGCTGTCTACACCAAAAGCTGAAATGGCGCATCTAAATCCAATGGTACTATTTGATTTATCTTGATCTAAAAATCTTCTGGTGCCTGGGTTTAACCAATAAGGTCGGTCTTTCCAGCTGCCCCCTTTATATACTCTTGATTTATTAGAGATCAAAGTATTTCCTCCTGTTTCATAGCTAGCAATATTGTTATCATCACCATCTAATGTATTATTTCCACGATAAGGATTAATGTCGTCCATGTCTATGTTGTTCATAGGACGGTAAATATCCGCTACCCATTCGTTGACATTTCCACTAATATTATAAAGCCCCATACTATTTTGTAAAAAAGTATTTACTTTACTAGGAAAGCCTGCGCCATCATTAGCATAACCCACCATCCCCATATAATCGCCACTTCCGTTTTTAAAGTTGGCTGTATACATTCCTTGCTTGCCATTCTTTTTTGAAGTACTTGTATTTCTAATACCATCATTTCCATTGTTTACCCAAGGAAAGGCGCCGTCTGTAGTCACTAAGCTAGCATTGGGGTGGCTAGAATTTGGACCTCCAGAAGGTTTGTTATTGTTGGAATTATTATTTAAAGAAGCTTGCTTGGCAGCATACTCCCATTCAGCTTCAGTGGGTAATCTAAAGTCTGGAATCATAATAAAGTCATCTATATTTCTTCCTCTGTTTACAGTGGTAGAAGTTTGGGTAGAAATAGTATTTGAAGACTTACTTGAATCATTTGAATTAATTTCAATCCCCATTTTTCCTACATATGGATTCTTTGGGTCAATTAATTTAAATTTAATTAAAGTACTTTCATTGGCTCTGTCTGTTCTCCATCTGCAATAATTATTAGCTTGTTCCCAAGTCACACCAACTACAGGATAATCGTTAAAAGCGTTAGATCTAAAATATCCTTCCACCATTGGGTCATTATATGAAAGTTCTGTTTTCCAAACACTGGTGTCTGGAAGAGCTGCTTTTACAATTGAGTCTCTTCCAATTGGAATAAAGATTTTCTCAAGCCAATGAATATATGCTCTATACTTTTTGTTGCTTACTTCATATTTGTCAATTCTAAAAGAACTCACCGTTACTCTTCTTAGATTGTTGTTCCATTCGCCCATAATGCTCTCCTGGTTCATGCCCATTGCAAAGGTACCCCCACGCATAAGTACGGTTTCGGCATAAGGGTCGTCTTTGGGTGCCAAAATAACAGCATTCGATATGGCTTTATTTTCATTGTTAGATAGCATGCTAGGTCCAA
>RFVO01000140.1 GCA_009928005.1 Chitinophagia bacterium | reverse complement strand
CTTCTGTGAATCCAAGGCCTAGCATGATTTGGCTTAGCTGATCAAGTTTGAGTGTTGTTTTGCTTATAAAACGATGAGGGCGTTTCAGCTGCTCCTTCTAAATTATCAAAAGTGCCTAATATGGTAATAGTTTTGTTCAAAGTTGTACTTACAGTTATATCAACTGGTATTGTAGTTGTTGTCGAATCAATCTGTGCACTAAGAGTTCCATCTGGTAGAGAAGATGATGTTGTAAAAGTAAAATTTCTTACACTAATGCCGGTATCTGCTGGTATTGTTATATCTGTGCCAATATCTATATCACCGGAAGTTCTTAATTCAGTATCTGGTTTAATTCTTGGAATACTATCTACTTTTACGTTTGCGGTTGTTGCCCCCTCGCTTTTAGTAAAAGCACTAGAAGCAGATAATGTTATTTTAGTGGAGTCATTTGTAATTACAGAACCATTTGCTATTTTAGATGTATTGCCGGCTTTTATAGTTCCTGATATTTTGCCATTAGTTATTCTATAAGTATTTGCTGGCGTTGTAAGCTTTACTATTTCGCTACCACTAAGTATTTTTAAGCTGTCAATAACAGAACCAGTTTTTATAACCGCACTAATGTTTGCCGCGGCTAAACTAACGTTTGTCATAGTTCCTGTAGAAGTTATAGTTGGTTTCTCAGATGTCCCCGATTGTAATAGATATTTAGCATCACTACCAGCGATATTTAAATATTCTAAGAATCCAAAGAAGTATTGTCTGGTACCTGAAGAAGTTTCAGTATATTGTAATTTATTACTATTTGAAAATATAGGCATATCAGAATCTAAATAAGTTGTTTTTGATGAAATGGAAGTCTCAGATTTATCAACTACCTTAATATCATCATCTTTAAACATATTTTTTAAATCGCCAATATATAAATATATACCTTCAGGAGGATCGTCTATATTCTGACCTCCAGAAGATATATAAAGACCTTTTGAAACACCTATTACATCCGCTTCTTTTAATTTTCTATTAACAATATATATTTTCGTAGAGGATGTGAATTTAGTTTCAAGGTCTTTAGAATTATTAGAATAACAATCAAGTAAAGCATCAATGATTCTTATAAATATTTCAATAGCATATTTTGAATATAATATATTTGTTATAGAATACGTATCCGGTTCAATATCAGTTTTACCACTGTTAAATTTAATAAAACATAAATGATCTTTAGTTCCACTTGAATCATCAAAACTAGCATTTATGTAGGTGTTGTAATCAGGGACGATGTTTCTATTTATTGTTTGATTGAATGTAGGAAATAATGTATTAATCAATAAATTTTTTAAACTAATAGTATTATTATTGAGAGTCGTAACACCTTTAGTACCAGTAGTTAATTTATCAGAATTAGTATAATTAGAATACCCAGAACTATCAGTTTTTTCCGGAAATAATAAATTGTGATAAGTTTCAAAAGTATTTTCAGACAAAACATTTTGCTTTCCTTCAATTATCTTGTCATATAAACCTAATAAATAAGTTCGTAACATTGGATATTGAATTAAATCAGTATGTGTAATACTCGTCATTATAATTTTTATATACTCTATTATTTTATAGATATAATATATTTATTTAAAATAACTTTATTTAAATACAAGATCTATAAGAAAATGATTCACCGCTATTTTCATTATATCTATCTATTCTAACGATATCCCCGTGTTTCAATCCAATCCATTTGGCAATTGGATCATTTTGTAATATAACGTGCATATGCATTTTACTACGAGCTAAATATTCCTTCATAAATTCTTTTGCCTCTTCATCGGTAAGCTTGGTATGTTTGGGTACATATTCGTGTTTTGTGGGATTAAACATCAATTGTTGAGAGCTAAAATATTGGAGGTGGCCTCCATTTTTTTGAAATATTTTGTCATATTTGTTGAGCTGAGATTTTACCGCCGTTGAAATGGATTCGTTGTTAAATACGATAATTATATTATTTTTACCTCCATATTTATTGGTAAAATCTTTAATATTATCACCATCTTTTAATTTCTCTTTTAGATCGGATATTATATTTTTTCTCAGATTTTTTGAGAGAGCATACAAAATAGTCGTATTTAATGTTTGAACATTAATAGGAAACTTATCAGATTCAAAATCTTCTTTGCTAAGGGATAATAGCATCTCTTTGAAAGATGATACGTCATCTCCTCTATCTACAAGCATTTCCTCAATATTCTTATTAATAATATCAATATCCATTGTTTTATAATATTTGTCTTATTATTATATAATAATAAAAAAGTCAATTTTTAATTTATTATTTTGTAATAGCCTCTATATCTCATATTGCTTTCAATAATCTCATCGGGTCTATATAACTCTTTTTACAGACTGTTGAAGTATTATGTAATTCAAATGAGGTAAGCTCTAAAGCTTTTTTAATAGGATTCTTTTCATTCCTATACTTATGCAAATATTTATTGAATAAATTATTAGCATTCCAAGTCCGCAAATCCTTAGTAGTTATATTAACTTTTAATTTACACATTAGATAATTATTAACATCGTCGGCAGTTATTCGCCTATTATTATATTTAAATATATATTCAGGACTTTCAGATGTTGATGTAGTAGTTGTGGTAAGAATGTTAAGCTTTTCTGATAAATAAGCATATATGTATTTATTTTTACAGATGGCCTGATTGCGAACACCCTTTTTACCTATGAAATCAAATGATACTGTATTATCATTTAATAACTTGATATGCGAATAATTTAATGTAGTTATTCCATAAGATTTATTTTGCTTTTCATATTTTATATTTCCTATTCTAAACCCGCACGAAAGTATTAATGTTATTATAATTGCTATAATTTTATTTTTTTCGTCAGAGGATTTTAAATCTTTTGCTACTTGCTTTTTAATTTTTATAAAGTGCTTATCAAACTTCTTTATTTTCTCGTATTTTTGTTCATTTTGCTTTTCAACATGTTTAGAATTATATATCACCTGTTTTCTACCTTTGCTATCATATCCATATGCTATTATTTTCTTATTATTTAATATTACTACATTATCATATGACGGGGGAATTTTTAATTTTTTAATTTTGTTTATAGTATCCTCATCTGTTATCTCGCTTCCTATATCTATATTTCTTTTATTGTCTGACTTGTCTGATATATATTTATAATATTTAAATCCGGTAATATAGGTTC
>RFVO01000139.1 GCA_009928005.1 Chitinophagia bacterium | reverse complement strand
ATTAACTTATCTAAATCTCCTGCACCTTTTGCTAAAGCCTCTTCAATTTGCAAACTCATCATTTGCTCATAGCAAGGACGATCATTGGTATAAAATACACCAAAAGGTCTTGGGAAAACAGCACCCACTTCAGAAGGATTATCAAATAAACGCGTTAAAATTTGCGCTTTATAAAAATCTTTTTCGTCATGGATCCACATATCATCTGCACTATATTTTGAACCAATTTCAACTACTTCAGGACGCATTCCATCGAAACGAATTCCTTTCTCCCCATTCGCACCAAAAGTCAATGGCTTTCCTTGTTCAACATATAAACCATGAACTTGTTTTGTTGCTTTTTCAGTAAAAATTTCAAAAGCACCATCGTTGAAAATGTTACAGTTTTGATATATCTCTAAAAAAGAAGTTCCTTGATGTTGTTCAGCACGTGCAATCATAGTTTGCATATGCTTAGGATCACGATCCATAGTACGACCCACAAAACTTGCGTCAGCACCTAAAGCCAATGCAGCAGGATTAAACGGATGATCAATACTTCCTTGAGGAGAACTCTTGGTAATTTTATTTACTTCAGAAGTTGGAGAATATTGACCTTTTGTTAAACCATAAATTTGGTTATTGAAAACTAAAAAATTAACATTTAAATTTCTTCTCAACATATGAATAGTATGGTTACCACCAATACTCATTGAATCTCCGTCACCTGCAACTATCCATACACTTAATTCAGGGCGACTTGCTTTTAAACCACTTGCAATAGCTGTGGCACGACCATGAATAGAGTGCATGCCATAGGTGTTCATATAATATGGGAAACGGCTACTACAACCAATACCGCTAATGATTACAATATTTTCTTTAGGGACGCCAATGGTTGGCATTACTCTTTGTACAGAGGCTAAGATGGAATAATCTCCACAACCTGGGCACCAACGTACTTCTTGGTCAGTGGCAAAATCTTTTGCAGTTAGGGCAGCTACTGTGCTTTCAATGGTTTCAGTCGACATATCTATTCTATTATTTAGTACGCGAAATTACATAAAGAAGGTCAATTTTTCTAGTTAAAATGGCAATTTTGAGGCTCAAAAACCTGTTTTTTGTGGAAATTCTTCCAGATACGCTTATTTCACCTGCCTACCCTTCCAAGTATAGGTTCTTATCTGACCAAAAAGGCCAGCCACTAAAGTATAAACAATATGCAAGGGCTGGTAAAGTAAAAAATAGCGAAGCCCTTTTTCTAAAAAATAAAACTTGGCTACTGGATCTAAAAAATAGAGTTCAAAAAAAGTTTTAAAAGCAATAGCTATAAAAAAAGATTGATAATACCCCATTAATAAGATCACTAAAAAACTTAAATTATATATATATACTAAAAGTAAAACCCAGAATATAGAAATGTCATCATAAAAACGGGCCTTACTTGACCAACGAATTCTTTGCATTAAAAAATCTTTCCAATTTTGCATAGTCTTGGTAAAAACAATTGCATTTGGATGAAATAAATAGCCAATTCTATTAGACAAAGTTTTTTTCATTTTATGCATTAAGAACATATCATCACCACTAGCAATATGATCTACTCCTTGGTAACCACCAACTGCAAAAAACGCCGACTTTTCAAAAGCTAAATTTGCACCATTACTCATAGAATGTTTACCCGCACCTACTGCAGCAGCTGTAATACCTTGAAGTGCTAAAAAATCTAAAACCTGAAATTCATTTAAAATTCCTTTTTCTTTTATATACATAACTGGTGCTGCTACAAATACAGGATTATTCGCTTGTATATATTGATGATATAATAAAAGCCAATACTTTGGTATAATACAATCGGCATCGGTGGTAATAATCCAATCGCCACTAGCATGACTCACTGCTTTTTCAATAGCCTTTTTTTTAAAAGAGCTAATTTCATCGGCTTTATAAAAATCGGCAAGTTTTAATAATTTAACATGTGCATGTTCTGCATGTATGGCTTCTACAATGGAAGCAGTATTGTCTTCAGAAAAATCATCTATTACAATTATTTCAAAAAAATCAGCAGGATAAGCTTGTGTTAATATTGTGTCCACACATTTTTTTATATTGGCCGATTCATTTCTAGCAGGAATGACAATGGAAAAACGAGTATATGCTGTGACTACTTTATCGGGCCTAAAATCGAAAAAAGAAAGTTTATCGAACCAGTAGCGATAGGCTATTAATAAGCCTGCATACATTAGGGTTAAAATAGCAAGTATCCAATCTAAAAAGTAGTGCATGGCGCAAAGTTAATTGCTTTTCCATCTCAGAAATAGGATTTTTTAATTGTTTGAATTAAATTGTAGATTCAATTTTAATATAGTACCCATATTTATGCAAAAAAAAGTTCTAGTCAGTGGTTGTTTTGATTTATTACATAGTGGGCATATCGCTTTTTTAAAAAGTGCTGCTACATATGGTGATTTATATGTTTGTATAGGATCTGATAAAACGGTGTATGAATTAAAAGGAAGATACCCTGTCATTACGCAAGATGAAAGAAAGTATATGATAGAATCTCTTGCCTGTGTGAAAGAATGCAGAATTAATAAAGGTAGTGGGCTACTCGATTTTTTAAGTGAACTAGAAGAAATTCAACCCTCAGTTTTTGTGGTAAATGAGGATGGTAATACACCTAACAAAATTGAACTATGCAAAACTAAAAATATTGAACTCATAGTACTTGACAGATTGCCTAGCAAGGGTCTACCAGCAAGATCTACAACTAGTTTAAGAACCAATTCAATAATTCCTTTTCGAATAGATTTAGCAGGAGGATGGTTAGACCAACCTTATGTAAATAAATTACATGCAGGCCCTGTTATTACTATATCTATAGAACCCACCATTGAATTTAATAATAGAAGTGGTATGGCTAGTAGTACAAGAAATAAAGCCATTGAATTATGGAAAGCACAATTACCCGAAGGTGATCCAGTATTATTAAGTAAAATTTTATTTAGTTATGAAAACCCTCCTGGCACAAAAAATGTGGCGGGCTCACAAGATTCATTGGGTATTGTAATGCCTTGTTTAAATTATTATCATTATGCTAATGATAATTACTGGCCTTCTGAAATTAAATCTATTGATGAAGAATCTATATTAAGTTGGTTGGAAAATCATATTTATTTAATACCACTGGATCCTAGAAGTAATAACTATGATGTACTTGCTAATACAAATATTACCAAAGAAGCAGCTAAAAAATTAGC
>RFVO01000138.1 GCA_009928005.1 Chitinophagia bacterium | reverse complement strand
GAAGAAAATAAAGATTATGCCATTTTAATAAGTACTGCTGCTGGTGCTTGGCGCTATTTGATTGGAGACACCATTCGTTTTATTGATAAAAACAATGCAGAAATTATTATTACAGGTAGAACAAAGCATTTTTTAAGTTTAGTTGGCGAACATCTTAGTGTAGATAATATGAATAAAGCTATTCAATTGGTAAGTGAAGAAATGAATATCTCTATTCCGGAGTTTGGAGTAACCGGCGAGCCTTTTGAAAATTTATTTGCACATCATTGGTATGTTGCATGCAATGATAAAGTAGACAGCGATATTCTCATAAAAAATATTGACGAAAAATTAATTGAATTAAATGATGATTATGCAATTGAAAGAAAAAGCGCTTTAAAGAAGGTGTTTATAACCATATTGAAAGAGTCTGTGTTTATTGACTTTTTAAGCAGTAAAGGCAAGATAGGCGGCCAACATAAATTTCCAAGAGTTATAAAGGGTGGTTTATTAAACGATTGGAAAAACTTTATTGCTTCATTATGATAGCCCCCATTTTAAAAGGTTTATTACTTGGGCTTATCCTAAGTATTTCAATTGGTCCTGTTATTTTTGCAATTATAAAGCAAAGTTTAACCAATGGACATAAAGCAGGTTATGTTTTTGTAGCAGGTGTTTCAATGAGTGATATTGTTTTATTATTTATTTGTAATTTTTTTACAGACTTTTTTACACTCGCCTTATCACATAAAGCACTCATTGCAATGCTAGGTGCTGGATTCTTATTAGTATTGAGTTTATATACTTTATTTATTAAAAAAATAGTTTTTGATGGGCGGGAGGATAGTAAAGAAAAATTAATGAGTAAAAGAGATTTAATTTCTACTTTCTTGTCGGGGTTTTTTATGAACACACTCAACCCTAGTGTATTTTTATTTTGGTTTGCATGGACAGCAGCTATTAGTGCAAGCGCTGCTGAAACAAATAGTCCTATTAGTTATAGGGTGGTTGTATTCGGTACTTGTTTATTGTTTGTATTATTTTCTGATTTACTAAAAGTGGCATTAGCAGGTAAGTTACGACCCAAGCTAACAGTTCAAAATTTGATTATCATTAATAGAATTTCTGGGATAATTATTTTAATATTTAGTGCTGCTTTATTGTATGGGGCATTACAATATAAATAGTTTTTCTTCTATACAAAGACATGTATTTATGTCATCTTCTTTAAAAAAATCGTAAATTGCTATAGTGAAAAAAATAACCATTTATAAGTTCTGTTTTTTGTTAGCTCTTTTGTTAGTATTTCATACAAATTTAAGAGCACAAGGAGGAAAGTTATTATTACTAAAAGATCGGGGTGTAGTGGTAAGGTCTTTTACAGAGGGTGATTATATAAATTTTGAATTTAGTAATGCGCAATGGCTCACAGGTTATATTGATTGGATAAAAAATGATTCTATTCAAATTAATCAGTTTGCTCTACAAGGTACTGTTACCATTTTTGGTACTTATGGCCAGGATACACTTAAGTTGGGTCGATTAGCCTTACACATCAATGAAATAAGGGCCTTTGCAAAAGATAGAGGAAGGTTTAAAAGTGTGTTTACCAATGGTTCGTTTTTGAAAGCTGGCGGCATTGGTTATCTGAGTGTTAATATTATTAACTCAGCAATCAATGGTGATAATATTTTTGAAACCAAGAATTTACCAAGACTAGCGGGGGGAATAGCAGCTTGGATAACCGGTGCACTAATTAAAAAATCTAATCCAGATTTCCGTCCAATTGGGAAACGTTTTAGCGTTGAAATATTATAAATTGTATTTGTGCTAAAAAAAATAAGTAAATTTTTTCTTTATCTTTTTTTAAGTTCACTATTATATGTGCTTATTATAAAATTTATAGAGCCGCCCATTACTATTACACAAATTACCAATGCATTTGGTTTAGGGTTAAAGAGAGATTATGTTTCCTGGAATAATATGTCTTACAATATTAAGTTAGCTGCTATGGCAAGTGAGGACCAAGCTTTTACAGACCATATGGGTTTTGATTGGGATGCCATTGAAAAAAGCTTACGGCCTAAAAAGAAAAATAAAAAATCTAAAATTCCCTTGGGTGGTGGCGCTAGTACCATTTCGCAACAAGTAGCCAAAAATGTTTTTTTATGGCAAGGTGGGCGCTATGATAAATACATCAGAAAAATTCCAGAAGTTTATTTTACTTTTTTAATAGAGCTTATTTGGGGTAAGAAAAGAATTTTAGAAGTGTATTTAAATGTAATTGAAACCGGCCCCGGTTGTTTTGGTATAGAGGCTGCGGCGCAACATTATTTTAAAAAATCTGCTAAAAATTTATCTAGGGCTGAGGCTGCAATGATTGTTGCGGGCTTTCCTAATCCTAAAAAATTCACAGCCCGTCCAATGACAAGAAGGATTTCTTGGCGTTATCCGCAAATTCTAAGAGAGATGAATAATATTGAAACGGATGAGGATGTAGCTGCCCTGTTAAAAAAATAATAGTTTCTAGTATAAACTATCCTAAAATTTTATCAATTAATTTAATTGCATTTTGAGTTCTCTCCGCGCCTGATCCGCTTACAATGCCCCAGGGTGTGTTTTGATTGATTAAAATATCTTTATAAATAGCAAATAATTCTTGTCTTGGTTTTTCATCTGGGTATTCACGCATTTCGTCTGCAGTCCAAGGAAGGTCTATATCACATAAAAGATATAGATCATATTCTCTATTATTGATTTCATCTAAGATATAAGTATGACAATTATTAAAAACATATTCACACCAAACCTTCATAACATACATGTTGGTGTCAATAATTATCTTATTATTTGAATTATATATTTGTAGCTCCTTGGCTTTTTCTAGAGCCTCGTTCTCTAATGTTAATTGTCCTTTGGCAATTGTTAATAAATCTTCGAAATTATATTTTATTCCGTTTTCGTGTAAGTATTGTCTAGCATATTCTTTACAATCCACCGTTCCATAGTGTTTGGCCAACGCCTCGCATAGTGTTGATTTGCCAGTGGACTCGGGGCCCAAGACTACTATTTTTTGCAGTTGTTTAGAAGAAATATTTTTTGCTTGATTGGTTTTTTTACTCCATTCTATCCATCCAGCAATTGCTAAAATTAATAAAGCTATAAATTGAACACTAGTAAAAGCGTAGCCTTTTATAAAATATAAAGGTATGGAAGCTATGTTAGTAACCACCCACCAAAACCAACTCTCTACTTTTTTCTTAGCCATTAACCACATGGCGGTATAGGCAGATGCACTTGCAAGTGCAT
>RFVO01000137.1 GCA_009928005.1 Chitinophagia bacterium | reverse complement strand
TTGTAATTTAAATTACAATATGACAGGGGCCATTATTGAAAGGTATTCGGGAGAAAGATTTGACCAATACGTAAAACATCATGTATTAGACCCTTTAAATATATATGGAGGATATTGTGTAGATTCTTTAGATAAAAATCGTTTTGCAACTATTTATGATTTTAATAAAGAAACTGTGAAATTCATAAACTCTCCCAACGCTTATGCACCAAGGTCGGAAGAGATTTCCCATTATGAAATGGGAAAGACCACCCCTATTTTTTCACCTACAGGTGGCATGAAAATTTCTGCAACAGATTTAGCAAAGTATATGATAATGCATATGAATTTAGGGAAGGCTAACGGTAAAAGAATTATAAGCAAAAAAAGTGCAAGAATAATGCAAACACCTTTATCCACTGATGAAAACTATGGATTGGCTATTTTAAAAACAGATAAATTAATAGAAGGTAAAACCTTAACGGGACATACAGGATCTGCGTATGGATTATTTAGTACTATGTTTTTTGAACCTAGTGAAAAGTTTGGTATTGTAGTAATTAGCAATGGCTGTAACCCTGTATATGATAATGGCTTTAATGTTTTTATGAAAAATACAGTAAACAGTTTATATAAAAATTTGATTGCACAATAAGTTGCATAAAAAAGGCCCCTGATGTATTGGGGGCCTTTTAGTATAATAACTAAATGTAATTTATTTAATAAGTCCAATTTGTTTTAAGAATTCATAGTTATCGAAGAAGTCTTGCTCTTCTGTAATTTTGCCATCTACTAGTGTAGCAATAGTACAACCAATTACATCCACTGTTTTACCAGTTGCAGGTATACCAAAAAAAGTACCTGTATGCGTTCCCTTAAACTGCCAGTACTTCACTACTTTATTACCCTTACCTAAAATTTCTTTTACAATAAATTCTCTATTAGAAAATCCTGTAACATAGTTTGCATAGTATGCTTTTGCACTATCCTTACCTTTAATTTCTGGAACAGTATGTAAAACTACATCAGCAGCATATGCTGTATCTAAAAAGTTTACATTGCCTTTATTAATGACTACATCCCATACATGGTCATAGAATTTTACATTGTCATTCTCTAATTGCTCTTTTTTAGCAGCATCATTGTTATTTGCAGTTTGATTATTACAAGCAAATAGCATTGTAGAAAGAAAAATAACTGATAATAATTTTTTCATTTTTTTTATTTTTTAATATTTTTTAATTTCCTAAAGATAATAATTAACATCAAAATAACCTAGTCTAGCCAATCTCATATAATTCAATAGGAAGCCCATCGGGGTCGGAAAAGAAGGTGAATTGTTTTTGTGTGAACTCATCTATTCTGATGGGTTCTAATTCAACACCCTTGGCCGATAAAGCCGCCACCGATTCCTTAATATTATTGACGCAGAAAGCTAAATGTCTTAAGCCACAAGACTCTGGCCTAGAAGGTCTTGCAGGTGGGCTGGGAAATGAGAATAACTCTATTATATATTCTTCATTTAAGGCAAGGTCTAATTTATAGGACTGCCTCTGTTCTCTAAATACTTCTCTAAGTATTGTTAATCCTAAAGTATTGGTATAAAAATATTTAGACTTTTCGTAATTGGAACAAATAATAGCAATATGATGTACTCCTTTTAAATAATTATGCTTCATATTAATGCAATTGTTAAAGTAAGTTTAAAAATTATATAAGTTTAGGAACGGTTCTGTATTTCATAAATGACATGTAAGTTAAGTACATGCTCTTTATTTATTTTTGGATGACTGAATGTGCCTGTCTTAATCATGCCTATTCTTTTCATAACATTTTCAGACTTTATGTTGGGTATGGCTGTGAATGAATAAATTTTATCAAACCCTAATGTATCAAATCCATATTCAATGCAGGCCTTAGCAGCTTCCGTTGCATAACCCTTACCCC
Organism: Chitinophagia bacterium; assembly: GCA_009928005.1. Classification (GTDB taxonomy): domain Bacteria; phylum Bacteroidota; class Bacteroidia; order Chitinophagales; family Chitinophagaceae; genus Sediminibacterium. The sequence continues at coordinate 1,394 of RFVO01000137.1, read as the reverse complement.
AATATTGCTTTTTAAATCTCCAACCAATTTCTACACAGGGTGTAAAGGATGCTTCAAAATTGGCTATCATAAATCCGGTATATCCTAGAAATTCCTTCGTGCTAGTATTTTCAACTATATAGAGCCCAAATCCATTTTCTAAAAAATGCTTTTGTACACGGTCATAAAATTCAATAGTTTGTTCCTTAGTTAAGACAGCAAGAAAATATTTCATAACCTCCTTATCTAAGTTCATTTCTATGCATTCGAGCAAATCCTTATTTTCCCATGCTCTAAGCGTCAGCCTCTCTGTTTGAATTATGCTGTTCATAGGGTAAATATAAATTAAATGAACTAATTCTACATTCATAAAATAAATGAAATAAATAAAATATAATTTACTATTTTACCCCCTAAATAATTAAAATATGAGAAGCGAAATACTCAATAATTTAGATAACCCTAAGCAACTTGAAAAAATTTACAGAGATGACAAATCAAATTTTAAAAAAGAATTTAATCAAATTTATCCTGGTCATCAAGACAATGCTAGCTTAGCCTTCTGGAATGAAAGGCTGAATTATGAGTCTACAAAGCCTTCTTGGGGCTCGAAAAATGAAGTTAGGGTAGTTATACTAATTGCATTAATTGCTGGGCTAATTGCCAATATACCTAATTTAACAGGCATTGATAAAGAAAGGTTTTTATCTAGAAATATTTCATTTATTATATTTCCTTTACTAAGTGCCTATTTTATTTGGAAACAAAAATTAGCCTTCAAACAATATTTGATTCCATTGCTAGTTATTATAATAGCAGCTGTGTATATAAACTTGCTGCCAACCAATACTGAAAGCAGTTCCATTACGCTTACCTTTATCCATATGCCCATATTCTTATGGGCAATACTGGGTTATTCTTTTGTTGGCTCAAATTTACAAAGTAGTGAAAATAGAATTCATTTTTTACGCTATAACGGCGACCTAGTAGTAATGTCAGGTATTATTTTATTATCAACTATGCTATTTTCTGCTATTACAATAGGCTTATTTTCGCTTATAGATATTGCTATTGAAAAATTTTACACTCAAAACATTCTTATATGGGGCTTAGCTGCTATTCCAATAGTTGCCACCTATTTAATTCAAAATAATGTTCAATTAATCAATAAAGTCTCTCCAATTATTGCTAAAATATTTACGCCTTTAGTATTTGTAAATTTATTTATTTATTTATCGGCAATGGTATACACAAAAAAATATCCCTATCAAGATCGAAACTTACTTTTATTATTTAACGTATTATTAATGGGCGTGATGGCATTAATTCTATTTAGTATTGCAGAAGCAGGTAAGGCTTCTAAAAATAAATTTAACCTTGTTCTTTTATTTGGCTTATCTCTTTTAACTATTATA
>RFVO01000136.1 GCA_009928005.1 Chitinophagia bacterium | reverse complement strand
AATTGAAAACAGGATGGCTTTAGGTAATGTTTGGTTTGTAAAAGGTATTCAATATGAAAAAGGCCCAGCAGAAGTTATGAAGCGCTTGGATAATTTTAATCCTAAGGACACAGCTATTATTGAACAAAAAGATAAAATAGAAGGCTTAAATGATATTCAAGTGGATGAAGCTGCACAAATTACTTTAGTTAATAACAAAAACGATGAAGTCAATTACAAAAGTAGTAGCACTAAAAAGCAGTTAGCTGTATTTAGTGAAATTTATTATAAACAAGGCTGGAAAGCCTATATTGATAATGTAGAGGCCCCTATTGTAAAAGCAAACTATGTACTTAGAGCCTTAGTGGTTCCATCTGGTATTCATTCTATTCGTTTTGAATTTAAACCTGTAATAGTGAATACCGCACAAAAAGCATCTGCTGCGGCATCTATTATACTTTGGGGTTTATTAGTAGGACTTGGCTTTACTAGTTTTAAAAAATGGAAAAATAAAACTACCTAAATGATTTTATCCATTGTTATTTGCAGTTATAATAGAGCTAGCTATATCAGTGAAGCATTAGATAGTTTATACCATCAATCTATAGGCTTAAATAGTTTTGAGGCCATTATTGTTGATAATAATTCAATCGACAATACAACTGAAGTTTTTAATCAATGGAGGGCATCTCATCCTAATGGTTCATTCAGTTATTTAACTGAGTCCCAACAAGGTGCTTCCTTCGCAAGAAATACAGGAGCAGCTAATGCAAAAGGACAATGGCTTTGTTTTATGGATGATGATGCAGTAGCATCGATCAATTATGTTGAAAATATATTAAAGCATATTGAAACCAAACCCGAATCAGTTGGTTTTGGTGGGCGTATTATTCCAAAATATATACCAGCAGAACCTAAATGGATGAGTTATTATGTTTCTTCATTAGTAGGAAATTTTGACTACGCCCCAAATGCCTGTGCTTTTGAACATGGCAAGTATCCATTAGAGTCCAATATGATTGTAAGAAAAGATATTTATGATGCTATAGGAGGTTTTAATGCAGCATTGCCTGGTGTAGTGGGCACTTTAAGAATTGGAGGAGAAGGCAAAGAACTATTCTATAAGATTTTAGCCCTAGGCCATACTATTTATTACGACCCTACTATTTGTGTGCATCATGTGGTGGAAGTGAAAAAATTGACACCTGAATATATGTACCGAGTGGCAAGTGGCATAGGTAGAGGAGAAAAAACAAGAACTTTGAGTATTTCAACCTGGGCTTATATAAAAAAGATAGTAGAATATATTTTTAAGCTTGGTGCATCTTTTCTATTAGCCATAAAATATACAGTACAATTAACCCCTGCAAAATCCTGGCCTGTTATACAATTTAGGATTGATGCTTTAAAAGGTTTATTGGGCTGAGTTAACTAGTGTAGGTAATTTACTAGCAGTTTTAATCTTAGAACTTATTTTTTAAGCGCATAAATCATACCACTATTCTCTGTTACATGACGCTCATGTCTTAATGTAAATTCATTATCTAACAAAACTTTCTCAATAGCTGTATAGCCTTTTTCATGCCATTCAATAATAGCAACTTCAACATTATTCAAATAAGTAGTTTCTTTTAGCATATCGAAAATTACATACTCCTCTCCTTCGCAGTCTAGCTTGAGTAATATTTTAGCATTGGGGTTTTCAGCAAGAACTAATTCAAAAACCTCTTTTATAGATACTAATTGAACTTCAATAGCCTGGCCTATTTTTTTTCCGTAGTCATTTTTCTGTTCAATGGTAGAGGCCGACAACAATCCACTTTCAAATAAAGTAATAGATCTTATTTCATTAACATTGCTAACACCTTCATTAATTAATTTTAATTTGACAGCCATTGTTGGATTAGCTGCTACATTCAAACTTGCTTCTGCAAAGGTTGCAGGGAAGGGCTCATAGCCATATACCTTTTTTACATAGGGTTGTATAGCAAAATACAAAGAAGCTACCCCCACATTCATTCCAATATCAATAACGACTAAATTAGTATGTGGGGTATGAATGGAATAAATTTTTTCTATAAATATTTCATATAATACCGCCATATTAGACAAGGAGGCTACTTTAAATAGAAGTCCCTCCACTTCTACCATAAAATAGGTATTGGTAGTTTCGGTTACCTTAAATAATGGGCTTGCTAATAATTCAATGAGAAAATGCATGCTAAACTCAAACTGTTCTAATTGAGCAATGCAAATGGTATTACCCGAATGGATAAATTGTAAACTTCCATTACTTACTTGCATACTAGCCGCCCAGTGTTTAGGTAGTTTATAAAATGCAAATAAATAAGCAAGCTTTATATGTTTTAACTTAAAAAAGAAAAAACAAAATGAAATAAATTTATTTATAAGTCTAGTTACTCTCATTATTACTTACTATTTACCCTATTACTAATTTATTTTTTACCAATTTTACCGCGTAGAAAATCAAATATACCTGAAAATAAATGTATGTACACCAAACCTAGTTGCGGATTATAGATTAAATCATTTTTTAGAATTTTGATGCATCTAAGTACATCTTTTTTCATAGCAGTCGTTAAACCTTTGGTCTTCAACAATAAATACAAGCCATTTCTTATAATATAATACACACGAACGGGTGAATGTGTAATGCGTAATGTTTTTTTGAAATTAGCCAAAGACCTCCCTTCTATTAGCTTTCCAAGTGCATGATTTAATATAATATTTGAAAACATTAAATTTACATACCCTTTCTGTATTACTCGGTAAGAAAACTCAGCGTCCACAAAATCTATAAATAAATCTTCATTAAAAGCTCCTATATTTTTAATCAAGGATAAGTTTAGAACAGAGCCGGAACTAATTAATGTAAGGGCTTCCTCAGGCAGGTCTTTAGATATAGTAAAATTAGGCTGGCAGTTTATCCCAAACTGTGCCACATTAGAATAAGCAGAAGCCTGAATTTGCATTTTATATTTTTCAAAATCGCCTTCTTTAAAAGAAGAGTCCTGATCCATGGTCAGTAAATAATCAAAGTTATTTCGAGTCGCTTCTTCCACTGCCCTATTCAATCTCTTGGCGATGCCTTCATTGGCATTGAAATAATGGTATTGAATGGAAGGGTGTAGTTTTCTTAAGGCCTCTTCTATCCCAGGCAGCTTGGTTTCGCTATTATCATATACATACAATTGCTTAAGCCCCTGAACATAGGTTTTTATGTTTTCAGACAAAAGCTGAATGTCAGGATGATATAATATGACAACTCCGGCAATGTTCATCCTATGAATGTTTTAATAGGCTCAAATTTAAGCCAATTAGATAAAACGA
>RFVO01000135.1 GCA_009928005.1 Chitinophagia bacterium | reverse complement strand
ATCCGTGTTTGCTTGATGCTCTTCGGTTAACACCTTTGCGCCAGTTGGGGTTGTTTGTATTATACTTGATTGTACAAATATCTTTCTGTCCTTTGCCGGATTAGAGAAATTATCTCTGGCCACCGCTTGAAAGAAAATACCATTGTTGGTTTGTGCAAACAATTCATTTGTGCTTAGGGTTAATACTAGCGCAAATAAGATTGTTTTAAGGGTAGTAAAAGTAAACTTGCTCATTGTTGTACTCATTGTTGTTGTTATTATTTTAATTCGCTTTAATAAACTTTAAAGCGTCTATATATTTTTCTGATTCTATTTGTATCACATAAGAACCTACTGACAAGGAACCAAAATCAATTTGCTTGCCTTGAAATATTTCAAATCCTGTAGCTTTTGCAGCCCCAACTTGTTGGCCTTCGGAGTTCCAAATAGTAATATTAAACTGATCATTAAGCGGAGGTGCATTCATAAACTTCACCTTGGTATTAGCTCCTACCGGATTAGGGTAAAGCTTAATACCTAAACTGTTAAAAACAGCATTCATCTCACAGTTAATAGCAAAGTTGCCCGTACCTCTGTCCCCTGTTAAAACGGCTGTTCCATTTTGTACATTCAAACAAGTGGCACTACTATTAAAAGCAATTGCCATACTATTATTAGACGCATTTTCTATACCACCTACACTGCTCATAATAAATGTTCCAGTCATTTGCTGCGCTTTTAAGCTTTGGGGGAAGGCTACTACAAATAATAAAATATTTATAGGTAGTATGATATATTTAATAAATTGTTTCATTTTTTATTTTTTACTTAGTGTTTACTTGGTAGTAAAATATAATTTGGTAGCTGGGCCTGATACTAGTTTAGATAAAACCATATTAGATTCCCCTACTGAAATAATATTATAAATAACTTCAAAGGGGTTACCATTGCTGGTTTTTAGTTGCATATGAATTTGAGATGCTCCATTAATTAGTTCAACGCTATAAGTGCCGGTGATACCATCGGAGTCCTTGGTATCTCCATTTTTTAAATAAGTTATAAAGTAGGTGGATTGACCTACATATGATTTCATTACTACTGGCGTTGTTGAAGTCATTGCATCTGTAATGCTATAATCTAAGTACCAGTTTTTATTGGTAAGTAAGCTATTCATTACTTTAACCTGTGTAGTAGATGTTTCTTTACTGCATGAAAAAAAGGTGAAAGTGCTTAAAGCTATTAGTAGGGTATAAAGTATTTTCATTTTATATTAGTATTGATGGTATATCTTCATTAAAAATTTAGAATAAGTCTTTGGTTTTAATACTCATGCCTATTTCAAAACGGTTTAATTGAATAGGTACCGAAGAGCTTTTCATATTCACGCCAAACTTGTAATGAGCAAATAGCACATAATAGCCTTTGTTGTCAAACTCGGCTCCAAAGTCGCCATTGATAATGGCTTTATTACCAGCACCATTAATTAAATTCTCCTCGCTAATGCTTGATATTTTATAATCAAAACTGGGGCCTATGACTGCGTAGAACTTATACTTGTTCATGTCTCCTACTGGAAGTAATTTTTTATAATGCGCAGCTATGTTTATGGTGGTAAATACATTGTCTGCCTTGAAATGAGTGAAGTCATCAATAAAGGGTGCTAAACTGTATATGTTTTGATAATAATTACCGACAGTAATTCTATTAATGCCAAAACTGAAAGAATAGCGGTGTTTTTCATTATATATACCATCCATTCTGAAGCCACCACTAAAGCCAGCCTCATAGCTATTGTTATTAAGGTTATTGTATAAGTAATTAATAGGGGCTGTTATGTCATTATCATTAATTTTTTGCTTAGATAAATTCAAAGACCCATATAAGGAAAGGTCATTACCTGTAAAGTTTACAAAGGTTTTAGCCAATGATTTTTTAAATTTTCGAATGCGCTCCTGACCAGGATGAAGCAAGAAGGCACTATCCTGTTGCTTCTTGGTTAAAATTTGTGCATGCACCTTACTACTCACCAAAATGGCAAGTAAAAAAATGAATATAAACCTATTTGAAAATGTATTTGCTAAGCCCATTATATTTTCTTTGTACTATTTTAAGGAACAAAGAAAATACTCTAGAGATAATTCGACGTTAAAATACTTTAACGTTTTAGAAATAGTTGAAAACGTTAAAATACTTTAATAGAATTATTAAAATATTTAATAACTAGAAATTTTTCGAAATACATTTGCAATTAGTTTATTAAAATAGTTTAATAGTTTGATTTTATTAAACAGTATTTCAGTTTTTGTAAATTTTTTGTATTTATTTTTAATTTTAAAATTTATAAATATGAAAACAATCACATTAGTCTTATTCTTATTATTAGTTGTAGTGAATACTGCAATGGCTTTTGGCATTAACCCTTATCATAATATTGTAAAAAAACTCGTTAGAAATAACTTTAAAGCCATTGAGGAGCATCGTCCAGAAGAAATAATGTCTGGTGTTTCTGATAAAACTTTAGAACATACATTTGCAGGTGATAACAGCTTAAGTGGAACTCGTCACGATAAGGAAAGCTTATTAAGATGGTTTAAAAGAATCAATACAGTTTTACCTGAGCTTAAAGTTAAAATTACAGATATACGTGTTAAAGGTGGCCCTGGAAATACGCTAGTAATAGCAAGATGGACAGCTACTTGTACCTTATTAAATGGGGAAGCCTATGAAAATAAAGGTGTTCACTTTATTACTTTAAAATGGGGCAAGGCAGTAAAGTTTGATGTGTATGAAAATACTAAAGTCGTATCCCATGGATTAGATGTACAGTTTGAGGCTGGCATTAAAGAAGCTAAAGCTCCAAAAATTGAAAGCTAATAATTAAATTGATTTTCTTCTTTTTTTCAAATTAGACAAGTGAACCGGTGTTATGCCTAAATAAGAAGCAATCATATACTGTGGAACACGCTGGTGAATATTAGGAAAGCTTTTATCTATGCTATCCAATCTTTCAATAATTGTTTTGGTATCTCTTTGTAATACATAATGTAGCATCTCAACTACATGTGCTTCTGCCATATATCTACCTAAACGGTCTCCTAATTTCATATTATTAATTACATAATTAATAGCCTCATAGGGCACTTTAATTAACACACTGTCTTCTAGACACTCTACATTTACTAAAGCTTTTAAATTATCCTCATAATTATAAGAAGCGTAAGCTGTAACAACCATATTTTCCGATCTAAAATTGTATATTTTAATTTCCCCTTTATTATTTTCAACAAAATTTCTAATAATGCCCTTTGTAATGAAGTATAGACTATTTTGAACATCGCCGGCCTTCATAATTAAGTCTCCCTTAGAAAAATTTACTTTTGTACATTTTTTATTGAACTCAACCAATTCAGCATCTGTAAATACTACATATTTTGTAATAAACTGATTGAACATTTCGAAATGAGCTGCCT
>RFVO01000134.1 GCA_009928005.1 Chitinophagia bacterium | reverse complement strand
TAGAATCTCTAATAAAACAGTATGTTTTACTGAATTTGATATAGTATTTTCTTGAATAGAAATTCCTTTCAAGATAGTTTCTAAATGAGCTAAATACTTTTCTTTAGTATAACCGCTCAAGTAAGGGCTATAACCATCAGGAATGTCATATATTTTACGAATACATTCATCTTGTAAAATTTCATATGCAAATAAAGAAGGAAAGCCTTGTAATTCAATTAAAGCAGGCACTAATTCACTTTGCTCATTTTCTGCAAGTGCGAAATCCATTACTATACATGCTGGTAAAGGTGTTTCGTTAGGGAAAAAGGGGACATTTTTTAAGGAAGGATTAGTCATAGACTCAAAATGGGCCGATTGAATTTGATTATTTATATAGTCACCTGTGGTGAGTACTTTTTCAGTAAAATCTTTATCAATAAAAATGGGGGTTTCTGCTACACTGAAATCTAATGCGTTAGGAAAGGTTTTGTTTAGGGAAGCTAAATATTTATGGTATGCTTCTTCAGTAAAGGCTGCATTAAATTTTTGTCTTATAGAAGCTATCATATATTTGATTTATGATTTTGCTTTTAAGGCTTTGTCTAAAAAATTAGGAATAATGGCATGAAAAGTGGACTTAATTTTTTTAGGGTCATTTAAATGTTCTATCATTCTATCCCATTTTTCAATTCCAAATTCTTCTATAATTGAATTTTTAATTTTTTCTTCTTTAAAGTAACTTAACAATATATGATATTCGCCTTCTGGGTGAAATTGAACTCCAGCCATATGCTCATTAAATTGAATCCCCATAATAGCCCTTTCTAGGGGCACTTGAGGCCTAATTTTTTCTAAAGCAGTAATGCGAGCACCCATATTGTTTATAACTTCGTCGTTAGGTTCTGTAATTTGGTAAAGTCTGCTTTCTAAAGTGTAGAAAGGATCTTCTAATCCTTCAAATAAATCGTTGTATTCAATGGGATGAACAGGTAAAATACCAACTTGTCTTGATTTTCTTAAACTAATTTTTCCCAAATTAAAATGTCTGCAGGCAATTTGAAAGCTATGACAAATTAAAAAAACAGGTTTATTTAAAAATAACATTTGATCTAACCATTGAGTATAAAGGGTATCCCATTTTTCACCTTCAGAATCTGTGGGTGAGCCAGGCCCTCCAGTAGAAATATAAGCGTCGTAGCTATGATCGGGAATCTCGCAACAATCTCTAAGTTTAAAAACTTGGTGTTCAATGCTTGCATTTCTATCCTTGCTCCAATGAGCTAATAGCAATTGAATACAATCCATACCCACATTGGTATTCCCATCATACATATCAATGATAGCAATATTTAAGTGGGTAGCTGACATTATAGGTAGCTTAAGTTTGTCTTAGGTGTCAATGCTAAAAGTGTTTCATACATTAGTTGTATGGTATCCACGATATCTTTTTTATGAATCATTTCAACTGTTGTATGCATATATCTTAAAGGAATTGAAATTAAAACAGAAGGGCAACCATCATTGGCATAAGCAAAACTATCGGTATCGGTTCCAGTGCTTCTGCTTAAAGTTCTAAATTGTACAGGAATTTTTTTGGATTTAGCAGTGTTTTCTACAATAGCTAATAATTTATTATGAATAGCGGGTGCATAAGCAAGGGAGGGTCCTTTTCCGCATTGAATATCTCCTTCAATTGCTTTATTAATCATAGGTGTTTGTGTATCGTGTGTTACATCGGTGATTATGGCAATATTGGGTTTAATACGGCGTGCAATCATTTCTGCACCACGTAAACCAATTTCTTCTTGAACTGCATTTACAATGTATAAACCAAAGGGTAATTTCTTTTTATTCTCTTTTAATAAGCGGGCTACTTCTGCAATCATAAATCCACCTACTCTATTATCAAAGGCACGTCCAATAATAAAATCATTGGCTAATTCATCAATACCTTCTTGATAAGTAACCACGGCACCTATATGAATACCTAAGGCTTCTACTTCTTTTTTAGATCTAGCACCGCAGTCCAATGTTAAGTTATCTACTTTGGGTTGTGGTTCTTTTTGTTCCGGATTACTTAATCTTGTATGAATGGCAGGCCATCCAAATACAGCTTTCACTGGCCCTTTTTTACCATGTATCCATACTCTCATCGATGGCGCAATTTGATGGTCTACACCACCATTTCTTTTTAAATAAATTAATCCTTGGTCATTGATATAATTCACAAACCAACTAATCTCATCTGCATGGGCTTCTATGACTACTTTGAAAGGGGCCTTAGGGTTAATTACACCCACTGCAGTTCCATAGGCATCGGTATAAGTAGTATCTACATATTTTGTAAGGTATTCTAACCAAATTTTTTGTCCACTTGTTTCAAAACCAACAGGAGAAGGGTTGTTAATGTAATTTGTTAAAAACTGATAAGATGCTGCGTTAATTAATTCTTTTTTAGACTTTGCAGCTAGTTTTTTGGTGCTTGATTTTGCCATAATGTGTATTTAAATTTGACTCCTGCAAGATAATACTAATTGTGCTATTTTGAAACTAGCCTTCTACCCGCTTTTCTTGATTATTTATTGATACTTTTGTGCAAATAAATGATAAAATTTTGCTTCAGCCGCCTTTAGATATAAATAAGTTATGGGAGCTTGCCCCCGAACAATTTTGGGAGACAAGTAAAATAATTTTTAATTGGCAAGTAGCGCACAACCCAGTATATAAAAAATGGGTGGCATTAAACAAGTCAACAGCCATTGCTTTTTTACCTATCTCTTTTTTTAAAACCCAGGATGTTTTTATAGGGGAGAAGCCAGTCAACTTATTTGAAAGTAGTGGTACTACACAGGATGTAAAAAGTAAACACTGGGTGCAGGACTTAAGTTTATATGAAGCAAGTTTTTTAAAAGGGTTTGAATTATTTTATGGAAAACCTGCAGATTATTGTATTATCGGTTTGCTACCTTCTTATTTAGAAAGAAAACATTCTTCATTGGTATATATGGTAGATAAATTAATAAAAGCATCTGGGCATACACAGAGCGGTTTTTATTTAGATGATTTTACAAAGTTGAATGAATTATTACACGATTTAGAAAAACAAAAACAAAAAATTTGGTTTATAGGTGTAAGTTTTGCTTTAACCGATTTCGCGATAGCCTTCCCGCAACAATTAAAGTCCACGATTGTACTTGAAACAGGTGGAATGAAAGGGAGAAAAGAAGAATTAACTAGAAATGAATTACATCAATTATTAAGAGAAAATTTAGGTGCAAGTTGTATTCATTCTGAATATGGAATGACTGAACTATTAAGCCAGGCCTATGCCATTAAAGAGGGCGTATTTAAATGCCCGCCTTGGATGAAAGTAATGGTGGCAGAGGAGGAAGATCCTACTGCTGTTAAAGAAACAGGAAGAGGAGTACTACATATAATTGACCTTGCTAATATATATAGCTGCAGCTTTATTGCCACTGAAGATAT
>RFVO01000133.1 GCA_009928005.1 Chitinophagia bacterium | reverse complement strand
GTGCTGCACAACAACCATTATACGCAAATGTACCAGCAGTTAGAGTTGCAGGTCTTGGAGCGTTAGAAGAACAAGGAGTTCAACAAGCGGGAGTTACAGGTGTAGGTGCACCAACAACTCAAGCAGGAATTGGTTCTGTATTACAAGCACAAGCAGGTCCAAATATTTCTCAATTTTATAATCCATATCAATCTTATGTGTTAGATGAAATTAATAGACAAGCAGAAATGGCACAAAACCAATTATCAGCACAAGCTGTTCAAGGAGGTGCATTTGGTGGAGGAAGACAAGGAGTTGCACAAGCAGAATTAGAAAGAGCAAGACTTGGAAAAATTGGAGAAGCACAAGCCACAGGATTCCAAACTGCTGCTCAATTAGCAGGTCAACAACAACAAATAGGATTACAAGCTGGACAACAATTAGGACAACTTGGTGCTCAACAACAGACAATGGCTCAAGGAGATATTAATCAATTAATGGCTGCAGGTGGATTACAAAGACAACTTGCACAACAAGCCTTAGAAGCTGAAAGACAAACAGCATTACAAAGAGCAACAGAGCCTTTACAAAGAGCAGAATTTTTATCAAACATATATGCCGCTGGACCTAAATCAACTTCAGGGATCACGGCTGCTACTGCTCCAACAACAAGTCCTTTAGCACAATCATTAGGTACTGGTTTAGGGGCGTATGCTACATACCAAGCATTACAACCTAGGTCTACATAATGGATAAAGTACTCACTAGAAAATTATTTAAAGACAGATACTTACAAACAGTAACTAAAAAAGTATCTAATTTTAAAGAAGGTGGATTAGCTTCTTTAAGAGCTAAACATTTCTTTTTAGGGGGTGAATCTTCTTTTACTCCAGCAGAAAGACAAGCTTTAATTGCAGCTCCTTTTGTTTCAAAACTATTAGAGGGAACTAGACAACCAGGTCAATCCCAAGCTAGTGCAATTGCTACTAACATAGGAAAAGCAATACCTGATGTTATTAATACTGCAATAGGTTTAGGTAAAATTGAAAAAGAAGGAAAAGGAGAAACATTTAGACCAATAACTGAAGCGGATAGACAAATTTTAGCATCACAAGGAATTCCATTAGATAAAGATAAAGGTTATCAAATAAGTAATAAAGGAGAAATTAAAGCTATTGGTGGAACTGGTGTTACTGTAAATACAGGAGAAAGAGAAACTACTGAACAAAAAAAATATGGAGAAATGTATGCAAAAAAAGCAGGAGAAATTATTGATATGGGAACTTCAGCTGCAAATCAACAAAACACTTTATCAATTTTAAGACAAGCTACTAATCAACCTGATTTACAAACAGGTAGTTTTGGTGAACTTAGAACAAGTATTTCAAAGATAGGACAAGAGTTTGGCTTAGATTTAAATTATCAAAATGTTCCAGCGGCTGAAGTATTACAATCTTTTTCTGGAAAATTAGTTCTAGATGATTTAAATAAATTTAAAGGATCTATATCTGATGGAGAAAGAAGATTTGTTGTTGATAGAACTCCAGGACTTACTACCTCTAAAGAAGGTATAAATACTATTTTAGATATCAAAGAAAGAGCGAATGAACTTGCCAAACAATTTGCAATTGAAACAGAATCTTGGATTGCTAGAAATGAAGGTTTATCTAAAAAAGATAAACAAACAGGTATGACTTTTTCTGAATTTGAAAGTAAATTTCAAAAAGATAATCCATTATTAACGGATGAACTTAAAACAAAAATAGATAATGCTTCTAGAAAGATAGATCCACAATTTGGTAAAAATGTTGTTGAATTAGAAGGAAAACGCTACATACAAATTAATGGTAAACCATATCAACTTAAATAAGTTAAATAATGAGCGAAGTTACCGATCCTAAAATATTAGAAAAATTAAAACCTTTATTTGAAGGGTCTACTACAGGTGTTAGTAAACCTCAAGATACTTCAATAGGTAGTGAAGTTACAGATCCAGAATTAATCAGAAGATTAGACCCACTTTTTGGTAAAGAACAAAAAGCTGGAGTGGTAAGACAAACAATAGATGCAGTCGGAGAATTTTTTACAGGAACAAAAAAAACAGAATATCCTGATTTACCAGAAATAGGAGAATTAAATAAAGGTGTTAGTGAAATGCAAAAATTTAAAATTGCAAGTGGATTTTTTTTAACGCCTAGTCAAAAAGCACAATTAGAAATAGTACAAGCACAGATACCAGGAACATCTGTATTAACAGATAAATTTGATAATCCAATTGTAGTTTTACCAGATGGTCAATCATTTTATTTAAATAAACCAGGAGCATCTATGCAAGATGTTTTGGGAACAACTTCTCAAATACTTCAATATGTTGGTGCATTTGGAGCAGTTGCTAAAAAATTTGGTCAAAGTTATTTACAAAAAATATTAGCACAAGGAGCAACTGGAGCTGGAGTATCTGTTGCACAAGATATAGCGGCAAAGCCACTTGGTGCTAAAGAAATTGAAGTTGGAAAAGCTGTAGTATCTGCTGCAGTTCCTGCAGCTTTTGAAACTGTATCTCCTGTAGTTAGAGCAATACTTCCTAAATTTTTTAAAAATCCAGTTTTTTCAACAGTAGACGAAAATACTGGAGAAGTAATTCTTACTGAAAAAGGAAAAAAAGCTGCACAAGCAGCAGGTATTGATCTAGACGTAGTTAATCAAGATTTTATAAAAAATTTTGTAAGAGAGTTAGGTAAAGGATCTGAAGCTAAACTTGCATCTCAACAAGCAGGAGCTGGACAATTTAATTTTAGATTATCAAGAGGTCAAGCAATGGGAGACGACGAAGCTGTTGCTTCTTTATTTGAAGCTGCCAAAGGATCATTTGGACCAGAAAATCAAAAGCTAGCACGTGATTTTTTAAAACAACAAAATATAGATATAGAAACAAGTGCTAAAGGTTTATTAGATAAATTTAATAAAGGACAAATTGAATTAGAAAATTTAGAGTCTGCTGGCCAAGTTTTATTTGAAGGTCTTAAACGTAATTTTAATAAAGCTTCTGATAAAGTAGAAACCGCTTATAATCTTGTAGATAAAGATGCAGTATATACTGGACCAAAAAGTAATATAGAAGTATTAAAAGCATCTTCTCAAAAAGCAGTTCAAGAAGCTACAAACGTAGTTTCTCCTAAGTTAACTCCATCTACTATTGAGAGTTTAAAAGTAGTTAACAACTTTGTTAATAAAGTTAATAAAGGTGTAACTGTAGAAGGTAAAGAAACTGTTAAAAACATTAATCCTACATTTTTTAATGATTTTGAAACAACAAGAAAAACTTTATCTAATTTAATTCAAACTGCTCCAAACAAAACAGATAAAAGAAACACTGTAGCTATACTAAAAGAATTTGATAAAGTTTATGATGATACAATTGATAATGCATTATTTGGAAGTGGTAATAATCCTAATGCATTAAAAGCAATTTTTAATGCAAGAGAAACATTTAAAAATAAAGAAAAATTATT
>RFVO01000132.1 GCA_009928005.1 Chitinophagia bacterium | reverse complement strand
CAGGTAGTGGAACTTTAACATGGACTGTTGCTTATACACCCACCGATGCAACAACTTCTACAAAAGGAATTATACTTTTATCAGGAGATTTAAGAGGATCAGCTAAAGTACCCACTGTGAATTCAGTTGGGGGAGTAAGCTCATCTACCATTGCAACTTTTGATACAAGAATTACATCAGCCACAAATAGCATTACATCCAATACTGCAAGCATTACTTCCAATACAGCATCAATTAATACTTTAAATACAAATGTCACATCTAACACCGCTAGTATTACTTCTTTAAATACAAGTATTCTTGCATCAACTATTTCAGGTACTGTTGCTATTAATAAAGGAGGAACAGGACAAACAGATATTGCAGGTATAAAATCTGTTTTAGGATTATCAGGCAGTAAAGTTGCCATAGGTAGTTCAGCTGGAATAACAGCTCAAGGAGATGGTACTGTAGCAGTTGGAACTGCTGCAGGAAGTATAAATCAAGGAGCATCTTCTGTTGCTATTGGATCAAATGCTGCACAAAGCGGTCAAGGTACACAATCAATAGCAATTGGAGTTGCTGCAAATAGTAATGGTAATAATGCAATAGGTATTGGAGCATTTTCAATTGCAAATGGTGATAATGCAACAGGTATTGGAGCATTTTCAATTGCAAATGGTAATAATTCAACAGCAATAGGTTATCAAGCTTTTGTAACAGATGCTAATACGATACAATTAGGCGCAGACGGAGTTTCTGTGATAGGTTCAACTGCAGTTACAAATGTTAAAACAAGTGCAACACTAACAGCAGGTACTGTTACTTATCCAAACAGACATGGAAATAGTGGTGAAGTATTAACCACTACAGGTAGTGGAACTTTAACATGGACAGTTGCTTATACACCCACCAATGCATCAACTACTTCAAAAGGAATTATACAATTAGCAGGAGACTTAAGAGGAACTGCTACCTCACCCACTGTGAATACAGTAGGAGGAGTTAACTCAGCTACCATTGCTACTTTTGATACAAGAATAACATCTGCTACAAATAGTATAACATCAAGTATAGCAAATTTGTCAGGATCTCGCGTAGCCATTGGAACTCAAGCTGGTACTATATCTCAAAGTACTGATGCTGTTGCCATTGGAACTCAAGCTGGTAAAAATACACAGGGTACGAATTCAGTAGGACTTGGAACAAATGCTGGACTTAATTTACAAGGGGCACAATCGGTGGCCATTGGGCCCTATGCTGGTCAAGACAATCAACAAGGATTTTCTGTTGCTATAGGATATGTTGCAGGTGGAACCAATCAAGCAGCAGCATCGGTGGCTATTGGTGCTGGTTCAGGATCTAATAATCAAAATGGGGGTGCTGTTGCATTAGGATCAGATGCAGGAAATACAAGTCAAGGTAGTCATAGTGTTGCCATCGGATATTTAGCAGGAAATGCAAATCAAGGCGATAATTCTGTAGCCATTGGAAGCAATGCTGCACAAACTGGACAAGGTCAAAATGCAGTGGCTATAGGTATTTCATCAAGTAGTGCTGCAAATTATTCAACTGCTATTGGACCCAATACTGCAGCTGGTTTTACAAATTCAACCGCCATTGGTTATCAAGCAACCGCTACAGCAGCGAATACCATTCAATTAGGCAATAGTAGTGTAACCAATGTAAATACAAGTGGTGCAGTGAATGCAAAATCATATTATTTGAATGCTTCTAGTGCAATTACTGCAGCTGCATCCACCACCATCGATTTATCACTTAGCAATATTTTTAAAGTAAGTCTTGGAACAGATATTGGTGCACTAAGTTTTACAAACGCAAAACCAGGTACTTATATTATTGAATTTATTCAAGGTGGAACTTACAATGTAACATTCCCAACAACGAACTGGAAATGGGCTGCAGGTTTAATACCTATCATAACACAAACTTCAGGTAAAATAGATATCGTAACCCTTGTTTATGATGGAACTTATTATTTTGCTTCTACAGTTCAAAACTTTTAAAAATGAAATTATATTTTATTATACTAAGTTTTTTTCTTTTAGGTTATGCTAATGCGCAAATAATGCCTCTGCCATTTATAGCCAATGGCAATGCTTATCCAACATCAATAGGGGCCAATGCTTCATTTGATATAGAATCCGTTACGTCGGGCTTGGCTGCAAATACGTATCCTGCCATCAAAAGCGACTTCTCGTTTAATTTTACCAATACAACACCCTATACTATTCAATTTTGGGTATCTAAAAAAGTTCAAAATACAACTTCAAGGGGTTTTATAGGTTTCACCACAGCAGCGGATGGCTTATCCTATTCTGCAGGTAGTTTTTTATTTTATGAATTTAGTGGTAGTATTTTAAGAAATTTTGTAAAAAATGATTATTTAAATGACAATATTACGCTAGTAGGTTTTACGCTCAATACAATGTATCAAATTACCACTACCTATGATGGAACCAATTGGAGGAACTATGTGAATGGTCAATTAGTAAATACCAATAGAAATACGGCCACTTTTAATAGTACTGCTTATTTAATGCTCGGCAATATTGGAGGTTATTCCAATGTTATATTGGATGAAGTTCGATTTTGGGATAAGACGCTTACGGCAGCTGAAATTACAAACAACTGGAACAAACCTATAACAGGTATGGAATCTGGTTTAAAATTGTATTATAATTTTAATAATCAAGGCTATGCGGCAGAAGATAATACATACATAAAATACTTAAAAGATAAAAGCATAAACAATTATAATGGAACATTTAAGAATATGGCCTTATCGGGTAGCCAGCAAAATTTTATAAGTGATAATTCTCCCACTACCTCTTATGATAGTTTAATACTTTCAATAGATGCAAATAATCTTGATAATTACCCAGGCAACGGCCGTGGTACTGCTTATGGAAATACAAATAATAAAAGCGCGTTTATAGTGCATGATCTTTTTTCAACTACTAATTTTATTTTTTACAATAGCGCAAGTTATAATGTAAATCAGTTTGCAGCTCCAATATTAAATGCAGATGGGGGCCGTTCTTTTTTAATGAACAATATTTATGGAAAAACAAATACTGCCTCTAGCATTTCAGGTTATGGAAGAAGGACGTTTGAAGCCTGGGTTAAATTTAATTCGCTCAGTAATAATTCAGTGGTTTCAATAGGCAATATGGCTAATTATGACTTATTTGAAATGGCAGCAAACAATAATAAATTAATATTAAGTATTGGAACAGATCTTACAAGCAATCTTAATATAAAAAGTAATAGAACTTTGAATACCAATACTTGGTATCATGTAGTTCTAGTGTATAATGCTTATAATGTAAATGGGAAAATTTATTACTTATATATTAATGGGTCATTGGATAACGATTTTTACAGTGCATCAAGTGCAGGTCAAACAAGCATTGACGCTATTTTCACGCAACAAAATACAACCAATACGAATATTTATATAGGAAATAGTCTAAGGCACTTTAATGGAAAGTTAGGCGTGTTAAAAA
>RFVO01000131.1 GCA_009928005.1 Chitinophagia bacterium | reverse complement strand
GGAACAGCAATGGCTGGAATAAGGGTCGATCTCCAATCGCCCAAAAATATAAATACGACTAAACTTACTAGTAAAAAAGCTTCAATTAAAGTATGTATAACTTTTTCAATGGAGGCATCTAAGAAATTAGAAACGTCATAACTAATTTCATAATCCATTCCTTTAGGGAAAGAACTACTTTTAATTTCTGACATTCTTTTTTTGATGTTCTCAATAACTGCACTTGCATTAGACCCGTAAGATTGCTTAATAACAATAGAGGCTGCTGGCTTTCCGTTTAATTTAGAGTATAAATCATAGTAAGTGCTTCCAAACTCTACGTTCGCAACATCCTTAATGCGTATGGCTTGTCCGTCTGCACTAGATCTAAGTATTATATTTTCATAACCTTCCTTGGTACTAAACCTACCTGGATATTTTAATACATATTCAAAGCTTTGTGCTTTTTTACCAGAACTCTCTCCTGTTTTACCAGGTGCTGCTTCTAAGTTTTGTTCATCTAAAGCTTTTAAAACTTCATCTGCTGAAATAGAATAAGCTAGCATTCTATCGGGCTTTAACCAAATTCTCATGGCGTATTCTCTATTACCTAAAATATCTGCAAAACCTACCCCATCTATTCTTTTAATTTCTGATAAAACATTAATATCAGCATAATTATATAAAAAGTTTATATCTAAACTTGTATCCTTACTATATAAGTTTATATACATAAGCATATTGGACTCTTCTCTTGTAATTTTCACCCCTTCTCTTACTACTAGTGGTGGTAACTTATTAATTACAGCGGCTACTCTGTTTTGCACATTCACAGCAGCAATATTAGGGTCGGTGCCTAATTCAAATACTACTTGTATAGAAGTTACACCGTCATTACCTGCATCTGAAGCAATATATTTCATGCCCGGCACTCCATTAATAGCTCTCTCTAAAGGAATCACTACTGCCTTAATCATTAACTCAGCATTGGCTCCAGGATATTCAGCTGTAATATTTACTTTAGGCGGAGAAATTACAGGGAACTGCGTGACAGGTAATTGAATAATGGCTATTGCTCCCAATAATGTTATAATAACAGAGATAACAATGGATAAAACTGGCCTCTTTATAAACTTATTAAACATAATTTTTTTGTTTGTAGGTAAAACGTTTATTTATTGATTTGTGCGATTGCTTTTTCAGCTGCAATAAATTCCGTTTTTATTTTATCATCATCTTTTACTATTTGAATTCCTTCTAAAAGAATTTTATCATTTACTGATAATCCAGATTCAATGACATAAATATTAGAAAGTTTTTGCTTAATTGTTATGCCTCTTGATTTTACAATGTTATTAGCATCTACTACAAATACATAGAATTTATCTTGTATTTCGTAAGTCGCTTTTTGAGGAATCACTAATACATTTTTTAAATCAACTGTAAGTTGCACTTTTCCTGTTTCGCCATGTTTAAGCAATAATTCTGGGTTAGGAAATTTTGCTCTAAAAGCAATACTACCAGTATTCTTATCAAACTCTGCTTCAATGGTTTCAACTTGCCCTTTATATTTATGAGGCATATTATTTGCTAAAAATAAAGTAGCATTATTTTTATGTTCTTTTTTTGATCTTGATTTATAATCTAGATATTCTCCTTCTGAAACATTAAAATAAGCATACACCGATTTATTATTAGATAAGGTGGTAAGTAAAGTACCTTCATCAATTAAACTTCCCATTTTAAATTTTAATCTATCAATAGTGCCTGCAAAAGGTGCTCTAATTTTAGTATAGGTCACGTATAATTCAGCAAGATTTTCGTCGGCTTTAGCTTCATCAAGTTTAGCAACAGCCATTGAAAGCTCATTGGGAGAAACTATATTTTTCTCAGCTAACTTTTTAACATTCTGTAATTCTAACTCTGCTTTTTTTACATTGGCTTTGGCTTTGATGAGTTCTGCTTCATATTCTCTGGGTCTAATTGTAAATAAAATTTGGCCAGCACTAACCTGCTGTCCTTCATCTACATTAATACTCTCAATAAAGCCTTTTACTTTAGCGCGTATTTCAATATTTTGTAGAGATTGGATTTCAGCCACATAGTCTTTGGTAAAAGAAGTATCCATTAATAGAGGACTAGTAATTGTATACTTCCCTTCTTCCAATTTTTCTTCTTTTTTAGAACTACAGGCTGCAAATAGTACAGTACTTAAAAGAGCAGCGATCAGGATTGTTTTATTCATATCATTATATATTTTGAAAATAGATTTTATCTAATTGTATAATAAAAAATAGTAAATACTAAATTCTATTTTAATCAATTAGAAAATGAGAATTAGTTAATGCTGTTAAAATATAGCTATTAACAAAAATGTAATTAAAGTCTAAATACGCTAATAAAAATAAATAGCGGACTATGTAAGTAGTAAAGATACTTATTGGACCATATCTTGTTTAAAAATAGTAAACTGTAATCTTCTATTATAAATGAAACAGTTTTTGAATTAGCCTTATTAAGAGAAATATTTTTTCTAACAGCTTCATCGATATCATCGTCGGCTTCTGATATTAAATAATCGTCGTTATAAGATATGTCGGCTAGTATAAAGTTTTGAATGGGAATGCTTTGCTTTTGACTTATTTTAAAATCATGGGTGTTCAATACCCCCTTTGAGTAGGTAATATGGGGGTGAATAATAGCAATAAGAAAGCAAAAAAAGAAAATGAGTTTTTTCATAGCCAGGTCAAATATACAAAGAGTATACCTAATCATAGTTTACTTTAACATATAATATATTAAGCGGACAAGGATTTCTTATACTTTAAATACTCCTTTCTGGCATCTTTTATAAAGGCCTGCTCTGAACTAGCATGGGTAAACTTATAAGAAACCCTGTTTTTATCTAACTTATTACCTTTTACCTGATTGGGATAATGTTGAATAGAAAATTTCATTAGTTCCACAATTAAAGGAATGGTACTCATACCTTTTTCAGTCAAAGTATAAATAAATACTTTTTTATTCGTAGGATGGTTATTCTTTTCAATGATGCCATCAAGTACTAATTTTTTTAAACGATCGGCTAAAACCCTTGTTGCAATTTTTTCACGATTGTCCATTAATTCTTTATAAGTAGACTTTTTTAAAAAAAGCATATTTCTAATGATGATAAGTGACCACTTATCTCCTAAAACATCCAAGCCAGTGGCTATGGCACAAATGGAGCGAAATTTTGTTTTTAACATGTGGGGGTTATTTTAACGAAGTTATATTAATAATTAGCTAAGTTGTGATCTTGTGGAATCATTTATATGAATGGTTCTACAGATAACTTACGATTCCGTGCCTATGTTGGAAATACCAGCAATACTACAGCAAAGGCTCAACAAGGAAATTCCCAAGGCACGGGAACTTTCTTCACAGCGGCTCTTTTGACAAATGGTAGTGATGGTGGAAATCTTATTTCAACAGTGGCTGGTCTTGGAACAGCTGGATATATAAGTTCCTCTCAGCTCCTCAGTACTTCT
>RFVO01000014.1 GCA_009928005.1 Chitinophagia bacterium | reverse complement strand
AGACCAAGTAATGTTTTATTATAAATTATCGAGCCAACTAGATCTTTTATTTAAAATAGCCACTAAAGCTATTGACTTAAAAGAATTAAAATTATTTCAAGTTATTGGAGATAAAATTGAAGCGCCTAAGCCAGTGAATTTAAGTACTGAAATAAACTTGGAAAACACCACCCTTAAAGCTGCTTCTAAAAAGGACTCTGAGTTAATTATTTTTGGAGAATCCAGTGATAAAATCAAATACACATTAGGTAAATGTTGCAACCCAATTCCAGGTGACGATGTTTTTGGATTTGTAAGTACAGGCAAGGGTTTAATAATTCATCGTAACAACTGTCCTAATGCCACCCAACTTTTGGCGAATTATGGTCATAGAGTTGTAAAAACCAAGTGGGCTAAAAATAAAGAGATCTCTTTCCTAACAGGCCTTAGCATTATTGGCCTTGACGATGTTGGGGTGGTGAATAAAATTACCAATATTATTAGTGGGGAGTTGAAAATTAATATAGCCGCACTCACGATTGAATCAACGGAAGGTTTATTTAAGGGTACTATTAAAGTTTACGTCCACGATAAAGATGAATTAGAGGAATTAGTGACTAGAATTAAGTCATTGAACGGTATTCAACAAGTTATGCGATTTGACACCGAGACTGTGTAAAAGTTGAGCTAATTATTTTGGGTTTAAATAGGTAATAAACTTGCCAAGACTTATTTTTGCTCTCTCAAATACTCAAATATGGTAGATGTAATTTTAGGCCTCCAATGGGGCGATGAAGGAAAAGGAAAAATTGTAGATTATTTCGCTCCTCACTACGATATCATTGCGCGTTTTCAAGGTGGCCCGAATGCAGGTCATACTTTATATGTGAATGGCACTAAAATGGTTTTACATCAAATACCTTCTGGTATATTTCACCAGGACAAAATTAATATTATAGGTAATGGTGTGGTATTAGACCCCGTTACATTAAAAAAAGAATGCGATGCGGTAGCTAGCATGGGTGTAGATGTAAAAAAGAATTTATTTATCTCTGAAAGAACTAATATTATTATTCCTACCCACCGTGCTTTAGACAAGGCATCAGAACTAGCTAAAGGCGAGAGTAAAATTGGGTCCACCTTAAAAGGAATAGGCCCAGCCTATATGGATAAGACCGGTCGTAATGCTTTAAGGGTAGGCGACTTATTAAATAAGAACTTCATTAGTAAGTATATTACTTTAAGAATGAAGCATCAGAAAATTTTAGATAGCTTTAATTTTAATGAAGATATTAGTGAAATGGAAAATGAGTTTTTTGAAGCTTTAGAGTTTCTAAAAACAATGAATATAATTAATTGCGAATATTTTATTAACGATCAAATTTCAAAAGGCAAAAAAGTACTAGCCGAAGGAGCGCAAGGTTCAATGTTAGACATTGACTTTGGCACCTTCCCTTTTGTGACTTCTTCTAATACTATTTCAGCTGGTGTATGTACAGGCTTGGGTATTGCACCTAAATTAATTAATGAGGTATTAGGTATTACAAAGGCTTATTGTACACGAGTAGGAAGCGGTCCTTTTCCTACCGAATTACACAATGAGATTGGAGAAGAATTAAGAAAACTGGGTAGCGAATTTGGAGCGACTACAGGCAGGCCTAGAAGATGTGGATGGATTGACCTAGTGGCCCTTAAATATACTTGCATGATCAATGGTGTAACACAAATTATAATGACCAAGGCCGATATTTTAGATACTTTTAAAGAATTGGAACTAGGTATCGCATATAAAATGGAAGGTAAAGAGATAGATTATGTTCCATTTCAACTAGTAGGTACTCCAGTTATCCCTATTTTCAAGAAAATGCAGGGATGGAATGTAGATACTACTAAAATGAAGGGTGAGAAAGAATTACCTGCTACAATGAAAACTTATATAGACTTTATTAATAAGTACTTAGGCGTTCCGGTAAAATATGTTTCCAACGGACCAGGTAGAGATCAGATAGTTCATGTTTAAAAGATTTTATATTTAAATGAGGTAGGATTTAATTCATTAATTTTTTTAAAAAAAGGGCAATTTTTTTTGGTAAATACAATTTTGAGTTGAAATTTTACATTGTTAATTTTGTAATTAAATATGGCATTAAAAACTATCAAAGAAAAAAAGACTGCTACACCAAAAAATAGTGTAGGTAAAGCAGACAAAGCAAGTAAATCAGCTGCGAAGAAAAAAGACATAGATGAAGATGACTTTGATGATGAAGAGGACATGAATGATGATTGGGAAAAAGCTGAAGACGATTCAAGTTGGGATCCCGACTTCGAAGAATTTGATCTGCCTAAAAAATCTTCAAAAAAACCGGGTAAATTTAAGCCACAAGATGACGATGAAGATTTTTCTCTGAATGAAGATTTCAAGGACTTAGACGACGATGATTTATTTGACGATAAAGATGAATTAGAAGACGATTTTTAAAACAGTAAGCTAGTTTTTAGTAGAGGCCATCTGCTCTTTCGAAAAGCTTAATAAACTTAATTCATTAAAACTAGCACTCATTACTTGTAAGCCAAAAGGCAATCCATTACTGTGTGTAAATAAGGGAATAGATATGGCAGGGATGCCAACTAAATTTGCATATACTGTATAGATATCTGCTAAAAACATTTCAGTTGCTGAATGGTTATTCTCTCCAATACCAAAGGCTGTTGTGGGCACAGTCGGTGATACAATAAAATCATATTTTGAAAACACAGTTTTTGTTAAGTCTACTAATTTTTGTCTTACTTGTTGCGCCTTTGTAAAATAAGCGTCAAAATAACCAGCGCTTAAAACAAAACTACCCAGTAAAATTCTTCTTTGCACTTCTTCGCCGAAACCTTCTGTTCTTGTTTTTTGATATAAATCATTTAAGTCTACTATACTTTCCTTAGTTCTATGTCCAAACTTGATGCCATCAAACCTTGATAAATTACTGGAAGCCTCTGCAGTAGTGAGTACATAATAAGTGGGTACTAAATAAGATAACAAAGAGAAATCGATAGCTTCAACTAGATATCCCCTATTCTTCAATTCATTTAAATAGTTTTCAATTTTTGTTTTAATTTCTGCATCTAGTCCCGGATGAAAAAGTGTTTCTTTAAAATAAGCAATTCTTCTAGGACTAGCCCCATTTTCAATTTCATCACTTTCTAATTCTTTGCTATAAGCGGGAACAGGTTTGCTAGAAACCGTACTATCAAAATTGTCTTCACCAGCCATCACTTCTAAAACAAGGGCAGCATCTTCAATAGTTTTTGAAAAAATACCAATTTGATCAAAGGAAGAAGCATAGGCAATTAAACCATAACGAGAAATTCGACCATAGCTTGGTTTTAATCCCACCACACCGCAAAAGTCTGCAGGTTGTCTAACTGAACCACCTGTATCAGATCCAATACTTATCATAGACAAATTAGCTTGCACTGCAACAGCTGATCCTCCAGAAGATCCACCAGGTACTTTAGTAAAATCAATTGCATTTTTTACAGGCCCGTAAGCAGAATTTTCATTGCTACTACCCATGGCAAATTCATCACAGTTTTGGCGTCCAATAATAATGGCTCCTTCGTCGACTAATTTTTGAACGGCGGTAGCTGTATAAACAGCAGTATAATTTTCTAATATTTTAGATGCAGCAGTTAATCTATGCCCTTTATAAGAAAGTACATCCTTGATCCCTATAATAACACCATGTAACTTCCCTAGCCTTTTTTCTTGCTTTCTTTCTAGATCTAATATTGCTGCTCGATGCAAGGCTTCTTCAGAAAATACTTCTAAATAAGCATTTAAATTTTCATGTGCGGCAATTTGATCCAAGTAATATTTTACCGCTTGGATGCAAGTTGTGTGCTCTGCATTTAATGCAGCTTGGTAGTCTTTGATGGAAGTAAACCGAAACAAAGGCTATTTAATTAAAGGATAAAAAATTGAATAGACAGATGTCTTTATGAAAATTTGAAAACGAACTATAAAAATAAAGAACAAAAACTAAGAAGCTTTTTCGTCTTTTTCTTTAATTCCTTCTTCAATCTCTTTTTTTACGTTGTTTTTAGCATCGTTGAATTCGCGAATACCTTTTCCTAATCCACGCATGAATTCAGGAATTTTACGTCCGCCAAACATTACTAAAATAACCACACCAATAATTAATAATTCTTGAAATCCTAAGTTGCCCATAATGTTGAATTTAGAAGTTTAAAGGTAAGGTAATTATAAAATAGAAAAGCACTATTTTTTATGAATTACACCAATGAAAAACCCCGTTTCATGGTTATGAGAACGGGGCTTATATAGTTTACTAGTATTACTCCAGGTATTACTAGAATCTTTTTTCTTTAATACGAGCACTCTTACCGCTTCTATCGCGCAAATAGTATAATTTAGAACGTCTTACCTTACCAGACTTATTCAACAAAATACCATCGATATTTGGTGATAAGAAAGGGAATAAACGCTCAACGCCTACTCCGTCAGAAATTTTACGTACTGTGAAAGATGCAGTAGCGCCTGTTCCTTGTGTTTTAATTACATCTCCACGGAAACTTTGAATACGCTCTTTACCACCCTCTACAATTTTGTAGTTTACGGTAATATTATCACCAGCTTTGAAGGCGGGATAGTCTTTTTTTGCGGTTAATTGCTCGTGTACAAATTTTACTGCTTCGCTCATAATACATTGTTTTTGCGGACGGCAAAGGTAGGAGAACCCACCTTATTATCCAAATTATTTGATTCAAAATTAATAATCGCCTATCTGGCAATGTTTACAGCCCTTTTCTCCCTAATTACGGTTACTTTAATCTGACCAGGGTAAGTCATTTCAGTTTGTATTTTTTGGGCTATTTCAAAGCTTAATTGATCAGAACTAGCATCAGTTACCTTTTCAGCCTCTACAATGACTCTTAACTCACGACCCGCTTGAATTGCATAGGCTTTTTCTACACCTTGGTAATTCATTGCTAAGTTTTCTAAGTCCTTGATTCTCTGAATATATTGTTGCATAATCTCTCTTCTTGCCCCTGGTCTAGCTCCGCTAATTGCGTCACAAGCCTGAATGATAGGAGAAATCACATACTGCATTTCCATTTCATCATGGTGAGCCCCAATGGCATTCACTACGGCAGGATTCTCACCATATTTCTCAGCTAATTTTGCCCCTAATAAGGCATGGCTTAATTCCGTTTCTTCATCAGGCACTTTACCAATATCATGTAAAAGACCTGCTCTTTTCGCTAATTTTGGATTTAATCCTAATTCAGCAGCCATAATTCCACATAAATTAGCAGTTTCACGAGAGTGCATTAATAAGTTTTGGCCATAAGATGAACGGAATCTCATTTTACCAATAATTCTGATCAATTCTTTATGTAATCCATGAATACCTAATTCAATAACGGTTCGCTCTCCAATTTCTGCAATCTGATCTTCTAATTGACGGCGTGTTTTTTCAACTACCTCTTCAATACGAGCTGGATGAATACGTCCATCTGCTACTAAACGTTGTAAACTTAATCGCGCAATTTCACGACGAAGCGGATCAAATGAAGAAAGTAAAATTGCTTCAGGTGTATCATCAACAATTAAATCAACACCAGTAGCAGCCTCAATGGCACGAATATTACGACCTTCTCTACCAATAATTTGGCCTTTCATTTCATCTGATTCTAAATTAAATACAGTCACTGTATTTTCTATGGCTACTTCTGCAGCAGTTCTTTGAATAGATTGAATGATAATTTTTCTAGCTTCTTTATTTGCTTTTTGTTTGGCGTCTTCAATAATTTCTTGCTGTAAAACAAGGGCCTGAGTTTGCGCCTCATGTTTTAAGCTTTCAATTAGTTGTTGCTTGGCATCTTCTGCACTGAGGTTGGAAATCTTCTCTAAACGACGAATATGTTCTTCTTGATGTTTTTCTAATTCAGAACGCTTTACATTGATTAAGTCAATCTCACGATTTAATTTTTCTTTAATTGCTTCGTTATCTTTAACTTGTTTATCAATGGCAGCTTCTTTTTGATTAATCGTAATTTCTTTTTGCTTAATTCTATTTTCTGCCTCTCCAATTTTTTTATTTTTCTCTAATAAGTCACGATCGTATTCAGACTTTAATTGCACGAAACGCTCCTTCGCTTCCAGTTGCTTTTCTTTTTTAATTGTCTCCGCTCTTAATTCGGTTTCTTTTAAAATGTTAGCAGCTTGTGCTTCAGCTTCTTCAATTTGTTTTTTGGTATTGCGGGCAAATACAATTTTGCCTATAAGTAAGCCTCCCAATAAGGAAGCTGCTCCAATGATGACGAATAATATGGTTTGGTCCATTGTTTAAATCTTGTTGTTTGTAAATAATTCATACTCCCCTTTTTCGTTGTTAATGAGGTTAAAACTTCATTGTTAGTGAGGTTAAAACATTAATCCTATATTATTTATAAATCATTGATAGTCACCTATAGCAAGCTTCGTTTCTTCTTTAACTCTAGGATGACGTATTTAGATTATTCATAATGCGTCAAAGGTTCCGCTACGAAGATAATCAAATAATGGAAAGAATGGAGTCGAAGGGACCAAATTATGTGGCTTAAAGCGCCTTTTCAATAGAACTAGTAAGCGCATCAATCTGATTTTGAATGTCTTCTAGCTCATAAAGGTTCTGGCCAGTCTGCTGCTGCTCGGTGGTGAACCAAAGTAAAACCATAGATATATAATCTTGCATATCCTTGCCTGCATAAGCATTTTTAAACTCTACCAATTTTTGGTTAATAAGGGCAGCCGTTTTACGAACCGCCTCCTCATCCTTGGCAGCAAGTTTGATACGGTAGGACCTATCGGCAATAGTAATATTTACAGGAATTAAACTGGCTTCTTGGTTGTCTGACATAAATTAAGGATTCAAATTTTTAATGGCAGTATCTATTTCTTTAATGTATTGGTCTACTTTTTTAATCAAGGCTTCCTTATCTGCGGGCTGCATACTAGCTGTTTTGACCATTGCTGCAGCTAATTCTGATTTTCCTTGTTGCACTTGGTCAGTTAATTGCTTCACTAAATTTTGCTCCTTGTTAAGGCTTGCCTTTAATTGCATATTCTCCTTTTCCATTAAAGCCGCTCGCTTTAATAAGAGTTGTATTTTCTCTTGTAAATTAGCTAATGAAGAAGCAATATCCAACATACTTGTATTTTAAATTTGCTAAAAAAATTATTTTCTAATTTCTGCTTGAAGGTTTTTTTCAAATGATTGTATCAATTTTTTCATCATGGTTTCTATCTCCACATCGGTCAATGTTTTGTCGCTTGCATTAAACACAAAATTAATAGCCACCGATTTTTTCTGATCGCCTAATTTTTCACTTTCAAAAATATCAAAAACACTTGTTTGCTGAAGCGCTGCTAATTTAACTGCTGCAATACTTTGCTCAATGGCTGCATATTCTGTAGCTGTTGGAAGTACTAATGCTATGTCACGCTCCACTGAAGGATACTTTGAAACTTCTTGGTAAACTACTTGCTTACTTTGATATAAAGCAAGTAGGTTTGATAAATCGAATTGAATATATAATACCGATTGCTTAATGCCAAATGTTTGTAGTTTTTTTGTACCTATTATTTCAACAGTACAAACTGTTTTTTTATCTAAAATGTAATTGACTTGACCTGGGTCTGCAGCTTTCCACATACCGCTAGGAAGTCCTAATAATTTAAATAAAGCAGTAGCCATTCCTTTTGCAACAAAGAAATCAGCGGGCTGGGCCTTGGTTCTCCATCCATCTGCATTTTGTTTGCCTGAAATATAAATTGCCAATTGCTCGGACTCATAATATTTACCATTACCCGATTTCCCATACACTTTTCCCATTTCAAAAAAGGAAATAGAAGTATTCTTTCTATTAATATTATAAGCAATAGTTTCTAGGCCTGTCTCTAACATTGATGGGCGCATGAGGTCTAATTCTGCTGTTAAATTATTAAGCATTTTTACTGAACGCGCAATGACATTTTCAGCAAAATAAGCACTATTGGTAATTGAGTTGGTTAAAATTTCTGTAAAACCACGACCTACTAAATATTGTGCAATTTTATCTTTGAACTTTTCTTTTTTCTCTAATGGGTCAATAGCTGGACTCATGGTAATAACACTTGGAATAGCTATATTATCCAGGCCATCAATTCTTAATACTTCTTCCACGATATCGGCAGCAATACTAATATCTGGTTTATGATAAGGTACAGCTAATGCTAAACCTTCTAGCGTTTCTTTCAATATTTCAAATCCTAAACTTGTAAGAATAGTTTTTACTTTTTCTACTGAATAAACTTTACCACTTAATTTTTTTAAATAGGCAAAGCTAATATCCACCTTGGTTTTAGAAACTGGTGCTGGATATATATCAATCACTTCACTACATTTTCCTCCTGCTAATTCTTGAATTAATTGAGCCGCATGTTCTAAAACAAGCACTGTGCCATCAATGGCTACGCCTTTTTCAAAACGAGAAGCTGCATCGGTTCTTAAACCATGGTACACCGATGTTTTTCTTATATGTACATTGTCAAACAAAGCACTTTCTAAAAATAAATTCGTAGTACTTGCTTTTACGCCACTTGAAAGCCCGCCAAATACCCCCGCGATACATAAAGGTTTTTGTGTATCGCTAATCATTAAATCATTTGCAGTTAAGGTTCTATCCA
Source organism: Chitinophagia bacterium (assembly GCA_009928005.1). GTDB lineage: Bacteria > Bacteroidota > Bacteroidia > Chitinophagales > Chitinophagaceae > Sediminibacterium. The sequence continues at coordinate 24,898 of RFVO01000014.1, read as the reverse complement.
CACCATCAAGTGTAGTAAACTTAGTGCCTGCTGGATATTTTTTTACAAGAATGGTTTTATCTTTTATCTCCGCCGCATCAAAGGCATGAAGAGGTTGACCTGTTTCATGTAAAATATAATTAGTTATGTCTACAATATTATTAATGCTACGAACACCAATGGCTTGTAATTTATTTTTTAACCAAGAAGGAGATGGTTTTACTGATACTCCTTCAATAACAAGTCCGCTATATCTTTTACATCCTGCTGTATCTTCAATGCTTACTTTAAAAGGGGTTACCGATTTATCTTTGAATGCTTGTTTTTTAAAAGGACTAATGGCGGCTACCGGTGTTTCATGATAAGATAAATAAGCACAAACATCTTTAGCTACCCCATAATGACTCATGGCATCCATTCTATTAGGGGTAAGCCCAATTTCATAAATCCAATCTTCATAAGATTCATAAATTGTAGAAACTGCAGTACCTACTTTTATATTTGGATCCAAGACTATAATTCCTCCATGATCATCACTTAATCCAATTTCATCTTCTGCACAAATCATTCCTTCACTTTGCTCTCCTCTAATTTTAGCAAGCTTCATAGTTATGGGCTCTCCCCCTTTTGGATATATAGTTGTTCCAATAGTGGCAACTACTACTTTTTGTCCTTTGGCTACATTTGTTGCACCACAAACAATAGCTAAGGGTTGGCCCATGCCAATATCAACCTTAGTTAAATTTAATTTATCAGCACCTGGATGTTTTACCACTTCTAATACCTCTCCTACCACCAAACCTGTAAGACCTCCTTTAAAATTTTCATATTTTTCTAATGACTCTACTTCTAGCCCAATAGAAGTTAAAATAAGGGATAACTTTTCGGGACTCACCGTATGTGGCAAATATTCACTCAACCAGCGATAACTAATCGTCATAGAACAACTTTATGGTATAGCTTCAAAAATACTAATTTTTAAGTGCTTTTAGTTAAAAACTAGGTGCAAAACCCGTTAATAACCCCCTTTTTTTGTGGATTTCAGATGACGAAGACCTGTGTACAACCCTATTGCAAAACTAAATTTCTTGAAGTCCTAATTTGGTTTGATTTTCGCAGTAAGAAAATTGGTCAATCACTATGTCTATCCCTAGTATAAATACAAACAGAGCAAAGAAGAAAAATAGCAATATAGATATTAGTTCTATGATGTATGGAAAGATTCCACCACAGGCAAGAGAACTAGAAGAAGCAGTACTTGGCGCTATACTTTTAGACAAAAGTGCATTCGATACCATTAGTGAAATTTTAAAACCAGAATGTTTTTATGTAGAAGCACATCAACTAATTTTTGGCGCTATGCAGGGCTTGCAACAAAAAAACATGCCTATTGACATGTTGACCATGGTGGAAGAATTAAAAATGCGCGAGCAATTAGATATTATTGGTGGTGCTTATTATATTTCTAAATTAACCAATGTAGTTGTTTCTACAGCCAACATTGAAGCACATGGAAGAATTGTTTTACAAAAATTTATTCAAAGAGAATTAATAAGAATTAGTGGCGAGGTAATTGCAAATGCTTATGAAGATAGCACCGATGTTTTTGATTTACTAGATGATAGTGAAACAAAAATGTTTAATATCACTAATAACTATTTGAAGAAAAACTTCGTGGATATTGGAGATGCTTTAGCACATGCCGTTACGCGTATCGATCAACTAAGAACAAAAAAAGACGAGATATCTGGTGTACCTAGTGGATTCACTTCGCTTGATAGAATTACTTACGGATGGCAACCCACCGATTTAATTATTTTAGCTGCACGACCTTCTGTGGGTAAAACCGCTTTCGCATTAAACTTGGCGCGTAATGCAGCACTTCATCCTACCAAACCACAGGCAGTCGGATTTTTTAGCTTAGAGATGAGTGCAAGTCAATTAGTGCAACGTATTTTAAGTGCAGAGAGTGAAATTAAAATGGAAAAAATTTCAAGAGGTAAATTAGAAGAATACGAATATCAACAATTACATAGCAAGGGTATAAAAAAATTAGAACAAGCACCTATTTATATTGATGATACAGCGGCATTAAATATTTTTGAATTTAGAGCGAAGGCAAGAAGACTAGTGAACAAACACCAAGTTAAAATTATCATTATTGACTACTTACAATTAATGAGTGGCTCTGGTGATAGAAACTCTAATCGTGAACAAGAAATTAGCAATATCTCAAGAAGTTTAAAAGCCTTAGCGAAGGAATTAAATATTCCTATCATTGCACTTTCTCAATTAAGTCGTGCAGTAGAAACTAGAAAAGAAAGTAAGATGCCACAGTTGAGTGATTTACGAGAATCGGGAGCCATTGAACAAGACGCCGATATGGTTATGTTTATTTATCGTCCAGAATATTACGAAGTAATGAGTAATGAAATGGGAGAAAGTACACAAGGCGAAACGCACATTAGAATTGCCAAGCACAGAAATGGTCGTTTAGACTTAGTGAAACTAAGGGCCAATTTAGATATTCAAAGATTTGAAGAATGGGAAGGTGATGCTGGTATTCCCGGTCTTGCAAGTAACTATAAACCTTTACAAGCTAGCTTAAATAGCGGAGGCACACCAGATGGCGGTAAATTCTTTATTCAAGGAAGTAAGATGAATGAAGGAGAATTTGACGAAGGTATTAATGATGACCAACCGTTTTAAATAAGACGAAGCTATGTCGATACCTTATTTTTACGAGCCTAATATTGTATCAGGTCAAACTAATTTTACCTTAAATGAAATAAGTAGTAAGCATTGCATTCAAGTACTGAGAATGCAAGAAAATCATAGAGTAGATATTACCAATGGGTTGGGCTATTTATTTGAAGCTATTATTGTAAACGCTCATAAAAAAAATACGATTGTACAAATACAATCAGAAAAATATATACCAGCACATTCACAAAAAATTACTTTAGGTATTGGACTTCTAAAAAACCTTACCAGGTTAGAATGGCTATTAGAAAAAGCAACCGAAATGGGTATTTATGAAATCTTACCCCTGCTTTGTGAACATACTTTATTTGAAAAGTTTAAATTGGAAAGATTTCAAAATATTTTGCAATCGGCCATGATACAAAGTCAGCAGGTTTGGCTTCCTTTACTAGGAACCCCTGTAAAATTTAAAGAAGCAATTCAAAATCAAAAACAAGCGCAGAAATTAATTGCCCATTGTGAAGCAGGTGATAAATTAAATATTAAAAAAATAGAAGCTGCCTCAGACTGCTTATTATTAATTGGTCCTGAAGGCGATTTTTCTTCATCTGAAATTGAATTAGCCCTTGCAAATAATTATCAGGCCATTTATTTAGGACCAACGCGTCTTAGAACTGAAACTGCTGCCCTATTTGCTCTAAGTGTATTAAAAAAATTCTAATTTCAATCAATGAATAGGACAATTAGCATTATTGAAGTGAATACCCCTCATTTAGAAAAAGAATTTCTAGAAGTAAATGCTACTTTAAACAAATACAACCCAAATTATATAAGACCCTTAGACAATGAAGTGAATCAAGTATTTGATCGAAGCCATAATAAATTATTTAAAGGGGGTGATGCTAAAAGATGGATTGCGCAAAACGAAGAAGGTATTTGTGTTGGGCGCATAGCCGCATTTTATTACGAGAGCTATAAAAATAAAGGCACAGAATATCCAGTAGGTTGTGTAGGATTTTTTGATTGCATCAATGAACAAGCTACCGCTAATTTACTTTTTTCAACTGCACAGGCATGGCTAAATGAAAACGGCATGCAAGCCATGGATGGCCCTATTAATTTTGGCGACCGAGATAAATGGTGGGGACTCATGGTGAAAGGATTTGATGCAGAACCTATGTATGGTATGTCTTTCAACCCAAGCTATTACGAAGCTCTAATAACCAATTATGGTTTTCAGAATTACTACAATCAATATTATTACCAGAAAAATTTAAACGAACCCCTTCCTGCTCGATTTGAAGAGCGTTACAATAAATTTAAAGCCAAGCCTGATTATTCAGCACTTCATTTAGATAAAAATAATTTAGAAAAATTCGCCAGGGACTTTGTGCATATTTATAATAATGCTTGGGCTCAGCATGGCGAAGAAAAAGCCATCACCTTGGAACAAATATTAAAACTATTTAAAACTTTGAAAGTGGTGATGGATGAAAGAGTTATTTGGTTTGCTTATTATAAAGAAGAGCCCATTGCAATGTTTATTAATATTCCAGATGTGAATCAATATTTTAAATATTTTAATGGAAAATTGGGACTGTTTCAAAAACTACATTTATTATGGATGAAATTAAGAGGAACTAATCATAAATTAACGGGTTTAGCGTTTGGCGTTGTGCCAAAATACCAAGCCTTGGGCGTAGATAGTTATTTAATATATTGCTGCAATCTTATTTTGCTTAAAATAAAAAAATATAACCAATATGAAATGGGCTGGGCTGCAGACTGGAATCCCAAAATGGTGAATATTTATAAAAGCTTAGACGCTCATCCTAGTAGACAGATGGTCACTTATAGATATATTTTTAACCCAAGCGTCTATCCATTTGAAAGACATCCCCCTATGGATTACAGCACAAAATAAGGGCACGTAATAAGGCCCTAAATAGGTCTTTAACAATTAGGGGATAAGATTTAATTACCTAGTGAATACTTTTGATTTTGAATGTGTATATTGCGCGTCAACTATGGATAATTTCGTCGTTTCAGCTAGAAAATACAGGCCCCAAAACTTTAATACAGTGGTGGGACAGGCGCCTATTACTACTACTTTAAAAAATGCCATTTTAAATAATCATTTGGCGCATGCCTTTTTATTTTGTGGACCAAGGGGAGTGGGTAAAACTACTTGCGCACGTATTTTAGCTAAAACTATTAATTGTACTAATATTACCAAGGAAGGAGAAGCATGTAATACTTGCGAGTCTTGTATTTCTTTTGAAAAAGGCGCAAGTTTAAATATTCATGAATTGGATGCGGCGAGTAATAACTCTGTAGACGATATCAGAACTTTAGTAGAACAAGTGCGCTTTGCACCTCAAGCTGGTAAGTATAAAGTATATATAGTAGATGAGGTTCACATGTTAAGTACTAGTGCCTTTAATGCATTTCTAAAAACATTAGAAGAACCTCCCCCCTTTGCCATTTTTATTTTAGCCACTACTGAAAAACATAAAATTCTTCCAACTATTTTAAGCCGTTGTCAAATTTTTGATTTTAGACGAATAACTTCCAATGACACCGTTACACATTTAGAAGAAATTATTAGTAAAGAAAATATTAAGGCCGAAAAAAATGCTTTACAACTTATTGCTCAAAAAAGTGAAGGTTGCATGCGTGATGCCTTAAGTATTTTAGATAAAATAGTAAGTTTTTCTAACGGGGCTTTAACTTATGAAAATACTTTAGAGCATTTAAATATTTTAGATGAGGCTTACTTTTTTAAGTTATTGGAACATCTAACTGCGCAAGACCTCACCCAGGCCATGTTATTATATGATGAAATTAATCAGAAAGGATTTGAGGGGGATATGGTTTTATACGGGCTTGCTAGTTTTATTAGAAACTTATTAGTATGCAAGGACCCAGCAAGTGCAAAATTACTTGAATCGATTGAAGGATGGAGAGAACAATATATTAGTGTATCAAAACAAATAAGCACTCCTTATTTAGTAAGTGCACTGAACTTATTAAACGAAGCCGAGATACAATTTAAAATGGCCCGCAATAAAAGACTACATGTAGAAATGGCCATTATAAAACTCAATTTTTTACAACAAGCTGTTGAACTAAGCATGGAAGATAGCCAAGTTGTAAAAAAAAAATTAGTGGATAGTCATTATCCTATTCGATTAAAAAAAATTATTCCTTTAAGTAATTCAGTAGTCACTAAAGAGGCTAAGTTAATTATAGAACAGCAGCCAGCAGTATCAAAAGAAGCTGTTTCTAACAAAACGCAAGCAACTGAACCTTTAGCTGCACAAGCAGATCCTACAACTCAAGCATCTCAATTGTCTAAAGAAGAAAATAGCACTCCTAGAAATACGACTCCTATTGAAAAAAGTAGCAATAAAAACTTACTCGCAGTACTTCAAAATAAATATGGAGAAAAATATAAAATTGAAGAAGTCATCGATTCTATTCCACTTACCATGGAAGATTTAAGAAAATGCTGGGATGACTTTACCCATACTTTAGAAACAGCTTTAAAACATTCTGCAGCTAGTACTTTTAAATTAGCACAACTAGATATTGAAAATGAAACTCATTTTACCATTACTGTTCCTGCCTTAACTGCACAAAAATTTGTTGAGCAAGAGCGAATGAATGTTTTAGAAAGAGTTTGGGAGCATTTTCATAATCGCGCCATTCAATTTAGTATACTAGTAGCTGCTAGTGAAAAAGAAGATGTGCCTTTACATTTAAGTTTAAATAGCAAACAAAAATATGAGCGCATTGCATCAATGTATCCTTTAGTGCAGGAATTAAAAACAAGATTAAATTTGGAAATTTACTACTAGAGATTTACAACTAAAGCCTTGCTTTTTGGTATCCCTTTTGTTTTAAGTATTGAAATATTTTTTGACGGTGATCGCCTTGGATAATAATTTCTCCATCTTTTACTGAGCCCCCTGTGCCACAGTGGTTTTTTAAAGCCCTACTTAATTCATTCATTGCATCCAAGGAACCTTCAAATCCATACACTATGGTTACAGTTTTTCCAGCTCTGTGTTTTGTTTCTAAAATAATTCTTAAAGGTTGTTCTGCTGGCGCAAGTGAAATGGTTGATGCTTCTTCCTTGGGAAGCATATAATCTGGATTAGTGCTATACACCAAAGGGCTATTATTTTGACTAGTTGTATTTGATTTGCCTTTTTTACTCATTTTTAGGTATTATAACAGTATAAAGTTTGTAGTCTGCCTAGTATTTTGAAACTTTGTGGTACAAATTAATAAAAACAAAGTTAAGGCTAAAATAAAGGAAGCATTATGTCAAAAAAAGTAATGTTGATTATCATGGATGGATGGGGCCTTGGGCTCGTTCCTGCCTCCGATGCTATTCAACAAGCAAACGTACCCTTCGTAAAAAGCTTATATAAGCATTATCCAAATACTACACTCGTTACTTGTGGAGAAGCAGTGGGTTTACCAGAAGGTCAAATGGGTAATAGTGAAGTTGGCCATTTAAATTTGGGCGCAGGGCGTATTGTATATCAAGAATTACAAAGAATTAATGTAGCCATTAAATCTGGTGAATTAGCCTGCAACCCCACTTTATTAGCAAGCATTGATTATGCCAAACAGAATAATAAACCCTTACACTTATTAGGTTTAGTAAGTGATGGTGGCGTTCACTCTCATACCAGTCACTTAAAAGCTATTTGTGATTTATGTAAAACGAAAGGCTTAACTACTGTATACATACATGCTTTTACGGACGGAAGAGATACCGATCCTAAAAGTGGATTATGTTATATAGAAGACCTTGAAAATCATTTAAAAAATTCAGCAGGGAAATTAGCGACAATAAGTGGAAGGTATTACGCCATGGATAGAGATAAAAGATGGGAAAGAGTTCAACTTGCTTATGACTGTTTAGTAAAAGGCAAAGGACCTGTTGCCACAACTGCTTTAGAGGCTATTAAAACAAACTATGCTAGTAATATTACAGATGAATTTATAAAACCTACTGTTTTAACAGAAAACGGAGCTCCAATTGCTACTATTAAAGAGGGCGATGCAGTGCTTTGTTTTAATTTCAGAACCGATCGTTGTAGAGAAATCACTGAAGTACTTAGCCAAAAAGATTTTCCAGACTTTGGAATGAAGAAGTTGGATTTACATTATACTACTATTACTAAATATGACGAGACCTTTCAAAAAGTAAATATCATATTTGAAAATGATAATTTAGAAAATACCTTGGGCGAGGTTTTAGCAAAATATCATAAAAAACAAATTAGAATTGCAGAGACTGAAAAATATCCGCATGTTACTTTTTTCTTCAGTGGTGGAAGAGAATTACCCTTTGATGGTGAAACAAGAATTATGGCTCCTTCCCCTAAAGTAGCTACCTATGATTTACAACCCGAAATGAGCGCTGCTGAATTAACCGAAAAATTATTGCCCGAAATAAATGCAGGCAATCCGGATTTTGTTTGCTTGAATTTTGCCAATGCCGATATGGTGGGACATACAGGTGTGTTTTCTGCAGTTATGAAAGCTGTAGAAACGGTAGATACATGCGTTGAAAAAATAGTCACTGCAGGCTTAGAACATGGATATACCATCTTTTTAACAGCAGATCATGGAAATGCCGATTATATGATAAATGAAGACGGAAGCCCCAATACAGCACATACCCTCAATTTAGTGCCCTTTTTTATTATTGACAAGCAATGGAAAGGCAATATAAAACCAGGTAAATTAGGCGATCTAGCTCCTACTATCTTAAAGGTTATGGGCTTGGAAATACCAAAGGAAATGACCGGTGATGTATTAATTTAAGAAAATAGTTAATAAATATTATCTTTAAGTAATAGTCAAATCCTAAAATAAATGTACTAGGATAATCTATTTTGTTAAACTTATTAAAGAAAAAATAGTCAAAGTCTTAATAAAAAATTTAAAACCGTATTATGATAAAGAAAATACTCATTGGATTATTAGTAGTTTTAATAGCTATCCAATTTATTCGCCCAGCGAAAAACAATTCTGCAGATATCACCAAAGATATTACTACTTTATACCCAATGCCAGATAGTGTAAAGGTTATTGTTGATAAAGCTTGTGCTGACTGTCATTCCAACAATACAAAATATCCTTTTTACGCATCCATACAGCCTATTAGCTTTTGGTTAGCTGATCATATTAACGACGGAAAGCGCCACTTTAACTTTAATGAATTTGCAGGTTATAGATTAGCAAAGCAAAATCATAAATTAGAAGAAGTAATTGAACAAATTAAAGAAGGCGAAATGCCCCTTCCTTCTTATACATTAATACATACCGAAGCAAAATTATCAGATTCAGAAAAAGCAACCTTATCTAAATGGTGTCAAAACATAATGGATACATTGAAAGCAAATTATCCTGCTGATAGTCTTAAATTAAAAAGACCTTCAAAACCAGAAGGCGCCTCTAAATAGGGCTCCTAAATATGAAAATTGTAAAAGCCACTTATTTAATTTCAAGTCCTAGCTTTGATCAATGTCCTACATTGAAAGCACCAGAATATGCCTTTATTGGAAGAAGTAATGTAGGCAAGTCCTCTATTATTAATGCACTTTGCCTACAAAAGAATTTAGCCAAAACTTCTGGCACACCAGGTAAAACACAACTCATTAACCATTTTGAAATTACTAGTATAAGTGTTACCAAGGGAAAGCAAGACAAATGGTATATTGTAGATTTACCTGGTTATGGATTTGCGAAAGTGGCTCAAAGTAGTAGAAGAAGATGGGAGCAGATGATAGAAAACTATTTAAGAAAAAGAGAAAACTTAAATCGTGTTTTTGTTTTAATTGACAGTAGACATGCTCCTCAAAAAATTGATTTAGAATTTATGGAACAATTATTTAAATGGGAAATCCCCTTCACAATTATATTCACAAAATCTGACAAAGAAAAACCTGGCGTAGTAGCAAGAAATGTAAAATCATTTTTTGAGGCGCTCAACAAAATACTTCCTTTTTTACCACAAGGCTTTGTAACAAGTGCTGAAAAAAGAACAGGTGTGGAGGAGGTACTTGCTTGTATTGACCAATACAATAAACTAGACGCTGAAGGTCTTTAATTTACCACTTTATCCGCACAACAGCTACTTGCAAAGGCTTCAGGTTTAGCTTTAAATGCAAAGCCCATTCCCAATATATACCCCATAGCTTCTTTTAAGGCATCATTGCTTTTGAATTGCGGATTTGTATTAATGTCGGCATGCACTTCCATTTCAATATTATGTTCAATGAAAAGATCACATAATTCATAAGCAATTTCAATGCTTTTAGCAACTTCCATGAGCATTCTTTCTTTCAAATGGTATTTTTGTGTGCTTTTATCATTATGTATATACATAAACCCTCCGTTATGCTCTCTTAAAAAAACAATAACGGTTGCAAACTCAGTCACATTAGCTTTTACTTGACTGTCTGTGCCAATACATACTTTTAATTTTGTCTTTTTTTCAGATTCTGCAATAATGGCTTGCTTTACAGCCTCTTTAATAGGTAGTACTATTTTTTCTCCGTTAAATTTTCTCCATAACATAGTATCAAATAATTAAAGTATATTGAATTAAGTGTTTCTATAAGTACCCTAATGTAGGATAATAGATTTGAATGCACCTTTTTCCATAGGCAGCAGTTTTCAACAGCAGGTGGATAATCTTAGGTTTTATACAAAAGACGCCTATATTTATTACCTTTGGCCACTTAATTAATAGTCCAGTATGAAGATTTTATTACAATATATTAAACCATTTAGAAGTCTTGTTTTTTTAGCCTTTATTTTAGCGGGCATTAATCAAACTTTTTCTTTATTCGACCCCATGATATTTGGAAAACTGATTGATGAATTTGCTAAAAATCCCATAGTGGATGCAACAGGTCATCACAGATCACAGTCCGATTTTTTATGGGGCGTAAGTAATATGTTATTATTATTAGTGGGCACTGCCATGGTAAGTAGAATTGCTAAGGCCTTTCAAGATTATACTGTGAATGTAATTATTCAAAAATTTGGTGCCGCCTTATTTACAGATGGATTAAAGCATTCGATGCAATTACCCTATCAAGCTTTTGAAGATCAAAGAAGCGGAGAAACCCTCTCTATTTTAACAAAAGCCAGAGCCGATTGCGAAAAATTTATTAGCTATGTGGTAAATGTGTTATTTGGTATTATTGTTAGTGTCATATTTGTTACTATTTATGCCACTAGACTGCATTGGTCCATAATTCCCATTTATATTGGCGGAGCTAGTCTAATAGCCTACGTTACCAATTTGTTAAGCAAACAAATTAAAGTCATTCAAAAAAATATTGTAAAAGAAACCACTTCTTTAGCTGGTACTACTACAGAAAGTTTACGCAATATTGAATTAATTAAAAGTTTAGGTTTAACGACACAAGAAATTCAAAGATTAAATAACAATACCTATAAAATTTTAGCACTTGAATTAAAGAAAGTAAAAAATGTTCGCTCTTTAAGTTTTATTCAAGGTACCATGGTAAATTTTTTAAGACAGGTTATTACATTTACTTTAATGTGGCTCATTTTCAAAGAAATTTTAACAGTAGGTCAGTTAATTTCATTACAGTTTTATAGCTTTTTTATATTTGGGCCCTTGCAAGAAATTGGAAGTATTATTTTAAGTTACAGAGAAACAGAAGCCTCATTAAATAATTTCGATGCCTTAATGAAAAAGCCTATCGACCAAACACCTATTAACCCTACTGCTATTGGCGATATTCAACATTTAGCTTTTAATCAAGTAGGCTTTCAACATCAAACCGCCAATTTTAAAGCTATTGATAATATTAGCTTTGAAGCAAAAAAAGGCGAAACCGTTGCATTTGTTGGACCTTCAGGGGCAGGTAAAAGCACCTTGGTAAAATTATTAGTGGGTTTATATCAACCACAAGAAGGCCAAATTTTAGTCAATGATGTAAATTCAAATAATATAGACATGACTGGGCTTCGTAATCAAATTAGTTTTGTTACCCAGGACACTCAATTATTTGCAGGTACGATTAAAGAAAACTTAGCCTTTGTAGCACCAAATGCTACAGAAGAAGATATGTTATTGGCACTTACTAAGGCGAGCTGTTCTAATATTTTAGACAAAGGTGGAAATGGATTAGCTACCTTAATTGGAGAAGGCGGTTTAAAATTAAGTGGTGGTGAAAAACAAAGACTATCTATAGCAAGGGCCTTATTAAGACATCCTCATTTATTGATATTTGATGAAGCCACTTCTTCTTTAGATAGTATTACAGAAGAATCTATCACCGATACAATTAGACAACTGTCTGCAGAAAGAGAGCAAATTACCATTATGATTGCTCATAGGTTATCAACCATTATTCATGCAACTAGAATTTATGTACTAGAGAAAGGTCAAGTGATAGAAAAAGGAACCCACGATTCTTTATTATTGGAGAAGGGATTATATTATGCCATGTGGAGACAACAAATTGGAGAAAGAAGAATGGCTAATTAGTTTCGCCTACTCTCTTTCAAATTTCTTTCTTAAATATTCCATTACAGAAGGGTCTTCTAGTCCTTCCATGTCACTTAGTTCCAATTCAATGGCCTTTGTACTTAAACGTATTTCAATAAGCGATAGAAATATAGAAATGGAAAAGCTAATTAAACTTAAGGCGAAAATAATTTTAGCAATTGCCTGGTATTCTATAAAAATAAAAAACATGCATAAGATAGAAAGTAGCAAGGTGGCTACTCCATAAGTTTGCATATTCTGTATTAATTTAATCCTGTATTTTAAGTTCTTAATCTGACCAAAGATTATACTGCCTTTTTCTTGTTGATGGTATTTATCGTGTAAAACCCTTACCCTATTGGACAAGGCTAAAAAACGATTCGTATAGGCCAGCATAATTAAACTAATGGCCGGGAAAAGAAGTGCAGGTATATTAACAGATAATTCCATGACACAAAAATATAAAGTATTTTTGTGACCAGCGCCTATATTATGGAAAAAGAGCAGTTTAAGGAAATTCAGTCTAGTATACCCCAAGAACCGGGTATCTACCAATATTTTGATGGAAAGGGCACTTTATTATATGTAGGAAAGGCTAAAAACCTAAGAAAAAGGGTAAGCTCCTATTTTTTATCTTTTCAAGAAAATCAAAAAACGATAGAGTTAGTAGAAAAAATTAAAGATATTCAATTCACTATTGTCGACTCCGAACACGATGCCTTTATACTGGAAAATGAACTCATTAAAAACTACCAGCCTAAGTATAATATTAACTTAAAAGATGATAAAACCTACCCTTATATAATTATAAAAAATGAATCCTTTCCTAGGGTGTATATTACTAGAAGAAAAATAAAGGATGGTTCGACTTATATAGGCCCTTTTACGCATCCGCTAGCGGTAAGAGAATTAATGAATCATATAAAACAAACAATTCCATTAAGAACTTGTACCCTTCCGCTCACTAAAAAAAATATTGAACTTGGGAAGTTCAAAGTATGTTTAGAATATCATTTAGGTAACTGTTTGGGGCCTTGTCAAAATTTTCAGTCAGAAACTGCTTATAATGAATCCATAGAACAAGTTCAAAATTTATTGAAAGGTAATATTAAACCTGTCATTAAAACATTACAATCAAAAATGCAAGAAGAGGCTGCAAATATGCAATTTGAAAAAGCAGATTTGACCAAAAGAAAAATAGAAGAGCTAGAAACTTACCAAACAAAGTCGGTAGTGTATACAAAACATCAACACCCCATAGATGTTTTTAGTATTGCGCACAATGATGACCAAGCCTATGTAAGTTATTTAATGGTGCAAGAAGGGAGAATAATACAAACACATATCTTACCCTTAACGGTTCCGCTAGAAGAAAATAAAGAAACTATATTGTCCTTTGCTATACATTATTTCAGAACAAACCTTAGTTCTGATGCCAAAGAAATTATCTTACCTATTGAATTGGAAGATAAATTACCAGGTGTAAAATATACTATTCCTTTACAAGGAGATAAAGAACAACTTTTAGCCCTGTCTCAAAAAAATGCAGATTATGCTTTAAAAGATTGGGAATATAAACAAAAGCTAGTACAAGTGAACCCTATTAAGGATAATAGTATTTTACAAGAACTAAAAGAGCAACTACATTTGGGTGATATTCCAGTGCATATAGAATGTTTTGATAACTCAAATATACAAGGTGCATTTCCTGTGTCCGCCATGGTTTGTTTTAAAAATGGACAGCCGAGCAAATCTGACTATCGTAAGTTTAATATTAAAACTGTAGTGGGTATAAATGATTTTGCTAGCATGAAGGAATCGGTATTTAGAAGATATAAGTCTGTACTTGCAAAACAGCAGGCTATTCCTCAGCTTATTATCATTGATGGTGGAAAAGGTCAGTTAAATGCCGCTATTGAAGCTTTAACTGAATTAGGTATTCAACAAAAGGTTACCACCGTTGGACTTGCTAAAAATTTAGAAGAAATTTTCTTTGTTGGAGATAAAGACTCTCTGAAATTAAACTGGCAGTCCGATGCACAGCGACTCATTAGAAATATAAGAGATGAAGTACACCGTTTTGGTATACAGTTTCATAGAAGCAAGAGATCTAAAGGTGCGCTTGAAAATAGCTTGGACCAAATTGAAGGTATTGGACCTAAAACCAAGGACTTGTTATTGATTTATTTTAAATCGGTGCAAAAAATAAAAGAAGCCAAACTAGAATTATTATCAGAAATTATAGGGCCTAGTAAGGCACAAATTTTAAAAGCTGCTTTTGAAAAAAGACAGGACTAATACACCCATCTGTCTTGCTCATAATCGAAGATTCTTTGCCTAATTCTCTCTCCTTCTAATAATCTTTTAGTAGGATCTTTATACAAAGCATTCAACATTTTATCATTGTAATTATCTAGTGTAGATTTTACAACATACCCATTGAAGTATCTGCTTTCAAAAAGTTCTTCCCAAGTAATTCTATTAGAAATATTCTTAGGATTATATACTTCGTTCTTGGCTAAAGTAGCTCTTAACTCTGGATAGTAGATCCAAAATAAAGTACGCTTAATAGGTTTATTATTAATTACAATGGTTGCTACAGGGGCAATACCAATGATTCTGCAATACATTCTACTTGTCTTATTATCAAATATAAACTGCTCTTTTAATCTGAATGTATAAATAGAATCTGGATTAGGTGCAAGTTTAGTATTATAAATAATGCTTGTATCAAATACATTGGGATTATTTATGTTTTGCACTAATTGCGTATCTAAACTTCCCTTCAACATTGCATTTACTTCATCAAAGCTTATTGGCTTTGTAAAACGATCATCCCCCCCTTCAGCTGAAAAAGGGACCACACCATCCTTTTCAATTGCCCTTAATAAAAGGGCGAAAAAACGTTGATCTCCGCTATCATCATAAGCTTGGTATATAAAAGGACGATTAATTTTTTCTCTGCCATCAATTTCTTCCCAAACAAACTCACTAAACAAAGCATCTTCTTCTCTTAAATTTTCATAAGCCATTGGTGTTCTTTGCTGCGTGGCCTTTCTTGTATTGTTCTCAGAAAAGAAACCATAATTAGGTCTTAAGCTTTTTCTATTATTTGCATTAAAACCACCCACCATGGTAGTATCAATAGTTTTAGTAGATTTTATATTAGTATCTATAGAAACATTTGAAACAACTGGAACAGACACTGGAACTTCAACAGGCTTAGTAGCCACCGTATCCTTGGTAACAGGAGCTGCTTTTTTCTTATAATTAAATTGCGATTGAGCGCTATTTACTATAGTTAGCGCAAGCACTAAAAATAAAGTATGGAATATTAATTTTTTCATGTCTTATATTTTTATACTTATTTACAATTTTATTGCAAAATAAAAGTAATAGTTTGATCTAATTTTCTAGTGCCGCCGCCTGGCTCTGTTACTTTAATTTCTCCAATAGTCACCGTAGTCCCTGGCTGACATCTTCTGATTAAAGATTGCGCACCTCCTGCAAATGCAGCTCCGTTCACTTCGGCTACTTCTGGTTCATCAAAACCTTTACCTGTAGCAATAACTATATAGGAAACTACATTAAATTTAATTCCATCAAATACAAAGTCTCTCAAGTCTGCGATCACCCCTTGTTGCACTCTAAACTTATTAGCAGTCATATTACCACCTGCACTTCCGCCAACAATAGCTATTGGATCTGGAACACGCTTCACAGGAATATTAATTTTTTGAGATAGCTTACCATCATTTACATTCACTAGTACATTGCCAAGTTGAGTGCACTTAACAATATATTGACCTGCGCCAGCTTTACTTACTGTGGCGCCTGAACCCTCCACTGTTACATTTATTTTTTCAGCACCGCCACCACCTGTTACACTTAATGGATTATCTAAGCCTTTATAAAATACTCTTGTTTTATCGGTTGAAACTACCAAACCAGCTGGGGTACCTACTGTATATTTAACATCTTTTTTTACAATAGCTGTTTCTCCATTTGGCTTTAAAAATGAAATTGTTACTGTTTTTGAATTTACACCTGGTGCACCAGCAGTGGTTTTATAGATAGCAGAACCATCAGCTGTAATAGGTAAGTTTACACCATCAATTGAAATAGAAGGTTTTGCTGCACTACTAAAAGCACCCACCCCAGCGGTAATAACTAATTCTTCACCTTGCATTAAATACTGGGAATTAGAAGCTGCAAAGGCATTGAACTGATCATATATTAATTCTACTTCTCCAATTTCTTTATGGCAATATTCAGCTACCTGTGCTTCACTATTACGAATATCGTTTTGAAACTTAGTTAATATAGTAATGGCCGCTACGCTAGGTGTCATGTGAAAATAAGCATACCCCCAATCGTTTTTACCTGCAATGCTTGAAGTGGCAGGAATAGATAAATCTAAAGGCAAATTAGGAATAACCTCTTTTGCAATAGCAGGATCAATAGCTGCTAAATCGGCTTTAAATTGAACTAACTTATTATATAAATCCTTTGCTTTTGATTCACCCGATTTATTATTTAAAAATACTCTTGTAGTGGCATCTAAATCATCTTCTTTATATTCTTCTTTACCCTCTTTTGTCTTTAAGCCTGACTCTACTTTTAACTCATGCTTTAATGATTCTAAATAAGTGAACATAGCGTCAGCATAAGCATGTGCTTTTTCAGCTCTTGGTGCCCAAATTGCAGCTTTTTGTGCCGATTTAGGATCCGACATTTTTGCCTTTAAAGATTTGTAAATATCTGCATTCTTTTTTTCAATAATAATACTGGCATTGTTTAAACTTTGCTCAATAGTTTTGAAGGCATTTAGAATTTCACTAGATACATTTAATGCCAACAGCGCAGTTAACACTATATACATAATGTTAATCATCTTCTGCCTTGGCTCCTTAGGTAATGACATGTATACTAGATTTTAAAAAATGAAAATTTGAATATGTAAATTAACGTCCTTGCATTGCAACAATCATATTGCCATACACTTTGTTTAATTGAGTAAGGTTATCAGCCAGTAATGCAATTTGTTCTTTTGCTCTTATCGCATCTTGTGCAGAACTAGACATGGCATTTGAAGCTTCCGCCAATTTTGAATAATAAGTATTCATGGCTTCCATACTTTTACTCATCATTGCAAATTGATCATTTAAGTTTTTAACACCATCCGTAGCCAATGCAAAACTTCCCAAATTAGTAGATACTGTTCCTGCTGATTCCTTGATAGAACCTAATGCAATAGCGGCATCCTTTGTATTATGTGTAAAATCTTTACTTGCTTTCGACATATCTGCTAAATCGCCTAAATACATGGCAGTGTCATTTAAGCGTTGAAAACTACTACTTAATTTTTCAAAAGCAGCTCCATCTAATTTGGCCGCTTCCAAATGTGCCATGACAGTATCTACTGCACCTGCTTGTGGAGCATGTGTTGAATCTCCAACTTCTGGTGGAGGTAAGAATGCATAAATGGTAAAAATTACAGCTTCTGTGATAAAACCAACTATTAACGCATAATCGGCCCATGAAAGATGTAAGATTTTTGCCAATGTAGCTATAATAACTACCGCAGCTCCTAGGGAGAAAACTACGTTAATAATCTTATTGGTTTTAGGCGAAATGGAATTTGACATTTGAAAAATTTATAGTTTTTATTTGATACTTTTTAATAAGAAACGATGATTATAAAACAATGATTATAATTTAATTAATTCTTGGTGCCATAGACAAAACACATCTAAATCCAATATAGGATTTGGCTGTATCTTGGTATTCATAATTTCTAGTACTTACTTGAATATTGTATGCAATATCTTTCCATGAACCTCCTCTAACCACTTTTCTTTTCATTGAAATTGGGTCTTCGTCTTTTGCATTGTATTGTAAGTCTGGGCTAAAATCTCCCATAAAATTATAGCCTCCCTCATAATAAACAGAGCTAGTCCATTCAGCGACATTACCTGCCATATCATATAATTTATACCCATTTTCAGGAAAAGATTGAACCTTACTTGTATAAATATTATCGTTTTTCGCATCTGAACCAAAATAATCTCCTCTGCCTGGTTTAAAATTAGCTAAGAGTCTCCCTTCTTTTGTTCTTGTATAAGGAGAACCCCATGGATACATATTGTTCGTTTTAGAATTTCCTCTTGCAGCATACTCCCACTCAGCCTCTGTAGGTAAACGGTAAATGCCATCAATTTTTTCGTCTCTTTTATTTCCTTTGTCTAAATAAAAATTACTGTTATTAGTTCTCCAATGACAGAAAGCAACTGCTTGCTTCCAAGTAATACCTACCACAGGATAATCATTGTAAGAAGGATGTGAAAAGTATAAACGTGTATATGGTTCATTATAAGAATAAGAGAAATCTCTCATCCATACGAGTGAATCAGGATAAATGGCTTCAGTTTTAGAAACTAAAAAATTACTTAGAGGTTGCTCTAATCCCTTAGATGATTTAGCAGCAGCTCTTAAATCCACATAAGAATACCTATAAATTAATTTAGTAGGATCTATTTCTACTTTACCTTGAATTCGATTATCAGGACTTAATAAAAGTTCATTTAATTTTTCTATCACTGCCTTACTGTTGGTATTAATTCGAAGCGCTCTATTCCAATCCACCTTCACTGTATCTTCTGCTTGATTCACCCCACCTGCATACACTGCTAAATATTTGAGAGAATCAGAAACATATTTTACAAATTTGCGATATTGTTGATTTGTTACTTCCGTACGATCCATCCAAAAACCAGTAATAGAAACTAATTTTTTTCTATTGACCATGGACATATCCACCTGCTCATCGCTTGGTCCCATATAAAAGGATCCTCCAGGTATCTGAACCATATAAGGATCGGAACGAAACTTATTAGGTTTAAATGATAATATACTGATAGAACCTAGTATAATTATAATTAATACCAAGGGTAGTTTAAAAGGCAATTTCTTAAATCTTCTAATCATATTTTATTTTTACCGGTTCGAGTCTACTTTAAAACGATTTTTTTTTGATTTAATTTCATTCAAAATAAAAAAAATAAGTCTTTTTTTTAGCAGAAACTATTGATTCTCACTGCTTAAATAGGAAATGCAAATTAAAACAATAGTTGTTAGACTTTTGCTAAAAATTCGCTAAGAGTATCTACAGGTGGATAGCATGTTTTATTTTTACATATAAAGTATTGATTATCATTACTTTGTTTTGATAATGACATGGGTATTGTAGAGATACTTCTAGGTATGAAAAGAAGCATTTTTAGAGGTAAAAACCTAGAAACTAGTTTTTCGATACCCTTCCTAACACTTGGCCCCACGGCTACTAAAGATTGATAACCTTCAGTCATAATAGAAAAACATTGTGCCCAATAGCTGTAAGCGGATGGATATTGTAATATCAATTTACGCATTGACCTTATCATTTGCTCAGCTTGTTTCGTCCACATCTCGTTTTCAAATAGGGTGCCTAAATAATACAAACATGAACATATCATCGAATTACCACTTGGTTGTGCCCCATCATATGTTTCTTTTTTTCTTATGATAATATCTTTTTGATAGTCTGGGGTGTAATAATAAAAAATTCCATCTTCTGCTATAAAATGTGCTTGCACATAGTGCATCCAATTTTTTGCTTTTTCTAAATAAGTAATATCGCCTGTAACTTCTTGCAAATGAATATATGCTTGAATTAAACTAGCATAATCATCTAAAAATGCAAAAGATTTACTTACCCCCTTAGTATGTGTATGATAAAAATAATTTTCTTTTTCATTTAACATATTTTCTTCTACCCAATGCATAGCTTCTATTGCCTTTTGCTTGTAGGCCAAATTACCTAATGCTTCATACGCTTTACAAAGCCCTACTATCATTAAATTATTCCAAGATAAAATAATTTTATAATCAAGTGCTGGTCTTATTTTTTTGGATCTAGCTTCAAAAAGTGTTGCCTTTGCTTTTTCAAAACTAGCTTGCATGCCTTGCTCCATCGTTTTCACAGTCCATAAAATATTAGTATGCTCCCAATTTCCAGCTTCTGTTATTTGATAATATTTACAAAAATCTTCAAAGATAGATTCGTCCAATAAAGATTTTATTTCTGCATAGGTCCAGGTATAAAATTTACCTTCTACACCTTCACTGTCTGCATCTAGGGCTGCATAATAAGCCCCATGTTCATTATATAATTCACTTTGTAAAAAATGTATGGTTTTCTCTATAACTTTTTTATATGATTGCTTTTCCGTGATTTGATATGCCTCTGCTATCACACCTAATAACAATGCATTATCGTATAACATTTTTTCAAAATGAGGCGCCTGCCACTGAGCATCTGTACTATATCTTGCAAAGCCTCCTGCTAAATGATCATAAATACCTCCTTGTATCATTTTATCAATAGAGCGAATAGCATGAACTAAAGAAGCTTCATGTTTATTTAAATAATAATTTCTAAAAAGCATTTGTAAAACAAAGGTTTGTGGAAACTTAGGTGCATTACCAAATCCACCCCACTGGGTATCGGCCTGTTGTAAAATACGTCCAGCGATGATTTCAATTTCTTCTTTGGTAGCAAGCGGTTCTTCTTTATTCTCTAAAACATCTGTGGTATTACCTGCAGTCGAGTTCATAGGAACAACAACATTTCTTACAATATGATTGGTAAGTTCATTCGCTTGTTCTACCAACTTTTCATAATTATTTTCAAATGCATTTTTAACACCATGTAAAACATCCATCCACGAAGCTCTTTTTTGTATTGCTATTGGAGGAAAATAAGTGCCTCCATAAAAAGGTTTTCCATTGGGTAATAAAAAAATATTTAAAGGCCAGCCACCTGAACCGGTCATAGCTTGTAAGGCGTCCATATAAATATGATCAATATCGGGCCTTTCTTCTCTATCTACTTTAATACAAATAAAATGAGTGTTCATATATGCGGCCACTGTCTCGTCTTCAAAACTTTCTCTTTCCATCACATGACACCAATGACACGCTGCATAACCAATACTTAATAAAATGGGTTTATTTTTTTCAATAGCTAAAGCCAACGCCTTTTCAGACCAGGGTTCCCAAAAAACTGGATTATGTGCATGTTGTAATAAATAAGGGCTTGTCTCGTGTATAAGACTATTGGTGTGCTTTGGGCTTGCATTCATTTGAATGCAATTTATTTATTTCTTTTTACTATTAGAGGAAAGAAATTGTTCCAAGCCAGCAATCATGCTGGGTGTTTGTGGACTAGGCACTTTAATATGTAATTTGAGGCCCGCTTCTTCTACTGCCTTGCAAGTACTAGAACCAAATGCCCCAATAGCCGTTCCATTTTGTTTAAAGTTAGGCATATTTTTAAATAAACTTTTTAAACCACTTGGCGTAAATAAACATATAATATCAAAACTATGTTCATCAAATACTTTTTTTACATCACTAAATTCCGTTCTGTACATATAGCCCAAGTCGAATTTGCATTCATGGTCTTTTAACCAATTTACAATTTCATTATCTTGTTGATTTTCACTACATACATATAAGAAATTTTCATTGCCTTTATGCTTATTTAAGACATCAAATAATTTTTTATTAGTCCCATCAGCTCCAAAAAATACTTTTCGTTTACGATACATGATAAACTTCTGCAAATAAAGTGCTACCGATTCAGTGATACAGAAATATTTTGTATCCTGGTTGATACTTACTTTTAATTCATCGCAGGTTCTGAAGAAATGGTCTATAGCATGTTTGCTAGTAAAAATAACAGCTGTAAAAACAGCAATATCAATTTTGTTTTTTCTAAAATCTTTGGCAGCTATGGGCACTAACTGAATAAGAGGATGAAAATGTAGCGCTACCTTATGCTTTTTTTCCAAATCAAAATAAGGCGATTTTTCGCTTTCTGGACGTGCTTGCGAAATAAGTATTTTTTTAATAGCCATTTTTATAATTCAACTTTTAATACGTTCCACCAAAATATTGTACCACCAATTTATACAAAATCAAAAGAGGCAGTATTTCGAATGCACAAAGGTAAAGAAAAAAATGAAAGGAAGATATATGTAATTTGTTTCTGACAGAAGTAAGTGAGAACAAGTATCGGTATAGAAAAAGTAGTACTGAAAGGCCTCCAGCGCCTATAATAGCTGCAGGAAAATAAATTGGCTTTGCAAATGCCAAAATAAGAATAAAGGGCAGCAGTAATATGCCAAGTACCTTATTAATCATAAACACAACGAAAACATAGGTCTTTACTAATTCTTTCGTAGTAAAAATAGCACCCGCTATTTCTAAACAAATAAATTTCCCAAGGTATAGGCTTGTAAAAAAAAGGCATAAATAAAAGTAAACGAGCCAAAAGGATATAGGTAATAAATGCCTATTATAAATGAGCAAGGAAACCATCAAAGAAAAACTTAAAATAAAACATAGATTCAAAAGTAAAGAAGCAAAATTATTTTGCAATAGTTGTTCTCTATTTTGCATCATACGCATAGATGACTGACTAAATTGACTAAATAATTTTTGAAAATATTGCGGATACATATTATTCACAAACCCATAGATAAGTATTATACCCACCAATAAATAAAACAAGGCATCTTTATCTGAAACTGCATATCGCTGTTCAATTTTATATATAATTTGAGCATTTCTATTATTTACAGCAGTTTGAAAATATAATGCAAAGGCATTTTTTTTGTTACTAAAATACTCTTTATAAGTTTTTATATTATCGAGTACTGAATCTCCTTTGGAGGTTAACTGTATTTGCATAAACCAAGCATCTGCTTTTTGATAGGTTTCGGGCAGTACTTGAATATGCTTTATCATTAAGCTGTCTTTTTTAACTAAGGAGTCCACGCCTATTTGACTCGTGTCTTTGACAGATAAAGCAATTGGGTTTTGTGCATAGACAGTTAAAGAGAGCATGCCCCCTAATAGCGTACATCCAAGTATAAAAAAAGCTTTATGGATATTTAAAATCATCTACTGCAAAAATAAGTATCCTGATGCATAATTAGTAACTAATAACTAGCTTTGTTAGATAACGTTCCCTATGGCAGGCATCTATATTCATATCCCTTTTTGCAAAAAAGCCTGCCACTATTGTAATTTCCACTTCTCTACACAAACCCAGTATATTCAAGAATTTACCCATGCCCTAGTTGCAGAAATAAAGCTTCAAAAAAATTATCTTAATACCCCTATTGAAACTATATACTTTGGAGGTGGCACCCCCTCTTTATTAAAAAAACCTGATTTAGAAATTATTGTTCAAACTATTAATGCAAATTTTAATTTAGCCCCTCATCTTGAATTTACCATTGAGGCAAATCCTGATGATATTAATTTATCCATTGTGTCCGATTGGTTGAATTTAGGCGTGAATAGACTAAGTATAGGTATTCAAAGTTTTCAAACTGCTTCTCTTGCCTGGATGAATAGAGCACATAATGTTGAGCAATCTCATCAAGCTATAAAAATAGCGCAAGCTGCAGGTTTTAAAGACATAAGCGCCGATTTAATTTATGGCACCCCTCATTTATCTGATGAAAATTTAATAAACGATTTAGTAACATTAATTCAATATAAAGTAAATCATATTTCTTGCTATGCATTAACAGTTGAAGAAAAAACAGCTTTATTTTCAATGATTGCCAAAAAACAAATAGAAGATATTGATGCTAAAAGGCAAGCGAGGCAATTTGAAATAATTGTCGATACCTTAACTGCCGCTGGTTTTGAGCACTACGAAATATCTAATTTTGCAAAGCCCAATTGCAAAAGCAAACACAATAGTAATTATTGGAATCAAGTCCCCTATTTGGGTTTAGGTCCAGCTGCGCATTCTTTTAATGGAGATCAAAGACAATGGAATATTGCTAACAACTCACTTTATTTTCAATCAATTAAAAATAATGTAGTTCCTTTTGAAGTTGAAGACTTAAGTCTTGATCAAAAATTTAACGAATATATAATGATGGCACTTAGAAAAAGCGAGGGCTTCTCAAACCATCATATCAAGACTCATTTTGGAGAAAAATATGAAGCTTATATAATGTCTATTATTCCTAAATATATTAAAAATGGGCAACTTGAGTACACTTACCAAGGATATAAACTTACAAAAGAAGCTAAATTTTTTGCAGATGGCATAGCCAGTGATTTTTTCTGGGTAAATTAATAGTACAAATGCTTAAATAGCTATACCAATATTTTTTCAATTTCTTTAAAAGTAGCAGCAGGGTCATGGCCTTCCCATAAAATTTGGTAGATTGCTTTAATAATAGGTAAATCTATTTGAATGCTATCTTTCATAGCCATAATACATTTACTCGCATTATATCCTTCAGCCACCATATTTAATTCTAATTCGGCAGCACGCACGGAGTAGCCTTTGCCTATCATGTTTCCAAAAGTTCTATTTCGACTATGTAAAGAATAGCAGGTCACCAATAAATCACCTAAATAAACAGAGGCGGTATAGTTCGTTTTTTCTAACTGCTTATTATTTGATTGCATGATAGCAGAAAGCAAGCAATCCATTTCATTGGCAGCATTAGCAATAAAAACACTTAAAAAATTATCGCCGTATTCTAAGCCATGTGCAATACCAGCACCTAATGCATAAATGTTTTT
>RFVO01000130.1 GCA_009928005.1 Chitinophagia bacterium | reverse complement strand
CATGCGTGAACGCGGTCATGAAGTAATGGAGATCTCAGGCTTTGATTTTCGCGATGCTGAAGCAAAATTCAAAGCTGCTGTAAGTGCGTATTGCGATCAGATAAAAGCCGTAATTGTTGTAGGCACTGGTCTAGCTGGAGCATCGGCAGCCGCAGCTATGGGTGAGCTAGGCTATAAAGTAAAAGCATTTTGTTTTCAAGATTCCCCTCGACGTGCACATAGCATTGCTGCACAAGGTGGAATAAATGCAGCTAAGAATTATCAGAACGATGGAGATAGTGTATTCAGATTATTTTATGATACGATTAAAGGTGGCGACTACCGAGCACGTGAAGCCAATGTGCACCGATTAGCAGAAGTAAGCTCGAATATTATTGATCAATGTGTGGCACAAGGTGTTCCCTTTGCACGTGAGTATGGTGGATTATTAAGTAATAGAAGTTTTGGAGGAACACAAGTACAAAGAACTTTTTATGCTGCTGGACAAACTGGTCAACAATTATTGATAGGTGCTTACCAAGCCTTGGAGCGTCAAGTAGCACTTGGCAATGTAACAATGCATGCAAGACATGAAATGTTAGATATAGTTAAAATTGATGGGAAAGCAAAAGGTATTATTGCTCGTAATTTAATAACAGGTGAATTAGAAAAACATTTTGGGCATGCTGTTTTAATATGTTCTGGTGGCTATGGTAATGTGTATTATTTATCAACTAATGCCATGGGATCAAATGTAACTGCTGCATGGAAAGCACATAAACAGGGTGCTTATTTTGCTAATCCTTGCTTTACCCAAATTCACCCTACTTGTATACCAGTAAGTGGTGATCATCAATCTAAATTAACTCTCATGTCTGAGTCATTAAGAAATGATGGAAGAATTTGGGTTCCTAAAAATGTAGGAGAAACTAGAAAAGCAAATGATATCCCTGAAGCAGAAAGAGATTATTTCTTAGAGCGTCGCTACCCTGCTTTTGGAAACTTGGTACCTCGTGATGTAGCTTCTCGAGCTGCTAAAGAAAGATGTGATGCTGGTTTTGGAGTTGGTACTTCTAAGCAGGCTGTTTATTTAGATTATGCTGCCGCTATTGAAAGATACGGTAAGATTGAAGTGAGTAAGCAAGGTCTTTCTAATGTATCTCATGAGCAAATTATTACCATGGGTAAAGAAGTAGTGAAAGAAAAATATGGTAACCTATTTGAAATGTATTCAAAAATTACCGGCGAAAACCCTTATGAAGTTCCAATGCGTATTTATCCAGCCGTGCATTATACAATGGGGGGATTATGGGTAGATTACGAATTACAAACTACAGTACCTGGTTTATACGCACTAGGAGAAGCTAATTTTAGCGACCATGGTGCAAATCGGTTAGGCGCTAGTGCATTAATGCAAGGTTTAGCAGATGGTTATTTTGTAGCGCCCTACACAGTAGGAAATAACTTAGCCGATGAAATTTACAATGCTGCTATACCAACTACACATCCTGCCTTTGAAGAAGCAGCTAAAAAAGTAGCTGACCGTATTGCTTCATTAAAAAATATCAATGGGAAACAATCGGCAGAAAGCTTTCACAAGCGTCTAGGAAAAATTATATGGAATGAGTGTGGAATGTCAAGAAATGCTGCAGGATTGAAAAAAGCCATTGCAGATGTGCAAGCTTTGAAAAAAGAATTCTGGTCTGATTTAAGAATTCCTGGAGAAATTAATGAATATAATCCTGAATTAGATAAAGCTAACCGCGTAGCAGACTTTATTGAATTGGGCGAATTGATGTGTATTGATGCCTTAACAAGAGAAGAAAGCTGTGGTGGTCACTTTAGAGAAGAATACCAAACACCAGAAGGAGAAGCATTAAGAGACGATGAAAACTTTATGTATGTTGCAGCTTGGGAAAATAAAGGAGAGCATGAATGGCAGTTACATAAAGAACCTTTGAAATACGAAGTTATTAAACCAAGTCAACGTAATTATAAATAAACATTTAATTATAAATAAGCTTTCAATACTAACACAAAATATTTACAGAATAATTTTTTAGCTATGTCTCAAAATACAATGAATTTAAAACTTAAAGTTTGGCGTCAAAGAAATGCCAATGAACCAGGTGCATTTGTTACCTATGATGTTGCTGGTATTTCTGATGAAATGTCATTTTTGGAAATGATGGATATTTTAAATGAAAAATTAATTTCTGAAGGTGGCGACCCAGTAGCCTTTGATCATGATTGTCGTGAAGGTATATGCGGTATGTGTTCTATGTATATAAATGGAAAGCCGCATGGTCCTTGGCAAGCAAACACTACTTGTCAATTGCATATGCGTGCTTTTAAAGATGGTGAAACCATTGTGATTGAACCTTGGAGAGCCAATTCTTTCCCTATTGTAAAAGATTTAACCGTAGACCGTTCTGCTTTTGATAGAATTATTCAAGCAGGGGGATATATAAGTGTAAATACAGGTAATGCCATAGATGGTAATAGCCTACCAATTGAAAAACAAAATGCTGACGATGCCTTCGCAGCAGCCATGTGTATTGGTTGTGGTGCTTGTGTAGCAGCTTGTAAGAATAGTTCTGCAATGTTATTCTTAAGTGCTAAAGTTTCTCACTTAGCTTTATTACCTCAAGGTGCTCCAGAAAGAAAATCAAGAGTGTTGAATATGGTGGCACAAATGGATAAGGAGGGTTTTGGTTCTTGTACCAATACAGGTGCTTGTGAAGCCACTTGTCCTAAAGAAATTTCTATTGCAAACATTGCGAGATTAAATAAAGAATATTTAGGTGCTAGTTTAACTGCGCAGTAGTGGCTAATCCCTATTTTCAATGTAAACAATTTATCGTGCATCAGCAGCATACTTCAATGAAAGTATGTACCGATGCATGTTTATTTGGGGCCTGGATAGCAAAACATACCTCTTTAGAAAGGGCCCATTCAATAATAGACATTGGCACAGGTACCGGCTTATTAAGTTTAATGCTAGCCCAAGTAACAGAAACCTCTAAAAGTGTTATTACTGGTATTGAAATTGAATCAGAAGCTGCAGCAGAAGCTAAATCAAATTTTAATATAAGTAAATGGAACAGCCGGTTATTGCTAGTGAATGATTCTATTCAAAATTTTACAGCCAATAATAACCTTTTATTTGATATCGTTATTTCCAACCCCCCTTTTTATGAGGGCGATTTAAAATCACCAGATGCTAATAAAAATAAAGCAGCCCATAGTACTCATCTTCCCTGGAGTAGTTTAGTGGTAAGTGTTGCAAGCTTATTAAAAAATAAAGGTTCTTTTTTTGTTTTAGTACCTACTCTTCGCGCTTATACCATGCAAAAACTAGCTGAAAAATACCAATTACATTTAGCAGAAGAAGTATTAATATATAACGATGCCAAACATTTACCCTTTAGATCCTTCTTGCATTTTATAAAACTAAATCCTTCAATTGACAAAGAAATTTCAGTATTAAGAAATAAAATTGTTATTAGAAATGAAGACAACACTTATTCA
>RFVO01000129.1 GCA_009928005.1 Chitinophagia bacterium | reverse complement strand
GTCATATCATAAGCATAACCTATTCTAAATTGTGGATTTACTTGCACTTCTGCCATTCCTAAAAAAGATTCCCCTGTTCGATAGGAAGCACCTATACCTACAGTATTTTTTAACCAAATATTAGTATTAAAGTCAAATTGAATTGGAGCACCACTTGTTAATTTAATAAGCATTGCAGGTTTTATGGAAACATCATCATTAATATCAAATGAATAACCTGTTGTAATAAAATAATGTTGTTCATTAATTTGATACAAATTTGAATCTGTTTTATAAGTTTCAGCATTGGTAAAATTGACCAGATCAGGGGCTGAAAAACCTGCATAAAAATGATCATCATTATAAAATATACCCGCTCCTAATAAAGGTATTGTCTTATTTAAATTGGATGCAAAGGCATAATCATATGCAATAATTTGACCAAGGTTCACATTAGTCAAAATTTTAGAGTCGTTGTAGAACCCCCCTTTGATACCAAGGCTCATTACACCATGTTCTGAAACAGGTACTTTAATATTATAAAATAAATTCAATCCTGTTCTTTTAATTACAGCTGCATATCTATCATCAAAAAGCTGTATACCATATCCCATTTTTTTACTTTCAGAGGGCATATCAAATGTTATAGACTTACTAGAAGGCGCCCCTGGCATCCCAGCCCATTGATCTCTCCAAATAAATGCTAAGCTTGGAACACCCCTATTTCCGGAATATGCAGGGTTAATGTTTGTCATATTATACATGTATTGAGAATACATAGGCACTGATTGTCCAAAAACATTTATCTGCTTTAGTACAAAAAATGATATTAATAATATGATAAAACTACTTCTTCTCATTTATCTTTTTAAAATTACAAACCCATTAAATATTTGAACCTTTCCTTTGTCATCAATTGCTCTAAGTGTATAATAATAACCTCCATCAGCTAATTCTTGTCCAAGGAAATTCTCTGTACCTGTACCATCCCATTCATTTTTATAATTTGTATTTGTATATACGAAATTGCCCCATCTATTAAAAACTTTAAGGTCTAGTGTTATATTAGCTGGTTTAATTATAACAAAATAATCATGAACACCATCGTGATTAGGTGAGAAACCTTCCGGTATAGAAATCTGTAAATCTTTTACATAAAAACTTGCCAAAGCTGCTGGAGCTTCAATAGTTCCCCATTTGGTATCAGCTTTTACATAAGCTGGATTTATTAAATTACCTACAAAACCTTTGGGAGATAAATTCATGACAAAACTTGCATTCCCTTTTGTTAAAGGAGCAAGCGTACTAGATTTTTGTAACACTTCAACATCTATATTAGAATTAAAAGAAGGATTTGAGATAAGACTTCCCGCTGCTATATTTTTTATTATAGTAAAATCACTTGTTATGGGTATTACATTATGCAAGTTGTCTGAAATTACAATATTCGAAATTTGATAATTAGATAAATTACTTAATGTTAAATTAAAATTGTAATTAAATGTAGAATTCGGTTGTAATATACCACTATCAATAGTTTGTTCTAATCGTATTATAGCTGAAGGATCAATGATATTAATTTTAAATAATGCCTTATCACTTTCGACACTATTTATTACCTGGCTAACAGCGTAATTTATAGTTCCAGCAATTCTACTTAATAATGGAGTTCCATTTTGTAATACACTATTAACATAGTATTTAAATGTTGCCCCATTTAAACCAGATACCTGTGCGCCTATATTATTTGGATTTGATTTAACCCCTAAAATAAATGTTGTATCTAAAGCAATTGGCTTGGGAGGCGCAATAATAACTGTATCATATACAAAGTCATCACTGTACAAGAGAGTGGTTGAATCATATGACCTTAGTTGATAAATAAAAGTCCCTATTTTAGAAGGTAATTTAGGAGCAACTGTACTGCAATTTGTAGTATTTAAATCACACCAAGCTGGAACTGTTGCTGTTGGATATGAAATTACTAATGCGTTTAATGTTTCTGGTATTGTAGGTTCATCAATTAAGTATTTTTCACTTTTTACAACAGGTGGTGGCAAAATTTGAATAATTGTAAAAGTATGTGCAGCGGAAATTGCTGCATTATAATTTTCATCTTCTGCAACATTGGCTATTAATTGATAATTGCCTGGCTTTGTTGGTGCCATAGAGCTTGGACCATAGCTTGTTGTTCCTGTTCCACTATATGAATAAGTAACAGCGCCTGTTGAACCAGTAACTGTTGAACTTGACGGCCCTTGCGCTTTGCCATTATAAGTATAGGTCGTTAAACCACTGACTACAATGGACGAATTGGCTCTTACAATTGAGAACGCTAAAGCATTTGAACTTGCCCCATTATAATTTTCATCCTCTGCAACAGTAGCAATTAATTGATAAGTGCCTGGTTTTATTGGTGTAGTGACACTTGGTCCATAAGTAGTCGTGCCTGTTCCACTATATGAATAAGTAACAGCGCCGGTAGAACCAGTTACAGTTGAGCTCGACGGACCTTGTGCATTAGCATTGTAGATGTAAGAAATTATTCCTTTAGCAACTATGGTTGAAACACCTTTTGAAGTATTTGATGCTTTAGTAATTATAAATGCATATGCTGATGATACTGCCCCATTATAATTTGCATCACTTGCAAGTGTTGCTGTCACTTGATAAGTACCTGCTTCTGTTGGAGGAGTCGCGCTTGGGCCATAAGTAGTGGTGCCTGTTCCAGCATAACTATATGTTACAGCTTCTGATGATCCTGTACCAGGTGTACTTGAACTTGTTGTACCTGATTTAATACTTGTTATAGGACCCTGAGGGCTTGTGTTATAAGTATAAGAAGTTGAACCAGTTACTGTAATAGTTGATGAACCCTTGGATGCATCAGTTACATTTAATGAAAAATTATATGTATTAACACAAGTATTAGCATCTTTAAATAAGATATTGAATGAGTATACATTAGAAGAACTTGCTGGAATAGTTACTGTAATTGGAGATGCAGGTATTGGTGTTGTATATCCAACATTAACAAAACCAGACATTGCTGGCGTTCCAGCCACAACAGAATAATAAGTTGGAGTTCCACTTGTCACAGTATATGGTATACTAAAACTTGTAGCAGCAATTGTTACATCTGCTACTGAGCCAATAGTAATAGAGGGCAATGGATTCACGGTAACTGTTGTAGCGGTTGAAGTGGCACTACAACCACTAGCGTTAGTTACAGTTACACTATATGAACCACTTGTAGTTACTGTTATACTTTGTGTAGTTGCGCCTGTACTCCATAAATAACTTGTTCCTGAACTCGATGTTAAAACCACATTACCTCCACTACAAAATGTTGTTGCACCTCCTGCACTAATTGTAGCAGTTGGCAAAGCATTTACCGTAACTGTTGTAGCTGTTGAAGTTGCACTACAACCACTTGAATTAGTTACCGTTACACTATATGAACCACTAGTTGTTACTGTTATACTTTGTGTAGTAGCTCCTGTACTCCATAAATAACTTGTTCCTGAACTAGATGTTAAAACAACATTACCTCCACTACAAAATGTTGTTGCACCTCCTGCACTAATTGTAGCAGTTGGCAAAG
>RFVO01000128.1 GCA_009928005.1 Chitinophagia bacterium | reverse complement strand
GAAAAATTGAAAATTCAATTTTTACGTGACGAACAAATTATGCGTCACATGATTACAAAACTTGACAAGTACGCAGTTGAGTACAACCACATTAAGAGAAACGGCGGTTTCCCTGTTCACAAAGCAGTTGAGGCTTAATTAAATTTTTACCAACATGGCAAAGAATGAAATCAAATACCTAACCGCGATTAAGCAGGAAAAACCTAAGAAGAAATTCTGTCGTTTTAAAAAGTATGGTATTAAGTATGTAGACTATAAGGACATTGACTTCTTGAAAAAATTCTTGAACGAACAAGGTAAAATGTTACCTCGTCGCTTAAGCGGTAACTCTTTGAAGTATCAACGTAAAGTTGCTGACGCTATCAAAAGATCACGTCAAATGGCTTTGTTACCTTATGTAACAGATTTATTTAAATAGTCGAAAAAAATATTAGTAAACCATCCCTAATCTCGCGGTTTAGTTTTTAAACCTCGGCGAGTGACAGCAAAAAATGCTGGGCTCTTGGGAACTAAAAGAATTATTATGAAAGTTATCTTAATTAAAGATGTAGACAATTTAGGTGGAAAGGATGAGTTAGTAAACGTTAAGAACGGTTACGCGCGTAATTTCTTATTCCCTACAAAGTGCGCCGTTGAAGCAACTGAGTCTAATGTAAAACAACAAGAAGAGCGTTTAAAAGTAAAAGAGAAGAAAGAAGCTGCTATGTTAGCAGAAATTACTAAAGTAATTTCTGTATTAACTTCAAGCCCTGTGAAGTTAACTGCTAAGACTGGCGCGAATAATAAAATATTCGGAAGCGTTACTTCTTTACAAGTTACTCAAGCTATACGCGCTCAAAAAGGATACGAAATTGATAGAAGACGTATTACCATTCAAGACGATATCAAGGAAACCGGTAGCTACAAAGCCACTATTGACTTTGGAAATGGTCAAAATACAGAAATCGATATTGAAATTGGAGCTGAGGCTTAATTAACCCAGGCCCCTTTTTAGGTCTTTTTACAGCTTAAAAACTGCCCAAAACCCCTCTCGATACCCTCGGGAGGGGTTTTTTGTTTAATTTTCAGCCTATTTATCCACCTATTTTATTAAAAAAGTGTATAAATAGCGAAAATGTAGTTATTATGACTATCTTCGGTGTCCTAATGGCGGATTTCTTCCATTAGTTTTTGATCACTTAATTTAAAAGAACATGAACATTTATGTTGGAAATCTTAGCTGGAATATGACTAGCGAAGATCTTGAGAACTTGTTTACTCCATTTGGTGCAGTAGCAAGTGCAAAAATTGTAACAGACAAATTTAACAACAACAGAAGCAAAGGCTTCGGTTTTGTTGAAATGGCTAACGACGACGAAGCTCGTGCAGCTATCAGTCAACTTCACGACACTGAAATGTTGGGTCGTAACATCGTAGTTAACGAGTCAACTCCACGTCCTGAAGGCGAAAGAACCTTCAAGAAAAAGCCTTATGGCGCTGGTGGTGGTGGTGGATTTAATCGCGGCGGCTCTGGCGGCGGCGGTGGATTCAATCGCGGCGGTACTGGCGGCGGTTACAATCGTGACCGTGGTGGAAATGGTGGTGGTGAATACAATAGATATTAATCAACTGTACACAACTTAACCGTTACAATACATTACAAAATCCTTTCCGTTTATTCGGAAGGGATTTTTTTTGCCCTTTATTTTTTAACTTCATCACATCTTAATCTAAAAAAATATTTATGAAGCAAAACCCAATTATTGGATGCATGAGATGGGGTGTTTGGGGTGAAAACTTTACAACTGCACAGTACGATACCATTATTAATCAATGTTTGGAAATAGGTTTGACGGAATTTGACCACGCAGATATTTATGGACACTATACTACCGAAGCCCATTTTGGAAATGCTTTAAAAAATAATTCAAGCCTTAGAGGTAAGATGCAGCTAATTACTAAAACAGGTATACAAATGCTTACGCCCAATAGGCCTCATCATACAATTAAGTCCTATAATACCAGTGCCAAACATATAAAGGAGTCAGTGGAAACCTCTTTAAAAAATTTACATACCGATTATATAGATACTCTTTTAATTCATCGACCCGATATTCTATTAAACCCCATTGAAGTGGCTGAATGTATTGCCACATTAAAAAAAGAAGGAAAAATTAAAAGTTTTGGTGTTTCTAATTTCACCACAAGTCAAGTAGAGCTACTTGCAAAGCATACTAGTATTGAACATCACCAAGTTGAAATTTCAGTAACAAACTTAAGCGCTTTTAACGATGGTACATTAGATCAATGCCAATTGAAAAATATTTCAGCACAAGCTTGGTCGCCCTGGGGAAATGGACTATTCAATGATAAAACGGAAAAGAATATTCGCATACTTGCCACCGCAGAAGATTTAGCTGCTGAATATGAAACTGGAGTGAATGAAATTTTATTAGCCTTTTTATATGTACATCCGGCAAATATTGTTCCAGTCATAGGAACTACAAAATTTGAAAGAATCAAACAAGCCAAGGCTGCTATGGAAATTAATTTAGCAAGGGAAGATTTTTATAAACTATGGTGTGCTTCTACTGGAGCAGAAGTTGCTTAATAATATTTGAATGATGCTTATATAAATAAACATATACAACAACTGTACTTATAATAATTTTACTTACTTACAATTTTACATTTACATTTAGAAACTATGGAAAAAGGATACTGGGAAAAAATAGCACCTTCTTACGAAACTGAAATTTTTGACGTTTTAAAAAACGACAAGTCGGGTAAAATAGTGAAGGCTATTTTAAGTTTCGCAAGTCCAAAAAAATCAGTGATAGATATTGGTTGCGCTGTAGGTAAATGGATGCCGGTGTTAGCTCCTGTTTTTGGTAAAGTACATGCTATTGACATTTCCAATAATAATTTAAAAATTGCCGCTAAAAAATATCCGCAGTACACGAACATTACTTATGAAAGAGTAGATATGTCTGCAACTACTTTGCTATCTGCTCCTAGTATAAAAGTGAAAAAGTACGACTCCGCAATTTGCATTAATGCTATTCTAACTTCTTCTTTAAAAAAGAGAAATTTGTTTTTTAAACATATGGCTTCCTTTATAAAAAAGGGTGGAGATTTAGTGCTAGTCGTGCCTTCTTTAGAATCAAAATTATTCAGCCATATTATTGCCAATAAATATAATATTGACGAAGCAAAAAAAGATAAAGCACCAACTGGCAAAAGAGCCATTAGTCAAATACGCTTTATAAAAGATGGCGTTACTGATATAGACGATGTGCCTACTAAACATTTTTTAAAAGAAGAATTGGAACTACTTTTAAACCTTGCAGGATTTACGGTAGAGAAAATAGAAAAGATTAATTATAAATGGTCTACTGAATTTCATAAACCACCCAGCTGGTTAAAGACGCCGCAGCCATGGGACTGGATGGTGAAAGCAACCAAGAAATAAAGAGTTGACTTTTTTTATTCCTACAATAAATAGAGTTAGTTGTATATCTGTTGAGGTAGGAACAAAAAAAATCCCTCCCGAAATTAATCGGGAAGGATCTTTAATAAATAAGGCAGCTACCTACTCTCCCAGGAAAACCCAAGTACCATCGGCCATGGGGGA
>RFVO01000127.1 GCA_009928005.1 Chitinophagia bacterium | reverse complement strand
TTAAAGTTTTGGTGGCTAATAAATAATTATAGAAATAAAATAATTAATGTTAAAAAAAATACAAACCACCCTACTTGTTTTCATCAGTATTTTATTTGTACAAATTGCAAATGCACAGGACCTACATGGAACTATTATTGATAAAGCAGAAGGGACTCCTTTAACGGGCGTTTCCATTAAAGTAGCGGGTATTAATAAAGGAGGCATTAGTAATGAGAAAGGCGAATTTGTCATTACGAATATTGCAGCAGGCACTATACATATTATTATAAGTCATACAGGTTTTGAAATACTAGATACTAGTTTTCAATTTACAGGGAAAAATAGTCCATTCATTATTGGTTTAATAGCTGCGAAAGAAGAATTAGAAGAAGTGATTATCATTTCATCTTCAAGAACCAATTCGAGAATTGAGGACCTTCCCACCAAGGTAGAAGTATTGGGTTCAGAAGAAGTGAAAGAAGAAAATGGAATTAAGCCTGGCAATATAGCTAGTTTACTAGGTGATATTGCAGGTATTCAAATTCAACAAACCAGCGCTGCCACAGGCAATGCCGATATGCGTATTCAAGGTTTACAAGGAAAGTATACTCAAATATTAAGAGATGGTATGCCATTGTTTGGAGGTTATGCGGGTAGTTTTAGTATTTTACAAATACCCCCTTTAGACTTACAACAAATTGAATTGGTAAAAGGGGCTAGTTCTACTTTATATGGAGGAGGCGCCATTGCAGGTATGTTAAATTTAATTTCTAAAAAACCTAAACTAGGCAAACCTGAAAAAAGTTTAACCTTGAATTATTCAAGTTTAAAAGAAACTAATTTCAATAGTTTTTTCTCAGGCAGAAATGAAAATATAGGATATTCGCTCTACGCAGGAACTACTCAACAAAAAGAAGTAGATGTAGATAAAGATGGTTTTTCAGATGTGCCTGCTGTAAAAAGCGTTTTCGTTCATCCTCGATTTTTTATTTATGGAAAGGATAATTCTACCACCACTTTAGGCTATACATTAAATTATGAAGATAGAAATGGTGGCGATATGGCCGTATTAAATGGGAAACCTTCAGTAGCTCATCAGTTTTTTAATCAGAATAAAACTTTAAGAAATACAGTAGATGGTGTTTGGGAAAAGAAATACAGCGACGGTGGTATGCTTACTGCCAAGGCCAATTATAGTATGATGAATAGAGATATTATCACCAATGTATTTGGGATGAAGGGAAAACAAGCTAGCTGGTATTCTGAATTAGCTTATTCAAAAAAATATACGGTACATAATTTAGTAATGGGTATTAATTTTAATGGAGAAAACTTTACAAAACAATTACCCGATAGTAGTTTGCTTCCCAATGACGCCTTTACCACCATGGGTGGGTTTATACAAGACGACTGGAGAATGAATGATGTATTGACTTTGCAATCGGGCCTTAGACTAGACCATAATAATACCTATGGTAATTTTTTATTACCAAGAATGTCACTGATGTATAAAGTAAATAGTAAGGTGACCATGCGAATGGGTGGAGGCGCTGGATATAAAACACCTAGTTTATTTAATTCAGAAATGGACGAAAGAGATTATCATTATTTAAAAGGCTTTTTACCAGGTATTCAATCTGAAAAATCGATAGGCTTTAACTATGATGTTAATTATAAAACAAGATTAAATAGTTGGGAGCTTACTTTAAACCAAACTATTTTTTATAACGAGGTGAATCATCCGATTGTATATAGTCCGATTAAATATTTTGATCCACTATACAATAGCTATCTGCCTACTGCTAATATTTATCAATATACAAATGAAGCAAGTTCATTGAGCTCCAAAGGAATGGAGACTTATGTACAAGCTATGAAGGCGCCCTATGAAATTTATATTGGTTATGTTTATACTGATGCGAAAAGAAATTATAATGCTACTAACCCACATTTACCTTTAATTGCCAAAAATAAATTTGCAACTGTATTTGCCTACGAATTTAACGAAGACTTTAAAATGGGTATTGAATCCTCTTATACAGGAAAACAATATTTAGACAACGGTACTAGCACCGATCCCTATTTATTTATGGCAGTTATGCTTAAGTATTCTGTGGGTAAGGCCATATTTGTATTGAATTGCGAGAACTTATTTGACAAACGCCAAAATAAAAATGGCTCACTAGTCATTCCACCGCTAACTAACCCTAGCTTCCCTGAAATATGGGCGCCTTTAGATGGCAGGGTGATTAACTTATCGATGCATCTTAAATGGTAGTGCTGTAGCGGGTCCTTTGTAGGTTAAAAATAAGCGCTTTTAAATATAAGGGTAGGAGAAAAAATTATTATATTTAATTGGCCTTATTTTTTAAACCTTAAACGATTTGCATATGAACAGCCGACGTATTTTTTTAAAAAATGCAGCACTCACTTCTGGAGCCTTAATGGGTTCTAATTTATTTGCGAGTAGCAGTATATTTAATACCGATACCTTAAGAGTAGCTACCATTGGTGTCAATGGAATGGGATGGGCCAATACACTGGGTGCCCTTTCTGTAAAAAATGTAGAAGTAGTGGCCTTATGCGATATTGATGAATCGGTTTTAAATAAAAGAAAGGCTGAATTATTAGTTAAGCAACCAGCTGTTACAAAAATTGATACCTACAGTGATTATAGAAAAATGTTGGAAAGAAAAGATATTGATATTGTCATTGTGGGCACACCCGATCATTGGCATGCACTACAAATGATTGACGCTTGCGCTGCAGGTAAACATGTATACGTAGAAAAACCAGCAGGAAATTCTATTGGAGAATGTAATACCATGATTGCTGCTAAAAACAGATATAACCGAATAGTACAAGTGGGTCAATGGCAAAGAAGTCAAAAACATTTTAAAGATGCATTAGATATAGTGCACTCAGGACAACTAGGTAATATTCGTACCACAAAAGTTTGGTGTTATCAAGGTTGGATGCGTCCTCAACCTATTGTACCCAATAGCGCAGTACCTGCAGGCGTAGATTACAAAACTTGGATAGGACCCGCACCTATGCGTGAATTCAATGCAAGTAGATTCCATTTTCATTTTAGATGGTTCTGGGATTATGCAGGCGGACTGATGACCGACTGGGGTGTGCATTTATTAGACTATGCTATTCAAGGCATGAAGGCAGGTAATCCAAAAAGTGTGAGTGCACTCGGTGGAAAATTTGCTTACCCAGAACTAGCAGAAGAAACACCAGACACCTTAACTACCTTATATGAATTTGATAATTTTAATTTAGTATGGGATTCTGCCATGGGTATTGACAATGGTTCTTATGGTCGTGACCACGGTATTGCCTTCATTGGAAATAACGGAACCCTTATTTTAGATAGAGGTGGTTGGGAAGTGATTGAAGAAAGACAAGCCAAAAATAAAGTAGCCATACCACTTCATAAAAGTGAAGACAATGGTGTGAACTTACATTGGTTAAACTTTACAGAAGCAATAAGAAATAATACACCAGGTAGTTTGCATTGTCCTATTGAAGAGGGAGCGCATATTGCTACCATTGCACAGATGGGCAATATTGCATATCGTTCTGGTAAAAAAGTAAACTGGGATGCTAGTAAGAATTTATTTACCGATGATGCAATTAATAAAGAATACTTCACCAAGGCATACCATAACGGATATAGCCTACCGAAAGTTTAAAGTATTAAAAAAAGGTCCCTCGAATTCGAGGGA
>RFVO01000126.1 GCA_009928005.1 Chitinophagia bacterium | reverse complement strand
TACTGCCTACTTGACTACAACTACGAGTACCTCTATCTTCACCAATAAAACACCAACCAGATTTACTAGACGACTTACTCATTTGTATTGAACTATACGAATCATCTGCACTATAGCTAGGTTCATTTTTACGTGTTAAATTAGGTGTTGCACTATTTAATGCCTCACTCAAGTTATTTTGTTTTGTTGGGTCTTTTGGCATTTCACTTGAACTTGCCGATGCTGGGTTTGGTTGATTCGCTGGTTTTTCGGAAACTCCATGATCATCTTGCATATGTTTATCGGTATTTTGTTTATTTTGATTTTGATTATTTGGTTGTTGGTTCTGACTAGATGGTTTTCCCCCACCCATTGATTTTTTATCATTACCATCGTTAGACGGTTGGGAATTTTGTGTATTTGTAGGTGGTGCATTACCACCACTTTTTTTATCATCTGATGTAAAGTCTACACTATCATTTCCAAATAAATGCATTATTTTTTGTAAAACGGTTGAGAACAAATTAGTAATAAAACCAACGGCCACAACGATCGCTAAGAAGGGCGGCGATCCACGATACAAAATTTTCGCAAATAATCAAGGACTTATTAAGCTTACATCCGCTGATTATGATAAGATAAAGGCATTAATAGACAAGGCAGTTGAAGAAAAATTGATTGAATTAAACAAAAAATTGATTTCAAATAATACAGAAAACAATATTACAATTAACATCACCGAACAAATGGATATATCAAAAATGAGTAAATTAGAGTTATTGGAAAAGTGTAAAGAATTGGGTATTACAAAGTGCAGTTCAAAAAATAAATCACAATTAATAGAACTAATTAACAGTAAAAACAAAGTTGTTGAAGAACCTAAAATAATTTTATCAAATGAAGAAATAGCACCAGAAAATACGCAAATTATTGAGGTTGATACAAAAACATTAAATGTAATTGACCTATTTTGTGGTTGCGGTGGTATGTCAAAAGGTTTAACTGATGCTGGATTGAATGTAATTGCCGGAATAGATATTTGGGACAAAGCGGTTGAAAGTTATAATAAAAATTATCATCACAAAGCATATTGTGCTGACTTAACGCAGATGCCCCCTGAAAAGTTTAATGAATTATACAATAAAGAAAATAAAAATGTAGATATTTTGGTTGGAGGACCACCATGTCAAAGTTTTAGTATTGCTGGAAAAAGGGATAAAAATGATCCAAGAAATGCTCTATTTATGGAATATGTGAAATATCTAGATTATTTCAAACCCAAAGCATTTATTATGGAAAATGTAATAGGGATGCTTTCAAAAAAAACAGCAAATGGTGAAAATGTTATTGACATTATAATGGAACAATTAAATAGAAATTATAATTGCATAATTAATAAATTATACGCAAGTGATTTTGAAGTTCCACAAAATAGAAGACGCACTATAATTATAGGGATTAGAAAAGACCTAAATATTTTACCAAAAGAACCAGAACCCATTATAAAATCAGTCCAAGACAGAATACCAGTTAAAAACATATTAATTCCAAAAGAAGAGGTTGATAAAAAATACTATTTGAGTGAAAAAGCATTAGCAGGAATAGAAAATAAAAAAAGTGTAAACAAAGAAAAAGGTTTTGGGTTTGGAGCACAAATGTTAGACTTTGACAAACCATCATATACAATTCCTGCGAGATATTGGAAAGATGGTTATGATGCGTTGGTTAAATATAACGAAAAAGATATTAGAAGATTGACAATTACAGAACTAAAAAGAATACAAAGTTTCCCTGATAATTACATTATAGCTGGTTCAAATAAAGATATTATTATGCAAATAGGTAATGCGGTTGCTTGTAAGTTTGCCTATTATCTTGGTAAATATATAATTAATACTCTTCGGTGATTAATTCATTCCAAAAACATGATCCTCTAAATTGAGAATAATTACGAATATTTCCATCATACATTCCACTATCAAATATAACTTTTCTATTTTTGATACATTCAATAAAATACTCAAAGTTAAATGCTTTACCAAAACAAATCTTTTCATATGTATTTCCTATTTTTTTACATATAAAGAACCCCTTTTTATCAAATTTGTTGTCAATATGTGGTTTCATTTTTGATGATTTCCATAAAGCAATTACAATATTATCGTTTTGTAAGAATAATGGAAAATCTATTTTTACACTTCTTGTATCATTTGAAAATGAATAATAAATGATTATATCATTATTTTCATTTATTGTTAATATCTGTCCGTTAGAGTTCCAATTATTGTAAGTTGGAACACAACTTCCAGACCACGAATATCTATTTTCCTTACTTGGATTTGGATTTCCAAATGTCTTAATAAAATCGCTCCTGCTTAATTTTATTTCATCAGTCCAATTGTTGAGAGTATTAATGCTGTTTCTTTTATTTTTTCCTGAAAACGCATATTCACTTGCACTAAAATCACCAAGTGTGATTTTACTTGAAGATTTTTTCATTTCATAACCATTAATGTCAGGTTCATTTTTTGCGTTATGCTTTATACCCATTTTTGTTTCTAACCAATGTCCCTCTTTTCCACAATGGTTTATATTTTGTCCTTCTAAACATATTTCAATACCTTTAACACGGGTATTAAATAATGTTATTATATGCTGTTTATCAATTTCACTCGTGGTTTGTAAAAGATCACTCATCTTGTATGTAAAATTAGACTATGTTTAATCGCTTATAAACAGAATATAATTTGAATCAATTTTTATAATTCAATATTTGCTATACAATTTTTGCTTTGTATATAAATATTTGATTATATATATAGTTAAAATGAAAGGAATTAAGTGCAGTAGAGAAAGCGTTATGGATAGAGATGATTATTCTAAGTATGAGGCAGTTATTTTTGATGCTTATAAGTATGATGCTGATAGCAAGAAAGATGATGCTATTACTAGTTATCCCATCTTACAGATGGAATCACGTAGAATATTTTATTGTAAGATTTTCAATATTATGAAATCTTCAAGGGTTTAAATGAGTAGTATATAGTAGAGAATGAGCATATATTTTAAGGATCATCCAGAGTTTAGGCCTAATATTACACCGAAGGAGATGTTTAAACTGGGTATTATGGGTGGTTCGTATTTTAGAAAAATAAAATCTCCAAAAACTAAAAAGATATATCAAAATCATCATAAGCATTTTAAGTTTCTCAAAGATATTCCAGACAATTTAATAATAAATCAAGAATATGACAAAAGTGTAAATTATTATAAAGTAGAGGTTGGAACAAGTTATGAATATTGGATGGAAAAGAATTGGATAAGAGAAGACATAGATCCTTATGGATGGATAGAATGGTATTGTAATTTTTATAATGGACGCAGAACAGAAGATGATACACGCCAAATAAACCGATGGAAGAAGTCGGCAGGACCAAAGGGTAGATTTAAGAATCAATTACAAAACAAAGTAAATGAATTGAGAAGTAATAATGAGAAAATATATCCGCGATTAAGACAGACACTTCTTCACTGGGCTTATGACAGTCGCAAAATGAAAATCATATAAAAAATGATTTTGTATATTAATATATATTATAAGCTTACTATATTCACATTATTAATGTCTATTCCGGACACTTTTAAAGATACTGCGAATGAGATAGATGTCTTAGAAGATACTGCCGAAAACATGAATATTTCGGGTATTACTTTGGATACTGCTTCGTCATTTGATGTTATACTTAATAAGAAAATTGCGGAAATTAATGAATTATATGAGTTAAAATCAAACAATAAAAA
>RFVO01000125.1 GCA_009928005.1 Chitinophagia bacterium | reverse complement strand
GAAAAGCCCATGGGGCTTGATGTTGCAGCTTGTGAGCGGATGGAGGCTTATTCAAAACAAACAGGCGTTCCTCTAGTAATTGCACATTATAGAAGAGCGCTTCCCTTATTTCTAGAAGTAAAACGTTTAGTAGAAAGTAAAACAATTGGAGAAATTAGTAGCGTTCGTATTGAAATGTTAAAATATGATAGCGGCCTTTTAGACCCTGTTGAAAATTGGAGAATAGATCCTAGTGTAGCAGGGGGTGGCTATTTTTATGATTTAGCACCACATCAATTAGACCTTGTATTTTATTTTTTCGGAAAAGCAAAATCCTATAAAGGAAGGGCATTTAATAAAGCCAATTTATATAAAGCTGAAGACACAGTAACTGGCGAAATAGAATTAGAAAATGGTATTCTATTTAAAGGCAATTGGTGTTTCTGTGTAGATAAAGGAGAGGAGATGGATATTTTTGAAATAACAGGGACGAAAGGAAAAATTTCTTTCCCTGTTTTTGGACATACCATTACCATAACAAAAGGTGAAAAGATAGAACAAATACAATTCGACCCCCCTATGCATAATCAACAAAATTTTATAGAAAAAATAGTTCGCTATTTAAATGGAGAAGATGAAAACCCCTGCAGTGCGGAAGATGCCCTTCAGTCGATGCGTGTGATGGAAGCTTTTGTATTTGGGAATAAAAAATAAGTCTTTTAAAAATTAATTTATAATTTATGATACGATACTGTTTAGCCCTAGATTTAAAAGATGACCCCCAATTAATTGCAGCTTATGAAGAGTACCATGCTTCTGTATGGCCAGAAATAATTGCATCTATAAAAGAAGCTGGCATAAATGCATTAGAAATTTATAGAATAGCTAATCGATTATTTATGATTATTGAAGCTGATGATGCATTTAGTTTTGAAAAAAAAGCAGCCATGGATGCTGAAAATGAAATTGTGATGCAATGGGAAAAATTAATGTGGAAATACCAGCAGGCCTTACCTAATGCTGGGCCCGGAGAGAAATGGGTACTTATGAAAAAAATATTTACTTTATCAAATTAGAAAAGAAAAACTGTTCTACGATAATAATCAAAGACATGACCAGAACAAAATAGCCAAATCCTTTTTTTAGCTTAGTGCCCTCTATTTTTTTATTTAAGTAATTGCCCGTTACAATTCCAATAGTAGCTAGTAAAATTATTTTAGATAAAAAGCTCCAATCAATAAAAGTATGCATTAAGTCTCCTGAAAAACCTACCAAGGATTTTATACTTATAATAACTAAGGAAGTTGCAATGGCTCTTTTCATTGGAAGCTTTGCTATTATTACCAAAGCTGGTATAATTAAAAATCCTCCACCTGCCCCTACAATACCGGTTAATGAGCCTTCGCAAAAC
Source organism: Chitinophagia bacterium (assembly GCA_009928005.1). Classification (GTDB taxonomy): domain Bacteria; phylum Bacteroidota; class Bacteroidia; order Chitinophagales; family Chitinophagaceae; genus Sediminibacterium. The sequence continues at coordinate 2,390 of RFVO01000125.1, read as the reverse complement.
CCCAAAAGCATTAAACTAAAACCATAAAAGGGTAAAACATTCTCTTGCTTTTTTTTATTTTTCCCAAGTATCATAGACAAGGCTGATGCCAACATAAGCGTTGCAAAAAACAACATAATAAAATGGCTTTTGGTAAGCAAAATATTTGGGCCATTATAAATTTGTTCTGGTATAGCAGGTAATAAAAATTTTCTAGAACTGAAAACACCTATAATAGAAGGGATACCAAAAATGAAAATGGTTTTAAAGTCAACCAGTTTTTGTTTTAATTTAGAAATAACACCTGCAATACTACTTAAGCCCACAATGGCTAAAGAATAAGTAGTGGCAAGTAAAGGAGATACATGGAAAAAATACACTAACAAGGGTACAGTTAAAATAGAGCCTCCACTTCCAATAAGACCTAATGAAATCCCAATAAGTATTGATATCAAATATCCAATAAGCTCCATGTATTTAATTTTTAGGTTAAACTCTTTAAAAAGGATTTACAATTTAAGTACCTTTTGTCACTTAGCCTGAATTAATATTTTCCTCACTAAAAGTGATTTTTATCACTGTAATATCTAATTTTATGTTAGAACTTTGAGCTTGAATTCAAAATCATTATTTATGAAAATAGAACAAATATATACAGGCTGTTTAGCACAAGGGGCATATTATATTATGAGTGAAGGTGAAGTAGCCATTATTGATCCACTAAGAGAAGTAGAGCCCTATATTCAAAAAGCTGCTTTAGACAAAGCCAAAATTAAATATGTTTTAGAGACCCACTTTCATGCCGATTTTGTTTCGGGACATTTAGACCTCGCTAAAAAAACCGGCGCTACTATTGTGTATGGTCCCAACGCTGCACCTTCATTTGATTTTTATAGCGCTAAGGATGGTGAAGAAATTAAAGTAGGAAATATTACGATTAAAGTTATACATACACCTGGTCATACTATGGAAAGCACTTGTTATTTATTAATCAATGAAGCTGGTAAGCAGGTAGCTTTATTTAGCGGAGACACTTTGTTTATTGGAGACGTGGGCAGACCTGATTTAGCACAAAAAATAAAATCTGATTTAACTCAAGAAATTTTAGCGGGCTATTTATATGATTCTTTAAGAAATAAAATAATGACTTTATCTGATGATATTGTCATTTATCCTGCACATGGTGCGGGTAGTGCTTGTGGTAAAAAAATGAGTAAAGAAACACAGGACACCTTGGGTAATCAAAAACAATCAAATTATGCTTTAGCTGCTAACATGACTAAAGAAGAATTTGTAACTGCAGTATTAGATGGTTTAGTCGCTCCTCCAGGCTATTTCCCATTAAATGTAATGATGAATATTCAAGGCTATGACAGCATTGATAAGGTTTTGGAGAGAGGACAACATGCAATGAGTCCTGCTGCTTTTGAAACGGCTGCTAATGAAACGGGCGCCCTTATATTAGATACAAGAGACCCTCAAATATTTGCAAAAGGTTTTATTCCTAATTCAATTAATATTGGCATTGATGGAAGCTTTGCCCCATGGGTAGGTGCCATGATACCCGATATCAAACAAGAAATTTTATTAGTGGCAGAAAAAGGGAGAGAAGCAGAAGTAATTACAAGACTGGCTCGAGTGGGCTATGATTATACCATTGGATTTTTGGAAAATGGATTTGAAGCTTGGGAAAAATCAGGTAAAGAAATTGACCATATAATTTCTTTAGATGCAAATGCAATCGCTGCCTTAAAATCCAAGGATAGTAAATTAAAAATTTTAGATGTGCGTAAAGCCTCTGAATACAGTAGTGAACATATTGAAGGTGTACAAAATGCACCCTTAGATTTTATCAATGATAGTATGGCGGCTATTGATAAAAATCAAACTTATTATGTGCATTGCGCTGGCGGGTATAGGTCTATGATTTTTATCTCTATTTTAAAAGCCCGTGGCTTTGATCATTTAATTGATATTAAAGGAGGCTTTAAGGAGTTAAAAGAGTCAGGTCATTTTAAAACTACTAACTACTACACACCCAAGACCCTTCTTTTATAAGATCACACTGAATTTTACTAGGGTTTTTTCTTAATTTAAAGGATCATTCAGTCCTTTAAATTTACTTCTATGCAGCACCCATACCAAAAAACTTCTTTACTTATTTCATTTGTTTTAATTACTTGCTTCATGTTTTGTAATTGCATCAGGATTCAAGCGCAAGAAAAAAATACTTTGCAATTAAAAGGTTTAAAAGAAAAAGTAGAAGTACTAAGAGATCAGTGGGGAGTGAATCATATTTATGCAAGTAATGAACATGATTTATTTTTCACACAAGGGTACTGTGCTGCAAAAGATAGATTATTTCAATTTGAAGTTTGGCGCAGACAAGCCACAGGCACAGTAGCTGAAAT
>RFVO01000124.1 GCA_009928005.1 Chitinophagia bacterium | reverse complement strand
AATAAATTAAGAAATCATTTTTCTATATAATCGTCCAAAAATGAGGTATAAAATATATAAGAAACCTGCTAAAAACCCACCTAAAACTATTGATTTCAACTTCCCGAATTTTTCTTTTTGTAATGGTAAAATAGGGCGGTCTATAAGTTGAATTAAAGGGGTTTCCTTTCTTAAAGTAATTTTAGCTAGCTCTAACTGAACAACTAAATTTGTTAAAATAGCTGTATTGGCTTGAACATCAATTTGTTTTTTCTTACTGGTTGCCCCTTTTATGTTAAAAGCAGGATTTAAATTATAAACATTATCTGTTTCAAATGCAACACCAGTAATTGCTCCATTTAGAGCATTTTTCACACTATCTACTTGTTTTTGTAAAACATCCACGTTAATTTTAGATTTTTTACTTTTAGTTTCTATGTAAAAATCAGACGTTTCCTTTGCTATACTTTCACAAAAAATTTTAGAAAAAAGCTCATTTTCACTTGTTACTTCAATGGATAAAATGGTTACTTTTTTATCCTTTTGCATAATACTTAAATGTTCTTTATCAATTAAGTTTTTATGTATTTGTTGTAAAATAGAATCTTGTTGTAATGTGAAAATAGTCCTATCCGCATTAGGCAAAAATTGTACGCTTTTCAAGTTTGGCTTTTTGTCCCAGCCTTCTCTTAACTTATTAATTTGTATATAATATTCAGCAAGTGAAATTGTCTTACCATTAATTTTTATAGGTTCTAATAAAACTTTCTCAACTAATAAACGGCTTTTCATTAGTTCTGCTAAATTGCTAGCGGCAAAGGCACCGCCGCCGCCGCCGCCGCCTAAATCAATTCCAAAACTACTTGCTAAACCTAAAGCGCCACTTAGGGCACCTCCACCTCCTCCACCTTTATCTTCTTCCATTGCAAAGGTTAAAACAGCTTTATAAGTTGGCTTTTCAAATAATGCAATTGTCAAACCAATTAAGCCTCCTATAAACCCAGCGAGAAAAATTATTTTCCATTTAGATTTTAAAAAAGCAACCCACTCTTTAATTTTAATAATAAGTTCTTTCAATGAAATTTCATCATTGTTTATATTTGAATTTTCTATTTGATTATTTTCTAAAGGCATTTTATAAAATTAATTTTTAAATAAGTGTGGGGCTATTTTTGTAACAAGCTAATAGTAGCAAGTGCTGCAACTACTTGTGCAATTACAGTAGTAAATTGTACTATAGTTGTAATAGCTTTTTCCTTCTTTGCATCTGTTTCAGGAATAACTACTTCAGCACCTGGTCTAATAGTAGGGTTCACTCTAAAAATGCCTAACATTTTTGTTCTATTTGATTTTCCATTTGCATAAATAACATAAGCCCTTCCTCTTTTAGCATATTCAGAAATTCCACCAGCAGCACTTATACATTCTCCAATAGTTAAGCCTTCTCTATAAACAATATTAGTAGGTCTTAAAACACCGCCGCTTATTTTTACTCTATTATCCATTTTAGGAATCACAATTTCATCTTTTCCTCTTAGTACCAAGTCCAATTCAGAACCTGGATGTTGCATTATATAATTAATATCAATTGCTATTTGATAATAATCTTCTTCTATGTCTTTAAATAAAGCATTTAAAGTGTCTTTTAATTTATTGCCTTTCGCTTGCGGATTTAAATCAATATCGGTTGTACCCATTGCACTTGTAGCTGTAGGTGTATTTAATATTGAATTTTTATCTGCCTCTTGCTTAGCTTTAAATTTTCTAGTGTAGGCAAGTTCAATAGATGTTTTTGTTTCATCCGACTTTAAAGAATCTATATCAAACCTTTTTCTTTTTATATAAGCGCCTTCTCCATAAGCTTCCCCAATTAAACCACCAGCTCTTTTTACAATATCGCTTACTCTTTCAACTCTTGAACTTAATGTATATTTACCAGTACTTTGTATTTGACCGCTAATGGTAATTACCTCAGGTAAAGTATAACCCACTTTTTTAGTTATAGTAATTACATCTAAAGGCTGTAAAACAATATTTTCTTGTCCAGGGTTAAAACTTAAATCACCATTAATTTCAGTTTTAAAAATTGTAGTTACCTGGTTATTTTCTACTTTATCTCCATATTGAACAAGTCTAGCTACTTCAATATTTTTATTAGCAGCATATGTAAAACCTCCTGCCATTAAAATTAAATCCTTAACAGTCATGCTATCTATATAGTTAAATGAACCTACTGTTTTTACTTCTCCAAATAAATCTACTTTTAAAGAATCTCTAATTTCTAAAATAGAATTAATGTATAATTCATCTTCTCTTTGTAATAATATGTTTTCAGTGGTGTTTTTCTCAAGTGCTTTTGATAAATTAATACTTATCATTTCTTTTAATAAATTAGGCTTGGTTCTAATTAATTGTGCTCTACCTGTAAATGCATCTTCTTTTAAACCATCAGCTTTATTTATTAAATCGGCAATGCGCATACCTGGCTGTAATTCGTATACATCTGGTCTGTACACTGCACCACTTAGTACCACTCTATTCTGGTATCTATTAATAATTTTTGAAATGCTTACTACATCGCCGCTTTTCGGTTGGTACTTTCCAAATTCTAACTTTGATAAATCCTTAACCGATTTTTCTTTGTCATTTTTCTGAATAATTTTAACCATTGCAGAATAAGCATTATCGCTAAAGCCACCTGCATATTCTAAAATTTGATTAAAACTTTCATTTCCTATAACTTCAAAAATACCTGGCCTTTTTACTTCACCCGTTAACTCTATTCTGTTTTTGTATGCAGGTACACGAATAATATCATTATCCTTTAAACCAATATTTTGTGATTGATCTCCATATTGTAAAAAGCGGTATAAGTCAACCTTAGTAAAAATTTTATTATTTCTTATTACTTCAATTTCTCTGTATGAGCCAATTGCATTAGGTCCTCCAGCTTCAGACAAAGCAGAAATTACATTCGATAAAGAAGAAACGTTGTAAGTGCCACTTTTATATGCACCAATAACTGTAATATGAATTGTTCTAATATCACCTAAACTAATATCTAATTTTGATTCACCTCTTGCTAAACTTGAATAAGCAGTAGCTGCCATTTGTTGCTTAATTCTAGTTTTTGCAGCTTCAATTGTTAGCCCTGCTACTTTTATTTGACCCACATTATCAACTTGAATTTTTCCTTCCTTACTTACTGTTAAATCATTGGAATATTCTTGAACACCGTACACTACTAATTTAATAACATCATTTGGCCCTATTTCATAATTTAAAGGTGTTGCTATAACTTTATTAGCTGCATTACCAGTTGAATTTGTAGTTGTAGCAAATAATTCTGAACCATATAACAAAGTATTAATGCTGGTATTAATAGTTACTGTAGTAGAATCTTTTACTGCATTAGTAGTTGCAGTTTGCGTCGTTACATTTCCTCTTTTGACAGACTTAGCCATTACTATTCCAGATATTCCATTAACCCTGTCTTTCAATTTTGCAAACTCAGTGGGTGACATACCTTTTGCAATTGCTTGAGACTCCACTTGGTCAATAGTCATACCCGATTGTTTCAATTTTTGCTGAATCGCAGTAATTTGATTTTCAGATAATGCATCTACTTTAACATTTGAAAGATCACGACCTCCTAGAGGGTCTTGAGCATAAATAGTAATGTTAAATGCTAGTAAAATGATGATTGTAAAAATGGTCTTAATAAATCTCATATTGGGTGTTTTTATTATGAATTTTTTAATTTAATTAAAGCTTGCGCATCCTTTGTCACATATTTATGTGTAAAGCAGTATTAAACAAGGTTTTATAGTTAAAATCTAGTAAAAAAATGGGGGGCTACAA
>RFVO01000123.1 GCA_009928005.1 Chitinophagia bacterium | reverse complement strand
GCTTGCGGTAAATAATTATTGAACCACCCCTTCCGTAATTATCACATCGCTTAAAGCGCCGGTGCAAACCCCTTTAATAGTAATAGTTTCACCAATTTTTTGAGATATAGGAGTTGTGCTTATTAAAGTAACCGATACATTAGAAAAAGAATCGGATCTGCCTAAAATTATTGTTATTTTTCCTTCCTGATTTTTATCAATGCTTACAATGGTTCCACTTACTTCCACCGCTTTATTTAAATACAAAACATTGGCATTTTTTTCATTGGCTTGATAAGCCGCACTTAAAGAATCGGCCTGAATGACTAACCCTTTTTCTGCTTGCACATTTCTATGATGATTCTTAGAATAAACAAATACATAATAGTATCCTCCTAGAGCCGTGATGGCCACTACTGCAATGGCGTAAATTAGTTTTGTCATTTTTCGCATAAATTTATTTTACCTTATTCTATCTTAGTTTATTCTACCATTTAATATTTCTAAGCTCTTTAGGTTTACGAACAGTAAATACCCTGGAGATATTAAATCCAAATCGTAAATCGCCCTTGGCCCAACTACCTGAAGTTTCATTTATAAAAGTACGGTCGGTCATCCCTGTTGAATTCGATACATGTAACTGAAACACATGGCCCCCTGTTTCAATATCTACACCTACCGACAATGGGTCGTAGTGGCCCTCCAAACTATTGAACCTATGATAATATTCTGTAGTAATATTTACTCTTTTGCTTACTCTTTGTCTAAAGCCCACACCTAATGAGTAAAAATCGTTGGGGGTGGTTTTAGTATCTACCATATTATAATGAATTAAGGTAGGCGATAATTGTAAAGAAAAATAATCGTTCACCTTACTTGCAAGTAGTAATTGATGCGAAAAAGAAAATTTATCAGATACATAGGGCGTATAAGTAGTAACCGCATCATGTAATGATTTATAAACAAAAGAGCTTGCATAGCTTAAGCTAAAAGGAATATTTCGTTGGCCTTGTTGTTGCCTTATAATTTTATATTTTAAAAAACCATCATACTGCTTTTCAAAAGTGCTACGGCCAATACCCACCATTAGTCTATCTGTAATACCATAATCTAAACCTATACGCATAGTGGCCTGGTCTAATCCGAAAAAATTATAACCTCCATCACTTAGTGGACCAAAGCGGTGCATAATTTTGAAATCTAAAACACCCGGCCCCACATTCTCAATAGACTGGCCATTCACAATTCTTGTAGATTTAAAGGTACCCGTAGTAATATCAGAATTAGTAGAATTCGTTTTTTCTGAAAATAAATCTACATTTTGCGCGGTGGCGGCAAGGGAAATAAATAATGCAAATACTACTAAATGAAGTGAACGTAAAAACATAATTTTTAATTTTGGTATTTGCAATTCACTTTTATTTTAGCCTCATTCGCAATTTTTTCTCCAATGTATAAACCCTTAATACCGTAGTCCTTAATTTTTATACTAAACTCTCCAGTAATACTAGGCTTACCCTCTACTATTTGCAAAGTCCCATTGGTACTAATCTTTTGGCTAGTTCCATGAATGGTTAAATTACCTTCAATAGTAATTGGATAAGTTCCGTCCTTTTCAAAATTAATTTCTTTATTATTTTTTATATAACCCTTGAAATCGGCTTTAGGAAACTGGCTCGACTCCATATAGTTCTCATTGAAATGGTCTTCCATTAATTGGTTTTCAAATTTGAACCCCTTCACTAAAACGCCAAATATAATTTGACCAGTGGCGTCTACAAATTTAGAATCAACCTGGTTATTCACCGCTGCAATAGGAACGGCACCACCGGTGGCATTAAAAAATATTTGCCCTGTTTTTGTGGCATATACTTTTTGTGCATTTGGTGTTTGTGCACTGGCTATTTGAACGCTGCTTACTACAAGTAGTAAAACAAGGAGTGTTGCTACTATTTTTTTTATACTGCGAATTGAAATCATAAAAAATATTTTATTATTAAATTTTAAATTAATTATTAATAGCTCCTCTATTTGCCCAAACAATTATTTTATTAATACTACATGCGTCCATCTTCGCCATATTCTTAGGCATGGGAGAGGCATTACCATTTTGTATGATAGAATTTACTAGGCGTCCGTTAGTAATATAGGGCTTCACAGATGCATAAGTATTTAATACAATACCTGCACCTAAACTGTTAGCACTAGTTCCATGACAATTATTACAATTAGCATTTAAAATATTCGTTACCGTTACACTATAACTAACATTGGTAGTATCACAAGCTGCTACTACTACTTGAGGATAAACTTGGTCCTTCTTGTCGTAATAACAAGCAGTAAAACTACTAATGGCAATTAATATAAGGGCTATTTTAAAATACTTTTGCATATTCTTTTGCATATTATTGAGGATAGCCTTTTTGTATCCACTTTTGAATTTGGATTATTTTACAATCTACCAACTTAGCAGAAGGTGGCATTCTTTTTGAAACAGCAATGGTTGAAACATAATTAATCGCATTTAAAAATGTACTTGTATTAGCTGTTATATAAGTTTTAGCACTTGCATAATCTCCTAAATAAATATTAGCAGAGCCAGGTTTAGTACCATGACATCCTCCACAATTCGTTGAAATAATTGTTTGTATGGAATTGGCGTAGGTAAATGAATTAGTATCACATACATTGGTGCATTGCGTATTAAGTGCACCTTGGTCAATCCATTTTTTAATAAGTGCAATATGAGTAGCCGTCATTTGTGGACTTGACCTAGGTGGCATACCATTACCAATTATAGTATAGTATTTACTACCACTTGCATTTTTAGCCCTAATGCCATTCATTAAATGTCCATAATCGGTGGTGATAACACCTTCTCTATGGCTTGCATCATTATGACATCCCGAAGAACCACAATAACTAACATATAAGGGTAATACATCGGTATTAAAACAAACAGTATCTGAAACTGCAGGAATTCCTCCCGCTGGAGCTGTAGTAGCAGGAGGATTCACCACTACCACTGGTTCTAAAGATACATTCCCATTCACAGTAATAATATCATGCTTGCATGCATTAAATAAAATACTAGCAGATAGTAGAACAACTGTATATGATAAAAATTTACGCATGGGAGACTTGTAAAGAACTTTTGAAAACTTGTTTAACAAATTTACAAAATTCTATGTTAAAATATTTATAATGCTTGTTGAATATGCTCATTATAGTAGATAATTAATTTCTTTATTAATAAATGATTAAGCTTTTTATTGAACTTACTATTGTTAGTAAACTAATCGTTAAATATATTAGTATAAATTAAATACGTTTTAAAGAAATATTAATCAAACTGCAAGGGAATATTTATTTTCAAACTATAATTACGCCCCATATTAAATACACCAGTTCTTCCTGTTAAAATATTTTCATCGGTATATTTTAAACGGCTTAAATGACTCTGATAAGCAATATCAGTAAGGTTTTGAGCTGCTATAGAAATGCTAAATAACTGTTTATCTTTTTTAGTAATATGAGAACCAGCCCCTATATTAATTAAAGTATAGCCTGCTGTTTTAGTTTCGGTATTATATCCAGTGAATGGATTATTCTGCGCCCCTACATTATCAAATTGTAAAGAAGCATAAGTGTTTTTAAGCCTACCTGAATTTTTTGGAAGTTCATATCTTAATTCAGCTATCCAACGCATACTAGGAATGGTGGGTAAATTAATACTACCAGCCAGTGCTTTTTTAAATGTACCATTCACAATGGAAACTGTATTTTCAATATGCAGCCCATCTAATGGATGCGGATGAATATCTAAATTAAATTCAGCACCTATTAATTTAGCATCTTGTTGATTATAGGCAAAAGCAAAATAATCCTTGCCCTCTTTACTAATAATAGAATCTCCGCCATGCGCTCCCATTAGCTTTTCGTAAAATATATAATTAGTTACATTATTATAAAAGGCATTGC
>RFVO01000122.1 GCA_009928005.1 Chitinophagia bacterium | reverse complement strand
AATTGAATTAATTAATATCCAAATTCTTTTAACTTCGATTCATTGTCTCTCCATTTAGGCTTCACTTTTACAAATAATTCCAAGTACACTTTAGAACCTATAAAATCCTCAATGTCCTTTCTTGCTAAAGTACCAATTTCCTTTATCATCTTACCCTTCTCTCCAATAATAATGGCCTTCTGAGTTTCTCTATTTACTATAATATCTGCCTGTATCTTAATTAATAAAGGCTGCTGCTTAAATGAATTTACTAGCACAGCTGTATGGTAAGGAATCTCCTCTCCAAAGAGCTGGTATATCTTCTCACGTACTAGCTCACTAACAAAGAACTTAGTGGGTAAATCGCTTAAATCGTCCTCGCTATAAAAAGGTACTCCCTCAGGAATCATTTCAATCACAAGTTTCAGTAATCTCTCTATATCGCTCTTATTTAATGCACTCACTGAAATTATTTTGGTACAATAAGGTTTATCTTTAAAAAAGGCTACTGCCTCTTTTACCTGGGTACCCACGGCTAAGTCGGACTTATTTAAGACCACAACACAAGGTACTTTCAACTTTAAAGAAGCAAATAATTCATCTAATTCTTTTATATCGTCACGCATATCTACCATCAATAAAGCCACATCGGCATCTTCCAAGGCAGACTTCACTGCCCCCATCATTTTCTCGTGTAGCTTATACTTAGGGTCGATGATACCAGGTGTATCAGAAAAGATAATTTGATACTCATTTTCCTTATTTAAAAAGGCCTTAATACGGTGACGGGTAGTTTGTACCTTGGAGGATACAATAGCCATTTTCTCGCCCATAATGGCGTTCAGTAAAGTACTTTTACCAGCATTTGGCCTTCCAAATATGTTTACAAAACCCGCTTTCATTCTTTATTGATAATTTACCCTATAATTTTCCCCCTTAACTTTACAAAATTACTACAAAAAAAATCCGCTCTCGATAGGTATCGGGAGCGGGATTATGTTGCGAGGGAAGGGATCGAACCTCCGACCTTCGGGTTATGAGCCCGACGAGCTACCGCTGCTCTACCTCGCGATGTTTGGACGGCAAAGTTACGCCAATATTAGTTCCTAACCAAGTTTTAAAGACTGTATATGTAATTGAGGGAGAAAACCTATAAGCCTACTGCTTCTCTATTCTAATAAAGTAAATCACTTCATTATGGGTCATGTCGGTAGATAGCACAACCTGCTGCCTTCTACCCGATTTCTCTGTTATGAACATAACACCTGTATTTGGAGGTTCAGTACCTAAATTTTCTGCTACAAATACTAATTCATTATTTTTTGAATCTTTATCAACTTTCAATTTGAACTTAATAGGCTTATTTACCTTTAATTCTTGCTTGTCAACCACAATTCTCTTATTAAATATAACAGATACAGAATCATTATCATGAATACCATTGTCATAAATCTCGATAGAAACTGAATCGGAATTTACATATATTAAAATAGGCTTTTTATTTATTCTCTTAGTTAAGTATTCAACTATGCGCTCCTGTTCTAACTTTAGCTTTGCAAGTACTTCTAAGGATTTTAATATTTCCTCTTTTGACATATCTTCTTCCACTGTATCCTTTTGAGCCTTTAATTGATTAGGCTTGGACGATAAAGTTTTTAAAGACGCCGCAGCTATAGAATCTTTAATTCTATTTTTTGAAGCTGTAACTTGAGCTATAAGAGTTGAATCTCTTCTAGCACGATCTAGTTTTTCTTTTAAGATTTGTTCTCTTTTTAAATTTAATGCAGCAATATAATTAGCTTTTCTAATTGAATCTTTAATTCTCAAATCATTGGCCAATTTCAAAGCGCTTTCTTTATTTTTTTGCTCTAATGCTTTTTTTACTATGGCTTCTTCTATATCCTTTATTGAATCTCTTCTAGCTCGATCTAGTTTTTCTTTTATAATTTGATCTCTTTTAAAATTTAAAGCAGTTAAATAATTAGCATTCTTAATTGAATCTTTAATCCTCAAATCATTGGCTAATGCTAAAGCTTTTTCTTTATTTTTTTGTTCTGCTAATTGTTTAGCTTCTATCTGAGCTAATTTTTGAACCATCTTTATAGAATCTTGTTTAGCAAGATTTAATTTTAATTTAATTATTTTTTCATTCTTTAACTTTAAAGTAATTCTATCATTCGATATATTGCTTGAATCTTTATTGATATTAGATTTCCCAATTAAATTAATATTAACTTTTGAAGAATTGTAAATGGCATAATAATTTTTACCACGTTCCAATTCTAGGGTTGCCCAATCTGCTTTTTTAGTTTCACTCAACACAATTTCAGCACGTCTACTACTTTGTTGTAAAGATTTATTTTTACTTGTATATTTAGTTATACAGGGGCTAATGGTATATTTCTTTGAATAACCATTAGCAATTATTCTTTGTTTATTTAACCCATTTTTAACTAAGTAATCTACTACAGCCTTGCCTCTTTTTACAGATAAAAGATAATTGTATTTGTAAGATCCAATACAGTCAGTAAATGCCCCTACCGATACAAATACTTTAGGCAAGAATAATAGTTTTTTAATTAAACTATCTAAAACCAGTTTTTCTTTATTTGATATAATTGATTTATCAAAATCGTATTGAACAATGAATTTAGTATTTAAACTATATAGATTAATACTGTCATTTATTCTTTTTTGCTCAAGCGCCCATATAGCATTTAATGAATCGGCTTTCTGCTTAAGTGATCGTCCATTAATGTAAGAAATATAATCAAATTGATGTTGATTAGGGATTGTTTGAATTAAAAATTGCTCATATACACTATCGCCATTCAAAGTAGTAAATTCATAATTTCTATTAGGCTTTGCATTGAATGTATATTTGGCAAAACTATCTGTTCTAATACTGTCTATTATTAAATCAGCATCTTTATCTTTTAAATACATTAGATGATTGGGCGCTAAACTTCCATCATTTCTGTAAGTTAAAACTCCATTTAATTTATAAGTTACAGGAGTATATAGAAGATTAAGAATATCAAAATTTCCATTTCTATTAGTTGTCAAATAATAGTCACTATAAGCTTTTTTTAGGCCAACTTCATCTTTTTCAGAATTAACAGGATATCCTAAATTTTGAATTCCGCTTTTTGAATTTATAACTTTATAATATGTATCAAAACCACCTATACCACCTACTTTATTTGAGCTAAAAAATAGGGTATCGTCTATCATTGATGGTGCAATTTCATCAAATGAAGAATTTATATCGGTTAAAGAAATGAGATTAGAGCCAATAACTCCACCCTGAATTGTTACATAATAAATATCAAAACCACCCAATCCATTTTTTTTATCTGTTGCAAAATATAATTTTGAGCCATCACCCCGATTGTGAGTGCAAGGGCTTGAAAAAGATAAAGACAAACAATAAAAATATAGAACAAAAAGGTACGGGTGGTATTTGGCAAAAATCAAGTGGATTGCCTTGTGGTAATCAGTATGGTGGCGAAAATGGTGAGGAGACGATTGAAGTATGGGAGTGCCACGAAGATTGCCCGATAAAGATTATGGATGAACAGAGTGGGGAAAGAAAAGGTTGGGCAAGCCAAAATCATAATACATTTAGCCCTTATGGTGGTAATGCTTTCAATAAATCGCAAACGGATAGAACGGGTTTTCATCAAGGTTTTAACGACACGGGCGGTGCTTCTCGTTTCTTCTACATAGCAAAGGCTTCAAAGAGTGAACGCAATAGAGGGCTAAATGGATTTGAAGAAAAGCCACTTGCATTTAGTAATCAAGCAAAAGCGGAACTAAAAAGAGGTAATGTAGATTTTGATGGTGGAGAAGCAAAAGGACACGGAAATTCAATAAGACACCTTAAAAATTTCCACCCAACAGTTAAGCCCGTAAAACTTATGCAGTACCTTGTTCGGCTCATAACACCGCCTAACGGACTTGTGCTTGACCCTTTCTGCGGTTCTGGAACGACTGGTATCGCTTGCAAAC
>RFVO01000121.1 GCA_009928005.1 Chitinophagia bacterium | reverse complement strand
AATTGCAAAAAAATTTAGCTATAATATTGATTTACAATACTTTAGCTATCCTTTTTTCTTTTTATCCGTGGTTTTATGGTTCGTAATGTCCATTTTTTCGAAGATTTACTTTGAAAAAAGGTCCAATAAATTTGCCGAGGAAATGGTACAAATGATTTACCATTCCATCCTTTTTATAGTAAGCTTAAGCTCTGTATTGTTTTTTCTGAATTTGAACCATAAATTTCCCTCCAAATTTGTACTGGTTTTTGCCAATATTTTAACCTTTTTGGCCATTTTATCTAAATACGCTATTCGAAAAAAAATCCATGCCTATTTAAACAAAGGAATTTTTTATGACCAAGTATTATTAGTTGGTTCTACTAAAGCAGCTGAAGAATTTATTGATGCAGTAAAAAAATACTATTACTATGGTTATAAATGTATAGGATACATTGACGACCAAGATAAATTAAAAAAAGAGTGTGCCTATTTAGGAAATTTAAATGATTTACATACAATTTTAAGAACTACCCAAATTGATGAGGTTTTTATTGCACTTCCAACTGGTGAAAATGAAAAAATACAAAACTGTATTGCTATTTGTGATGGGTTATATGTTAAAGTTAGAATACTGCCCAACTTAAGTGAGTTTACCTCGTCATCTGTTTATATTAATAATATTGGGCTTCTTCCAGTTGTGAATGTGGGCGATTTACCATTAGATAAAAGAGAAAATAGACTTTTAAAAAGAAGTTTTGATATAGTCTTCTCTCTTTTATTTTTTATTTTATTGGGTAGCTTTATTTTTCCATTACTTTCTATTATTATAAAATTATCTTCTAAGGGTCCTGTGTTTTTTAAGCAAGAAAGGTGGGGCTTAAATAATAAAAGAATTACTTGCTATAAGTTTCGATCCATGTACAAAGAAAGTTCTGATATTGATGAAGAAGGAAATTTTCAACAAGCTTTTAAGGACGATCCTCGCATTACACTTATTGGAAAAATTTTGCGCAAGACCAATATGGACGAATTACCACAATTTTGGAATGTACTAATTGGAAATATGTCAGTAGTGGGGCCTAGGCCACATCCAACCCAATTGAATATACAATCTATGGAATTAGTTGATAACTATATGCTAAGACATATGGTAATACCAGGTATTACAGGGCTCGCGCAAGTGAATGGCTGCAGAGGAGAAACTAAAACCACTGAAGACATGCAAAAAAGAGTCAATTTTGACTTATACTATATTCAACGATGGAATTTTTGGCTGGATTTGCAAATTATTATACAAACTGTAATTAATATATTCAGAGGAGACCAGAATGCTTATTAATGCATTAAATAAAATTCATTGAAAAAATTATTTTTCACTTTTCTTTTTATATTGACTTTTACATTTCAAGCCATTACTCAAAATGTATGGGAGAATTCTAATTCAGAAGTACATCCATTTTTGTATAGAATGGCGCAGAAAGGGTTTATTGAATATAATGATTTAATTAAACCAATTAATAGAACAAGTGTTTTAAATGCACTAAATAGTTTAAAACCAAAAGATTCAACTCTAAGTGTTTTAGAGAAAAAAGAGCTTACATTTTATTTACAAGAATACATAAGACCCTCTAAAGAACAAATTTCACTATTTAAAAAAGACCAAAATAAAAGATGGAGAGCAGCTGCTATTGTAGCTAATGATTTTGAATTTTATATTGACCCGCTTTTAAGTATAAATAATTTTTCAGGAACTAATAAAAATATAAGGCAATTTAGTAATGGTTTTGAATTATGGGGCTCTGCGGGTAAAAATAAAAACCTAGGGTATCAAGTTTATTATCGTGATTATACAGAAACTGGAACTGTAAATAATAATTTTAGAGAAGAGTCATCTACCCCAGGCAATATTTTAATTGGGGCAAAATCTGATAATAAAATAAATTACAGCGATATAAGAGCTAATATTAATTATAGTTTTAAAAAAGGAAATATTAGTTTCGGAAAAGACAATATAGAGTGGGGTTATGGAGAAAATAGCAATATAGTATTATCAAATAAAGCACCTTCCTATCCTTATATTAGATTGGATTACAAGCCTTTTAAATGGCTTGATTTTAATTATACTCATGCCTGGTTAAATTCCAATATAGCCGATTCTAGCCTCTCTTATTTTACCAATACAGGTAGAATAGACAACGATTTTCGCTTAGTTTTCGTTCAAAAGTACTTAGCAACTCATTCTATTGAAGTAGAAGCTATGAAAGGCTTAAATATAGCTATTGGAGAGTCTATTATATATAGCGATAAAATGGACCCTGGCTTTTTAATACCCATTAACCTATTTAAATTTTACGATAATAACAGAAGTAATTATTTAATTGAGGCTGGGTCCAATGGGCAGTATTTTTTGTCGGCAAGTTCTAAAAATCAGATAAAAAATACACATTTATACTCTACTTTATTTATAGATGAAATAAAAGTGAACGCAATATTTAACAAAACAGAGAGTAGAAATCAATTAGGATTTAATATAGGAGGGTCTATAACAGATGTATTTATTCCTTATCTGAGCTTAGGTGCTGAATATACAAGGGTAAACCCATTTGTATATTCCAATTTAATTCCTGCACAAACTTATACAAGTTATAACTATAGCTTAGGTGATTGGATGAAAAACAATTTTGACCGCGCCATTATATTTGCTAAATACACACCTATAGCTAAATTAAAATTAATAGCACGTTATCAAAAAATTCGAAAAGGAGGCGCTGGAACAATTTATCAGCAATATGCTGTTCAACCACAGCCATCTTTCTTATTTGATTATATAAAAACTAGGACTGATATATTTTTACAGGCTAGATACGAATATATAAATAATATTTACCTAAATGGTTCCTTAACACTTATGCAAACAAAACTCGCTAATGGGAATGTTATTAAGGACAATACTTATCAATTGGGTATTTCAGTGGGGCTTCCGTAAGTATTTTCTATAAATAAAAGGCCTACAAAAGTCCAAAAAGGAAAGGCACCCATAGGGCCTTCAAAAAACACATCAAAACTTCCATTAATTATAAAAGCCAGAAGGATGGAAGTAATAGCCAAGGTTTTACCTGCTAATTTTCTGGTAAATAAGGGTTTGAATAAGGATATCAACCACATTATCCAAGCAATAAAAACCAAGTAACCAAATCTAGCCAAAATGGTCAAATGAAAATTATGGGGTGATCTTAAATTATCATCTGTATTTAAAATATCATTTCCGGCCAAACTCATCCCAAGTCCTTTCCCTACAAAAAAATGCTGAAGTGTAAAGCTTTCATTTATAAGCTTTGCCCACCAAATTAAACGCCATACTTTATTTTCGGCTAAATTTCCATCAATATTTGTACTCACAATTGAACTAAAATTATCAGTAATTTGTGTTACTTGTAAATATCCTACTTGTCCGTTTGTAGTTACTAAAGTATCTAAACCTCCAAGCCAAGCTGAATAATCTATACTGTTTATAGCCAAATTATTTATACTTATCTGACTTATATTTGCTATTACTCCTCCTCCAGTGTCTTCTGTAAATTCACCGCCACTTGGTGCACCACCGCCACCAACCCATTTCCAGCGTCCTGAATTTGAACCATCAATTCCTGCTGCACCTGCGGCACCTGTTGCACCTGTTGCACCAGTTGAACCCGTGGCACCTGTTCTTCCAGTAGCTCCAGTTGAACCAGTTGCACCAGTTGATCCAGTTGCACCTGTGGCACCTGTTGACCCTGTGGCACCAGTTGATCCTGTTGCCCCAGTTGATCCAGTTGCACCAGTTGATCCAGTTGCACCTGTTCTTCCAGTTGCACCCGTAGAACCTGTTGCCCCAGTTGATCCAGTTGCACCTGTTGATCCTGTTGCACCTGTTGATCCAGTTGCACCTGTTGTTCCAGTTGCACCTGTTGAACCTGTAGAACCTGTGGCACCAGTAGAACCTGTTGCACCTGTTCTTCCAGTTGCACCCGTAGAACCTGTTGCACCCGTAGAACCTGTTGCACCCGTAGAACCTGTTGCACCCGTAG
>RFVO01000013.1 GCA_009928005.1 Chitinophagia bacterium | reverse complement strand
CTGCCGATTATCAAGGCTGGGATTTGGTAAAATTACCTGGTGTATATAAAGTGGGTATACCTACATTAAGTGGAACAGGTGCTGAAGTGAGCCGCACTACTGTATTAACAGGTCCTACACGTAAACTAGGCATGAACTCCGACTACACTCCTTTCAATCAAATAATATTAGATCCTGAATTAACTAAAAATGTACCGGCCAATCAACGTTTTTATACAGGTATGGATTGTTATATACATTGTATTGAAAGTTTAGAAGGCACTTTTTTAAATGAGTTTAGTAAAAGCTATGGAGAAAAGGCTTTAGATCTTTGTCAAAAAATATTTGTACATAAGGATAAATGGGATGAAGAAAGCGATGATCAATTAATGATGGCTTCCTTTGCAGGTGGTATGAGTATTGCTTATAGTCAAGTGGGTGTGGCGCATGCAGTTAGCTATGGCCTTAGTTATTTATTAGGCACTAAGCATGGTATTGGAAATTGTATTGTGATGAATCATTTGGAAGAATATTATCCAGCAGGCGTAAAAGAATTTAAATACATGGTAGAAAAAAATAAAATTGAAATTCCAACAGGGATCTGTGCTGGTTTAACGGAAGAACAATTTGATACCATGATAAATGTATCTCTTGGTATGAAACCTTTATGGGAAAACGCCTTGGGTCCTCATTGGGAAAGTATTATCACTAGAGAAAAATTGAGAGAACTTTATAATAAATTATAGAAGGATATATTTTTTTGACTTATATAGACTACAAACAAACTTTATGAAAAAACGTCTCTTATATCCTTTTAAAATAATAGGATTAATGCTATTATTTGTGTTTGTATTAACAAAGGCGAATGCAAATACGAAAAGAGATACTTTAAGCATATTGTTTATTGGTAATAGTTATATCTTTTTTAATAATTTACCTCAGATGATATCATTGCTATCTGATAGCCTGAATACCAAGCTAATTTGTAAGCAATCTGTCTATGGTGGTGCTACACTAGGAGATCATTGGAACAGCAGAAAAGGAATAAGTACTCGAGCAATTTTAGAGAAAGAAAAATTTGATATTGTTGTTATTCAAGATAACAGCATGTGGCCATTAGAACATGCAGATAGTGTTTTAATGATTGGTAAATTATTCTGCGATTTAATTAAATCTAAAAACGCAACCCCTTATATATATAATACATGGTCAAGGGAGACAACACCGCAAACTCAGTCGGCGATTAATAAGACCTATGAATCATTAGCCCTTCAAACACAATCGGTATTAGTTCCAGTTGGATCTGTTTGGGCGGAGGCTAAAGCACAAAAACCTACTGTGCAATTGTACATGAGCGATGAATCCCATCCATCTTGGCATGGTACTTTTTTAACAGCATTATGTTTTGTAAAAAAAATAACTGGCACATTACCAGCTAACTATAACTTGATATATAATTATCCTGCAATAGATAAAGAAAATCTTTTTATAATGTATATACCACAGGATGATGTTTTGTTTTATGACAAACTAGTAAAAAATTATTTTAAATAGTTTACTACCCCTACATTATTAAAAAAAATTAAGAGAATTTTACGGCATGTTATCAATAGAGTTTAGAATACCACCTAGTATTCATTTAAAATTAAATAATATGAAAAAGGGTATACTAATTTTGTTTGTATTGTCTATGCTAGGCTGTAGTAAAAAAGATGCCATTCCAGTTACACCTATTGTACCAGTGGTTGTTGAGGAGCCCGTAAAATTTTCGCTAAGTCCAGATCTATCAGCGAGTAATTATATACTCACTAAAGACACCCTTGAATTTACTATTACTGTAAGTTCTAAAATGCCCTCAAGCGGTTTTATTTATTCCATAGCAATAAATAGACTAGATACCGCTTTAGGCATATTCAAATTAGATTCTACTATATCACAAAATTCATTAGTCATAAAAGCAGGCGGCTTTTCTATAAAAGCAAATTATACAATTAAAATAACAATTAGTTCTAAAGCTACTTCTACTAATTCCAATAATCAAAATTTTCAAATTAGCCGGGGTAGAATTTATAAAAATTATATAAAAAGCTCTTATGAGCTCTCTAATTTTGATACCTGGTTTTCTTCCACACAAATTTATAAAGCGGATGGCTCAAGATATATAGCAAATAATCCTTTTATAGATGAACAATCTACTCAAATAGATATTGATGGAGATGGACAAGAAGACCTTTTTTATTATGAAAGCTATGATTTAAATATTAGTCCCACACCCAATCCTCCTCCATCTGTTTTTATGAATACGGGAACCGCTTTAAAACAAACACCATGGACGGGCCCAGCTATAAAACAGCCACATGGCACAAAATTATTAGTAGGCGATTTTAATAACGATTCACTACCAGATATATTTTCACTAGTTGCAGCAGACCCTCCTAATAATTCTCCCGCAGGTTTTTTAAACACTTTTGATATTTGTAATATTTTATTAAACTCACCGACAGGTTTTAATAAAGAGAAAGACTATAATGATGAAGGTTATTGGTATAGTGGTTGCTCTGGTGATATTGACAATGATGGAGATTTAGATATTATTGCCTTTAATTTTCACAATCAATCTAATGGAGTGAAAAGTAGAATAATGTGGAATGATGGTAAGGCCAATTTCACCAATGACTTTAATGGTGTGGGGGATATACCTGTTGTATATCAATCAGAGCTAGTGGATGTAAATAATGATGGTTTTTTAGACCTAGTTATTATTTTTGTTCCAACTACTATTCCAAATAGAGTCAATGACTTCAGAGTTTTATGGGGCAATGGCAAAGGTTTTAGCTTAACTAATTCAAGTTCTATTAGCATATCAGGAGAATGGTATTTGATGAATTTAGATTTTACAGATTTAGATACAGATGGCACTAAGGAAATTATTGTAAGTGGAAATTATAATAATCCAGTAGGCAGTGGTGCACCTATTTATTTTATCTCCTTATTTAAATCAACTGATAAAGGAAAAACATTTTCAGATAAAACAAGCCAGTATATTGAAAATAATACAGCAGGCCGCTTTTATCATATTCGTGTACAAGATATTGATAAGAATGGACAATTAGATATTTTTTCTGGAGAGAAAAAAGATAATATTAGATGGGAATGGAATGGGAGTAAATTTATAAGAAAGTAAAATTAAATATTTTTTCTTTACTATTAAAAAAGAAAAAAATTTAACATTTCGAAAAATTTTTAATTTTTTGAACAAAATCATAAGAGGGCAAATTCTGCTGCGCTATCTTATAAAAGCGCAGCAGAATAGCCTACTACTCTGCCTCTGCGACTACTTCTTTTACTTCAGGAATCATACGCTTCATCATGCCTTCGATACCTGCTTTTAAAGTTACCATGCTTGATGGGCATCCGCTACAAGAACCTTGTAACATTAAATTAACGATGCCGTTGTTATAACTTTTAAATTGAATCGCACCGCCATCCATTTCTACTGCGGGCTTTACATAATTTTCTAATAATTCTTTTACTCGCTTTACTACATCATCATCATCTGCGTTTACGGTGTTGCTTGCCTCTTGTTTCATTTTGGCTACTTCTTCTTCATTCACTACTACCCCACCATTTTCTAAATATTCTTTCAAGAAAGTTTTAATTGTAGGGATGACATCTTGCCAATCATCTTGTTCTGTATTTTTTGTAAGCGTTACAAAATTGCTTGCTATAAATACACTTTTAATGAAAGGAAAACTAAATAATTCTTTAGCAAGTGGAGAGGCAAAGGCAAGGCTTTCCTCAGCAATGTCAATACTTTTTCCAGGATACAAAAGTTTGTTGGCCACAAACTTCATCGTTTCTGGATTAGGAGTCATTTCGGTATAAATACTTACAATAGTATTGCCTGTGGTAATCATAGTTTCAATTTTTAATTCAATACATTTTAGTAACCAATGCAGTACAAAAATAACCAAAAAGCCTAGCTAGAAGAGGGCTTTAGGCTAATTGGACCTTTATTTTTCCGATATCGAAAGACTTTTAGGGTACAATACTAAGCTTGGCGTAGTTTAACATGATCTTTTTCTCGCCATTTTTATCAAAAAGGATAATGGCAATAGGGTTGTGTGCGGAGCCTTCAATTTCTTTAATAACGCCAAATCCAAATTTTTGATGCTCAATTTTAACACCAGCCTCTAGCGCCGACGGATCACAAGGCGTGAAATTCGCAGAAGGGATATGGTTTTTATTTAAAGTATGGGGTGCCACAACAGGTAAGTAACTAGGTTTAGAACCTTCAGTTTTTGTACGAGTATTTTTTTCTGGATCGATCCAGCTTTTATTACTACCACCTTGCATTCTATCATAGGCAGATCCCCAACCACTACTTTGATTTTTAGCTCCACCACCAGAACTACTCTTATCAATTTGCTCCTCTGGCATTTCATCAATAAAACGACTTGGATCGTTTTGTACTAATTGCCCATATCTGTAGCGAGTGTTGGCATAGGTTAACCATAAATGTTTTTTGGCCCGAGTGACTGCTACATAAAATAATCTTCTTTCTTCTTCTAATTCCTCTCTTGTATTTACACTCATACCACTTGGGAATAAACTTTCTTCAAGCCCTACTAAAAATACACATGCAAATTCTAATCCTTTAGCTGCATGTACTGTCATTAATTTTACCGTGTCCTCATTCTCGTTATCGTTATCTGCATCAGTGATTAAAGTAATTTGTTGTAAATATGATCCTAAACTTTTATCGCCTAATTCTCCGTCGTCGTTGCTTGGACTTTCTGTCCACTCTTTTATAGAGTTTAACAATTCTTGAATATTTTCATAACGCGCTAAGCCTTCGGTAGATTTATCGTTAAATAATTCCTTTACTAAATTAGTATGCTTGCCCACTTGTACGGCTACATCATATGCGTTATGTTTAGTGAGTTGATTTTGAAAATATTTAATCATAGTCACAAACTCTTCAATAGCGGTGAGTGTTCCAGCTTTAAATCCAAAAACTTTTGCTTTTTCTAGAACCTCAAAAAAAGTAATATTTTGTTCACCCGCAATAACCAAACATTTTTCCATAGTGGTTTTGCCAATGCCTCTTGCAGGATAATTAATAATTCTTTTCAAACCTTCTTCATCCTTAGTGTTGACAATGATACGCAGATAAGCAATATAATCTTTCACCTCTTTTCTTTGATAGAAGCTAAGCCCACCATATATTTTATAAGCAATGCCTGTTCTTCTTAAGCTTTCCTCAAAGGACCTACTTTGTGCATTGGTTCTATATAAAATTGCAAAGTCTTTATTGTAAAAATGATTTCTTAATTTATTTTCTTGAATAGCATCGGCAACAAATTTACCTTCGTCATTATCGGTCATTGTGCGTACCAACTTTATTTTATCGCCTGTTTCATTTTCAGTCCATAACTCTTTAGGTATTTGACCCACATTATTTTTAATCACATAATTGGCTACACCAATTATGGATTGACTACTTCTATAATTTTGCTCTAATTTTACTAATTTGACATCGTCATAGTCTTTTTGAAACTGTAAAATATTTTCAATAGTAGCACCACGGAAACTATAAATACTTTGTGCATCATCACCCACCACACATAAATTTTCATGCACTGCTGCTAATAACTTGGCTATTTGATATTGTACTGGATTAGTATCCTGGTACTCATCAATTAAAATATATTTAAATTTATGTTGGTATTTATGTAATACCTCTGGAAAGTTTTGTAATAGCTCGTGCATTTTAAAAAGTAAATCATCAAAGTCCATTGCACCGTTTTTAAAACAGCGTGCTGCATAACTTGCATAAATTTCAGCAATAGCGGGTCGGTTAGATCTTGCATCTTCTTGCTTTAAAAAAGTATCCATCGCATATTCAGTCGGACCCACTAGAGCATTCTTAGCGCTAGAAATACGATTGTGTACAATATTGGGTTTGTATAATTTATCATCTAAACCCATATCATTCACTACTGCTTTAATTACTGATCTGGAATCATCGGTATCATAAATGGTAAAGCTTTTTGGATATCCAAGTTTGTCTGCTTCGGCCCTGAGTATTCTTGCAAACACACTATGAAAAGTACCAATGTATAAATTTCTTGCATCGGTATTACCTAGCGCTTTTTCAACTCGCTCTTTCATTTCTGCCGCAGCCTTATTGGTAAAAGTGAGTGCCAATATATTAAATGAATCAACGCCGCTATGCATAAGATGCGCCACACGGGTGGTTAAGACTTTTGTTTTACCACTTCCTGCACCAGCAATAATCATCAAAGGTCCTTTAATATGTAATACTGCCTCTAATTGCTTCTCGTTTAAACCATTCAAATACGCTTCTTGCATGTTGCGAAGATACGGGCTAGACCCCTCATTATAAAAAATAAACCCCTCCCGAATGAACGGAAAGGGTTTACATTATTTTAAAACAGAGAATAGAAACTATTTCTTCTCTAATAATTGAAAAAATTGATCTAATTGAGGAAGAATTACAATTCTTGTTCTGCGATTCGCTGCTCTATGTTCTGGCGTATCGTTTTCATTAACAGGAATGTATTCACTTCTACCAGCTGCTGTCATACGCTTAGGATCGATGCCATAAGTGTCTTGTAAAACACGCACAATTGTAGTGGCTCTTTTTACACTTAAATCCCAGTTGTCTTCCATTAAACTTCCACCGCTAATTAATTGCTTAGAATCGGTATGGCCTTCTACCATAAATTCAATAGTAGGTTGTGCGGCCAATACTTTAGCGACTTTACCTAAAACCACTTTTGCTTTATCAGTAATATTGAAGCTACCGCTTTTAAATAATAATTTATCCGAAATGTCAACATAAACAACACCCTTATCTACTTTTACATTGATATCTCCATCGTTTAAATCGCCAATCGCACCTTTCAAATTCATCACCAAGTTCATGTTGATAGAATCTTTACGTGCCATTGAACTTTGTAAACCTTGAATATATAAATCCTTAGCACCAATATTTTCTAATGATTTTTTAATACTTTCTGCTTGTGCACCTGTCACAACAGACATATCTTTTAATTGACTTAAAACAACATTATTATTTGATTTTAAGAAATCGACTTGTTTATTTAATTCGTCAATTGTGCTTTGTAATGACTTTGTTTTATCAGAAGCTCTTTCAGCATCTGCTTTACTTTTAGTGATTGCATCTTGTGCATCACGGTATTTACCTTGTAAATCGGCATAAGCTCCATTTAACTGGCCGTATTTAGCTTCTGCATCTTGCAATTTCTTAGGACTTACGCAAGAATAAGCACCAATGCTAAGAACCGCAAGCGCTAAAAAAATTTTACTTTTCATACTGTATCTGTTTTATTTAAAATGAATATAAATAGGTCTAGGACAAAAATACTAATATAGTTTATAAGGAAAAACAATATTTTGTTAAACCAAGGACTAATTTTCTAGGTCTTCTGTGATCCCATATTCAGGAATATAGCCCTTGAATTGCTTGAAAAACTGCACAATATTGTGTTTGTCTGCTTTTTCATCGTCAGACGCAAAAAAGGGCTCAGCAAAAACCACTCTTCTTTGGGCAAAATCAAAACCCACCATCACGATAGGAATTTGGGCATTTTTTGCAATATGATAAAAACCAGACCTTAGTTTTGTAACTTTTTTACGGGTCCCTTCAGGAGAAAGAGCAAGGTGAAACTTTTCCTTTTTATTAAAAATAGCCACAACTTGGTCTACCATATTATGATTCTGCTTTCTATCGACAGGGTATGCGCCCAAAGAACGTAAAAACCAACCTAATGGTGGCCAAAAAAGTTCACTCTTGCCTAAAAAATGTACGAACTCAAAGTGTAATTTTTTACGAACCGCGAGCCCTATAAAAAAATCAACCCAATGTGTATGTGGTGCTACTATAATAATTGACTTAGGTAATTCAAAATGAAATTTTCCTTCAATTTTCCAGCCTCTAATGGTGAACATCCACCAAGCAAGTATTTGTTGCATAATTTATAAAGCTGAAGATAACTAAAAAAGTTAAGTAAAGAATGATGTTGACATCATTCACCTATTTTTTCTAATAAAAGGGCATTATAATTTGGATCCACTATTTCAGAGGAAACGGGAATTAGTTTTATTTTAGGAAGTTCTTCATTTTTTGTATTTTTTTCATACCACTTATCATAGTATTTTAATAAAATAGAAAAAGCCTCTTTTAAAGAACCAGCTGTAATAAAATCAATAGCTGTCTTTGTTTCTAGGCCGCCTAATCTTTTTTGAATGCGCATCGTTGCCTCTATTAAACTTTTTTGATCAAAGCTTCCATAGCCTTCAACAATAAAGTTTAGTCTTTGCTCAAAAGGGATGGTCATAAAATAACAAGTACTATTTCTCATCAAATGAAATAGGGGTGTAGGAATTAAAACAGTACCTATTCTTTGACTTTCATCTTCTATCCAAATACTTTTTTGTTTTTTATTTACTTCAAATAATTTTTCAGCTAAAATATTTTCAAACATTTCTTGACTTGGTTGCGGTAACTGCCCAATAGCACCATAGGCCGAACCTTTATGATGTGCTAGCCCTTCTAAATCTATCACTGCATAATTTCTTTTGTCTAAGGCCTGTAAAATTTCTGTTTTACCAGAGCCGGTGTAACCACCTAAAACTTTTAAAGGGTAAGTAATTGTAAATTGTGCAAGCACCCAATTTCTATAAGCTTTATAGCCTCCTGTTAATTGAATGACTTTATAGCCATATAAATCTAATAACCAAGCCACTGCTGCACTGCGCATGCCGCCTCTCCAACAATGAACATATATAATGGGCTTAGTGACATCATTTTCTTTTTGTCTATCCTTTATCCAAGCCTCCACGGTCTCAATCATGGGTAGCATCTTCTTTCCAAAAAGCGGTAAACCCGCCTTGATAGCCGCTTCCCTGCTTTGTTTTTTATAAGTAGTACCAATTATAGCACGCTGCTCATTATCAAATAAAGGGAGGTTAAGTGCAGAAGGAATATGTGCATGTTCAAACTCTGCAGGGCTTCTTACATCTATAATGATGCTTGAAACAATGCTTGTGCTTGTTTCAATTATAAAATTATCAATATTAATTTTTTGAATGGACATATTTATAAAGATAACTGCTTTATAGCAGCCTCAAGGGCTTCTATGGAAAAAGCTTTAAAGGGCGCTTGTTTAAAATGAAAACTTTTTGCTTCTTCTAAAGCAATATTTAATTTAAAATTTTCTTGTGCATAACAGAGTGCCCATTTTTTTTCTTGCCATAATTTTCCTAAATACATTTGTTCTGTTTGCCCAGGGGTAGGAATAAAAATTAATTTTTTTTCAAAAGGAATTAATTCCATTAAAGTGGTGTAGCCCCCTCTACAAATAATATAATCTGCTCTTTTAATTTCCTTTACTAGTTCAGGAGCGGCTAAATGTGCATAAAGTATCGCGTTTTTATTTTCTGCAATTATTTTATTAGGCTCTTCTTTAGAAGGGGTGCCTGCAATGACTACAAATGGAATATCTAAGGTATTACCTGCTTCCCATAATAAATTTTCAAGCAAGGTTCTTTGTGGTTCAGGCCCTGAAACAATTCCTAAAAAAACTATTCTATTTTCATTATGCCCTGTTGCGCTTTGAAAAGAACTGCTATTATTAGAGGTAATATAAATGGGTTCATCTATTAGTCTAGACAAACAACCCATATACCATAAAGGTATACTAGGCTTCTTTTTTGGATTAGCTAAAATGCCTGATAAATTATTGGTGCCATCTATGTCTGGAATCCAACAAGCAGTATATTTTTTTAACCAAGCATATTGTAGTTTTTGAAATAAATTAGTAGCCCAAGCAAAATACATTTGTAAATTCAGCTGATGGGTTATAAAAATACTAGGTACTTTTTTATGATAAAATCCAAAGCGATTATCTGAAACAATCAAATTAAATTGATATTTTGCTTGCGCTTTTTTTAACCAACTGTTTTCATAAATTATGCTGTATATAATTTGAGGTAATTGAAAAAGTAAAATAAGGGGAAGTATAAACCCCCATTTAGTATATTTGATTCTGTAACCTCTTAAATGTAAAAAATGTGCATTGGGGATGGCTTCTTTTAAAATGGCTTCATGATATCCTTCGGTGGCAATATAAACCTTGTATCCTAATTTCTCAAAGGCCTTGACAAGGCTTATACACCTAGTGGCATGTCCAAGGCCCCAATCAATGGGAGAAATACAAATAGAAGGTCGTTTCATAAAACACTAATTTAGTCAATATTATACATGTATAAAATGTAAATTTGAGAAGTCTATTAAAAAAAATAAATATGCCATTGCTATCCAAAGATAAATCCATTGCACTCTATGCAGCCCTTGTTTCTTTTGGTACTTATGTATTTGTTTTTGGTTTTAGAAAATCTTTTACTGTTTGCACATTTGACGGATTAACCTTTGGTCCTATTGCTTATAAAACAGCACTAGTTATAAGTCAAATGCTAGGCTATATGTTGGCTAAGTTTTATGGTATTAAATTTATCTCAGGACTTCAAAAAGTAAATAGGTATAAAATTATTTTTTTATTAACAGGTATTTCTTGGCTGGCTTGGTTGTTGTTTGCCATCGTGCCTGCACCTTATAATGTTATATTTTTATTTTTAAATGGATTTCCATTAGGCATGTTATGGGGTGTTGTTTTTTCTTATGTGGAAGGACGAAAGAGTACCGATTTTATTGGGGCTGCATTGGCAGTAAGTTTTATTTTTTCATCTGGTTGGGTAAAGTCGGTGGGGGCTTGGTTAATGGCGCAATATCATATTACAGAATTTTGGGTTCCTTTTTGTACTGGATTGGTTTTTGCTTTACCCCTTATTATATGTGTGTATGGTTTAGAAAAAGTACCGCCTCCTTCTGAAGAGGATGAAATGCTTAGAACAAAACGAATACCTATGACCGGTGTTGAACGTAAGTTTTTATTAAAACAATATTTACCAGGTATTATTGCTTTTGTAGCTATTTATTTATTCGCCACCATTTTTAGAGATATACGTGATAATTTTTCTGCAGATATGTGGAAGGAGATGGGTTTTAGTTCAAGGCCCGCTATTTTTACGCAAACTGAAATTCCTATTACTATTTTTATTTTAATTATAATGGGAGCTGTGGTGCTTATAAAAAATAGTTTCAAAGCTTTAATGGTAGCCCATATTTTTATTTTACTAGGTTTTATAATTGCTGGCGTTTCTACTTATTATTTTTCATATCAATTATTAGATCCTTTCTGGTGGATGATATGGGTAGGACTAGGTTTATACTTAGTGTATATACCTTTCAATTCTATTTTCTTTGATCGACTTATTGCAGCCTTTTCTATGAAAGGCAATGCAGGCTTCTTTATATATGTGGCCGACTCAGTAGGTTATGTAGGAAGTGTGAGCGTTATGCTAGCCAAAGAAGGAATGAGTCTTAAAATAAAATGGACAGCATTTTTTTCACAAAGTGTGATGATACTTTCTTTTGTAGGTGTATTCATAACACTCTATGCGATGTATTATTTTACGAAAAAAAATAAAGCAAGTTCAGTGGCTTCTGCTGCATAAATAAAACTTCTTAAGCCAAGACAAAATTATTTTTCTAAACTTAGTACCACTCCATTAATACAGTAACGAAGTCCTGTGGGAGGCGGACCATCTTCAAATACATGTCCTAAATGGGCTTTACATTTTCCACATTCTACTTCGGTACGCATCATACCATGTGAGTTATCGGGTAAATATATAATAGAGCCTTTAGTAATAGGCTCAAAAAAACTAGGCCAGCCGCAACCACTTTCAAACTTTGCTGTACTTTTAAATAAAGGGTTACCGCAGGCAGCACAATGAAAAGTGCCTACTTCCTTACTTGTTTCAAAAGCACTACTAAAAGGCCTTTCGGTTCCTTTCAGTCTTGCAATCTGATATACTTCTGGCGACAAGACTTGCTTCCATACACTATCTGGTAATATTAGTTTTTCTTTACTAGTAGTAGAATAATACTTGTTTTGATTTGTTGACATAGAAGCTTTTTTTAATGGACTATTATTGGGTCCCTGAGAGCAAGCCCCTGAACTTAATAATAGTAAACAAAAGATGATTTTATACATAGACCTTATTTCAATGTTAAAAATACTAACAACTATTCATGTTTTTTGTTTAGAAAATTATAAAATAATAGTATTATCGAATTTAATCAAAATTTAAGTCAGTTCTGTATCTTTGAACTCAACTCAACAGCATGTTTAATTTAATCTTATTTGGCCCTCCAGGTAGTGGAAAAGGAACGCAAAGTGAAAATATCATTGAATCTTTTGGCTTACAACACCTTAGTACTGGAAATTTATTAAGAACAGAAATTGCGAATCAAACCGAATTAGGTATGGAAGCCAAACGTTTAATGGACGCAGGTCAATTAGTTCCTGATGCTGTTGTAATTGGCATGGTGGGAAATTTTATGGATGCCCGTTCAGATGCTAAAGGTTTTTTATTTGATGGCTTTCCTCGCACAACTGCACAGTGTATTGCCTTAGATGCTTTATTGAAAGAGAAAAACAATGAAATTAATCTAGTTTTGGCTTTAGAGGTGAGTGAAGAAGAATTAGTAAAAAGATTATTAGGCCGTGGTTTAACATCTGGAAGAAGTGATGATACTAATGAAACTATAATTCGTGCAAGAATTAAAGAGTACCACGATAAAACAACAGCGGTCGCAACTTACTATGCACAGTTTAATAAAGTAGTAGGTATAACAGGAGAAGGAACAGTAGAAAGTATTTACGCCAATTTAAAAAAAGAAATTGATGCAAGAATTTAAATATTCAAACCACCACAAGCGCTAATTACTTGTCCTGTGATATAGCTACTTAAATCACTTGCTAAAAATAAAGTAGTGTTTGCAATTTCTTCTACTTTACCAAAACGACCTAAAGGAATTTTATCCAAGAAAGCTTTTCCTGCGTCACCCTCATTTAAATAATGCGTCATATCTGTTTCTACAAAACCAGGTGCAATGGCATTGCATCTTATATTACGACTTCCCATTTCTAGAGCAATTGACTTTGTAAATCCAATGATACCCGCCTTACTTGCTGCATAACTACTCTGTCCGGCATTACCACGAATACCAATAATTGAACTCATATTAATAATACTACCTTTTTTTGCTTTCATCATGGGGCGAATGACTTGTTTAGTCATATTGTATACGCTTTTCAAATTCGTATTTATCACATCATCCCATTGTTCCGGGCTCATACGTAATAATAAATTATCTTTAGATATACCTGCATTGTTCACACAAATATCTAAAGTACCAAAACTTGCTACTACATCATTCACAAAATTTTCACAGGCAGCGAAATCTGCTGCATTGGCTTGATAGGCTTTTGCTTTCACACCTAATTTTTCTATTTCGGCTACTAAACTATTTGCTTTCTCGGCACTACTACCGCTCACATAGGTGAATGCGATATGGGCGCCTTGCTCTGCTAATTTTAAAGCAATCGATGCACCAATGCCTCTAGCGGCTCCGGTTACAATGGCTACTTTTCCTGCTAATAATTTCATTATTTTTTATTTTTAATAAACCAATAAGTATGCATTAGTATAATACTAATATTCACAAATATAATAGGATTATCCTGTTTTAAAAAACCATAGCCAATCCAAAGAATACTACCGGACATGTTGATGATTCTTAGCTTTCTTTGATTCTGAATTCCAAATGAACCTACTACAACAGCGGTCGCAATCCAACCTAAGGCATCAATCATTTTATTTTTTATTATCTAGCTCGGTGAATTAATTTTATTTCGTCTATAAATTTACGCTCATTGGATAGTCTTGGCACTTTATGTTGTCCACCTAGTTTCCCTTTTTGTTTGAGCCATTCATGAAAACAACCTGCTTTCACTGCCGTAATTTGAGGTAAACCTAATGCAATATTTTTGTGTCTCTTTGCCTCATAGTCGCTATTGGCTGCTTGTAAATTTTTATCTAATAAAAGAGTGAAGGCTTCCATGTCTTTGGGGTTTTCATCAAATTCAATTAACCATTCATGGGCTCCTGAATTTTGGTCAGACATATAAATAGGCGCCGCGGTATATTCTTTAATAGTAAGTCCTAATGTAGTGCAGGTTTCACTAATGGCCTTATCACTATTATCTGCAATAAGCTCTTCTCCAAAAGCATTGATAAACTGTTTTAATCTACCGCTTACTTTTATTCTATAAGGACTTATACTAACAAATTGAATAGTGTCTCCCACTAAATAACGCCATAAACCCCCATTGGTACTAACTACAATCGCATAATTTTTTCCAATTACCACTTTATTTAATCCATATGTAATGGGATGTGGCTTCCCATATTCTTCAATTGGCATGAACTCATAAAATATACCATGTTGTAAATAGAGTAACATACCTTCTTCATTAATTCTATCTTGCGCCGCAAAAAATCCTTCGCTGGCATTATATATTTCTATATAATTACAATGTGGGCCAATTACTTTTTTAAATTGTTCTTTATAAGGCGTGAATGAAACACCACCGTGAATATATAATTCAAAATTGGGCCACACTTCTTTTATATTTGCCTTACCCGTAATTTCTAAAATTCTTTTTAATAAAACCAAGGTCCATGTAGGCACACCTGCAATAGAAGTGACATCCTCTTCAATGGTGCTTTGTGCTAAGCTTTCTATTTTATTTTCCCACTCATCCATTAAGGCAATTGATAATTCTGGTGTACGAATTAAACCCGCCCAGAAAGGAGAATTTTGTAATAAAACTGCACTTAAATCTCCATATTGAATATCATCTTTAATGGGATGCACTTGATGACTTCCTCCAATCACTAAAGACTTTCCGGTGAGTAAATCACTATTAGGTAGTGCATGATAATAACTAGTAAGTACATCTTTAGATGCTTGGAAATGATTATCTTCAATGCTTTCTTTAGTAAGTGGAATGAATTTACTTTTATCACTAGTTGTACCGCTACTTTTTGCAAACCATTGTACTGGCGTATTCCAGAGCACGCCTTCTTCTGCTTCTAATATTTGTTCTATATAAGGTTTGAGGTCTTCGTATTCATGAATAGGAACAGTAGCTTTAAATTTTCGGATATCAAATATTTCTGCAAATTGATATTTTAAACCAAACTGTGTATACTGACCATGTGTAATTAAATCCTGTAATACTTCTCTTTGAGCAGCTATCGGGTCGTTTACCCAATTTTCAATTTGCCCATAACGAAGGCGGGCTAATCTTGACAATGCGGGGCTAAATATTTTCATAGCTTGCTTATCTTGCTTTCTGGCCCATTTCAATGATCCAGTCTTTGCGTTTTAATTCAAAGTTGGTGCCTAAGTATAAACGACGCACTTGATCGTCTTCTGCTAACTCTTCCGCAGTACCATGTTTAAATATTTTTCCCTCTATTAATAAATAAGCTCTATCACAAATAGAAAGCGTTTCGTTTACATTATGATCTGTAATTAAAATACCAATATCTTTTAATTTTAATCTAGCCACTACGGATTGTATATCTTCCACTGCAATAGGATCTACTCCTGCAAAAGGTTCATCTAATAAAATAAATTTTGGATCCACTGCAAGCGCTCTTGCTATTTCAGTTCTTCTTCTTTCCCCCCCACTTAAACTATCTCCATTATTATTACGAACTTGATGTAAATTAAATTCATCCAATAAACTTTCTAATTTATATTCTCTTTCTCCCTTTGTAAGTTTAGTCATTTCTAAAACGGCCATAATATTATCTGCAACCGTTAACTTTCTAAATACACTGGCTTCTTGAGGTAAATAGCCCAAGCCCATTTGTGCTCTTTTATACATTGGTAGTTTGGTAATATCTTCCTCATTTAGAAAAACGCGCCCTTCATCGGGAGCAATTAAACCCACTACCATATAAAAAGTGGTGGTCTTGCCCGCACCATTGGGTCCTAATAAGCCCACAATCTCACCTTGTTTCACAGAAATGCTTACTTGGTCTACCACTTTGCGGCCCTTGTATTGCTTTATTAGTTTATCGGTATGTATGGCGAGTATCACAATAGAAATTTATACAAAAATAAGGGTAAATAGGGCTTTTCGACCCATAGCTTAATAATATTATATATTTTTGCGCTATAGCGTTTTGCGTTAGGTCTCTATTTAGAGACAACCCAAACACTATTAAAGCAAATTGAATATGAAGGTTACGGAACATTTGGCGAAAGCCAAAGATACTTTGGTATCATTTGAGGTACTACCTCCTCTAAAAGGTAAAACCATTTCTTACATATATGAACACTTAGATCCTCTAATGGAATTTAAGCCTTCATGGATTAATGTAACTTATCATCGAAGTGAAACTATCTTAAGAACAAAAGAAGATGGCACACAGGAAAAAGTAGATGTACGCAAGCGTCCAGGTACGGTAGGTATTTGCGCGGCTATTATGAACCATTATAATGTAGATGCAGTACCCCATATTATTTGTGGAGGATTTTCCAAAAGAGAAACAGAAGACGCTTTAATTGATTTACAATTTTTAGGAATTGATAATTTATTGGTATTAAGAGGTGATGCTGAAAGAAATCAAAAGACATTTATTCCAGAGCCCAATGGTAATAAGCAAGCCATAGAATTATTAGAACAAGTGGTTGGATTGAATAAAGGAGAATATTTAGACAAAGATATTGTGAATGGAAGCAAGACTAATTTTTGTATGGGCGTGGCCGGCTATCCCGAAAAACATTTTGAAGCGCCTAGTATGGAATTTGATTTAGCGCGTGCAAAAGCAAAAGTAGATGCAGGTGCAGAATATATTATGACACAAATGTTTTTTGACAACAAAAAATATTTTGATTATGTGGAGGCGTGTAGAAGTATTGGTATAACTGTTCCTATTATTCCAGGACTAAAACCCATTACCAATAAAAAGCAACTAACTATTTTACCTAGTATTTTTTATGTAGACATTCCT
This sequence comes from Chitinophagia bacterium, assembly GCA_009928005.1. GTDB lineage: Bacteria > Bacteroidota > Bacteroidia > Chitinophagales > Chitinophagaceae > Sediminibacterium. The sequence continues at coordinate 16,722 of RFVO01000013.1, read as the reverse complement.
TCGGATTTACAAAATGCGATGTTAGCAGCCACCACCGACGAAGCTTGCGAGCAAGTAGGAACTGAATGGTTAATTATGCAAAGTAAGGAGCTGAAAGCCTCAGGTGTACCGGTTTTACATTACTATACCCTAGGCAAGCCACAGGTAGTTAAAAATGTAGTGGCTGCAGTATTTTAGTATAGTTATTTTTTTGGCGCTGATTTATTATTTGCGTTTTTTAAAAAATCGTTGAATTGTTCTAAACTTAAGTTTTTAGCAATAATTTTTTTATTCACATCTAATAAATAAAAAGTAGGTGTTTTAAAAACATCATACTGTTGACGAATAGTAGTGGGCAGCCCCGCTTTAATTTCTTTATTTAAATCTTCCTCTGTTTGATAGGCGTGGGTCCAATTTTCTAAATGATTTTCGTGTATAAAATTTTTCCAAGCAGCCAATTCTTTAAAATTAATATTGACTGAAAATATTTTCACTTGTAAGTCTTTCCAAGTAGCCTTATAAAAAGAATCTAATCTTGGAATTTCTACTTTACAATGGCTACAAGTTGGGTCCCAAAAGGCAAGAAAGGTGTAAGGTGCTTTTTGATCGTATAAAGATATTTTTTTATTCTCAGGCGTATTAATAATCAAGCTAGGCGCTGCTAAGCCCAATTGATTAGCCATCATACTATAGGCTCTTTCCGTGATAGATTTTTTAGAGGCTTCATTTAAAAGTACTGTATCGCCTTTAGCAAAAAAGTTTTGAAACAAGTGTAAGAAAACTTTTTCTTGTCCCATAAATTCTGGAGCAATATATTTATTCGTAAATTTAAATAGTAAGAAAGGATAAATTTCTTTACCTGTTTTTGCTACCGTTAACATATACTGAACTTCCTCAATGATAGAATCGGGTTCGCGTGAAACATAATTTTTAAAATATTCATCTAACTTATCTTCAAAAAAAGGCGTGCGAATTAATCGGTTATCATTAAAAATAACATTGTCCCAAAAATGATTTTTTACATAATAATAAGGATAGAGTGAATCTAGCTTACCATTGATTGTAGGTATGGCAGGGGCTTCTGGACGCTGCATCACATTTAAAAAGAAGCTAGTCATAGAACCTGGATATGTTTTAATCACATTTGCTCTAGCGGCTTTCACTTCTTTATCTTTTGTTAAATACAATTCTTTAAAACTGGCAGAATCTTTGGCATTGGTGGCAGTTTTATATTTATTTTCAATACTACTTAACTGCATCCCTAAATCATTGATTGATTTTGAGTAAGCTTTAAAAATTTCATTTTCTTTAGAGCCTATAATTTGAAATGCATTAAGCGAAAGCGTATCTGCAATAATTTTAAAATGTTGTGATTCATCTACTAAAAAATCAAAAAGAATTGAATACTTTGGAGAGACTAGAAAATAAATACCCGGTGTTAATTTTGTAGTAGATTTAAAAACGCCTTCGCTTTTATCATTTAGTAATGCAGAATCTGCTAAAACCCTATTTCTTCCATAATTCGTACCTATATACACTTTTGTATTTTGATAAGGCTTCAAAACTATTTCTATAGAGTGACCAATAGGTTTAGCGCTTGTAGCTGTTGTAGGCTTCGTATTTTGCGCTATTAACAAATTTGGTAATAGAAAACCCGCCATGAATGCAACTACTAATTTTCTCATTAGATCCTTGTTTTATTTTCTTTATAAAAGCTGAGTAAAAATAACAATATATACCTTAAATATAATGCTTGGGTAGTACCTTTGTTTCCGTGAGAAAATTTAAACCCGCCCCTTTATTAGAAAAAGTATTAATAGAAGATTATGCCGCAGAGGGTAAGGCATTAGCTCGAGTAGATGGTAAAGTCATATTTGTAGAAGGTGCAGTACCGGGTGATATTGTCGATATTCAATTACAAAAAAACAAATCCGATTGGGCAGAGGGCTTTGTCAAACATTTTCATTCTTATTCAAAAATTAGAGTTACTCCTTTTTGTAGCCATTTTGGAGTATGTGGCGGTTGTCAATGGCAGATGCTTCCTTATGAGCAACAGTTGGTGTATAAGCATAAACAAGTGGTAGACAATTTAACAAGAATTGCTAAAGTACCACTGCCTCCTATTCCCCCTATTATGGGTGCTGAACAAACCCAAGGTTATAGAAATAAAGTGGAATATACTTTTGCTACTGAAAAATTTATTCCTTTTTCAGAGTTTAAAGCCATGAAGGCAGCTGCTGAAAATGGCGATATGACTGTGCTTGAAAAAGCGCCTGGGGTGGCAGGATTTCATGCTAGAGGTTTTTTCGAAAAAGTAGTAGAAGTAGATAAATGTTATTTACAAGAAGAGCCTACCAATGATTTAAGAAAAGCGGTGGTAAATTTTACCATTGAAAATAAAATGCCTTTTTATAATATTAAAGAGCATAACGGTTGGGTGCGTAATATGTTTATTCGCAATACCACCAAGGGAGAGTGGATGGTGAATTTAATTTTAGGCTATGAGGACAAAGAAAAACGTGAAGCATTATTTAAAATTTTATTAGAACGCTTCCCTCAAATTACTACTTTATTATATACCATTAATGGCAAACGCAACGATAGTATGCAGGACCTCCTGCCTCAAGTATATTCAGGTAGCGGCTATATCACAGAGTACTTAGAAGACTTCCAATTTAAGATAAGTCCTAAATCTTTCTTTCAAACTAATTCCAAACAAGCAGAAAAACTATATCAAGTCACCCGTGATTTTGCCGAACTGACTGGTAAAGAAATTGTTTATGATTTATACTGTGGTACAGGAAGTATTGGTATATTTTGTAGTAAAAATGCAAAAAAAATTATTGGCGTTGAAGTAGTAGAAGAAGCGATAGAAGATGCTAAAATAAATGCAAGTTTAAATAACTTAACAGACACTGCTTTTTTTGCAGGCGATGTCATTAAAATATGTGACGATACTTTTTTTGAAACCCAAGGCAAACCAGATGTAATTATTACCGATCCGCCTAGAGCAGGCATGCACGAAAAACTAGTACATAAATTATTGGCTATGGGTGCACCTATAATCGTGTATGTAAGTTGCAACCCTGCAACACAAGCAAGAGACTTATCTTTATTAAATGAAAAGTATATGGTTACTAAAATCCAACCTGTAGATATGTTTCCGCATACACTTCATATAGAAAATGTAGTTCAATTAAAAAGAAAAGATTTACTATAATCATCATACACAAATTATAAAGCATGACGCAATTTAGGCCTACCCGATTTGAAGTCCTTCCAACTATTATAAAAAATTTATTAATTATTAATGGGTTAGTTTTTTTAGCTCAAAATACTTTTGCAGGACCTACAAGTACTTTTTCTTTTGAAGATTATTTTGCTTTACATGCTTGGCAGAGCGATTTATATAAGCCTTGGCAATTAATTACCCATATGTTCTTGCATGGAGACTTTGGACATATATTAGGCAACATGTTTGCTTTATGGATGTTTGGTTCTATTCTTGAAAATCTATGGGGCCCTAAAAGGTTTTTACTTTTTTATATGCTTTGTGGTGTAGGTGCTGCGGTAATACATTTAGCTATATTGTCTTATCAATTAGTGCCCTTAACTGCAGAATATGAACGTTTATTACAACTTAGTAAAACCAATGTATCTGGTTTTACGGAGGCTGTATATAATTATTCGGCTAGGCATCATATTCCACTTACACAAATTCTTGCCGACAATAAAGTTAGTCTTTCAACGCCTGGTTTAGCACCACAACTTATGGACTTAATTACTACTTATTATAATAAAACAGTTGGTACTGCTACCCTAGGTGCAAGTGGTGCTGTCTTTGGTATTTTAATTGCCTTTGTTTATTTATTTCCTAATACCTATATCTATATTTATTTTCTATTTCCTGTAAAAGCAAAGTGGTTAGGTATTGCTTATTTTGCATTTGAACTATATAAAGGCATACAAAATTCAGCAGGGGATAATGTTGCAAGATGGGCCCATGTAGGTGGTGCTATCATTGGATTTATATTAGTGTATATTTGGAAAAAGAAAGGACCTTCTTACTAATGCAAAACGAAAAATCAACAAAGCCTTTACTAGGCGCTGACAATAATGCTTTAATTGCGTTACTCTCTATTAACTTAGTAGTATATGCTATCATTGGATTTTTAAAAGTGGTCTATTATTTAAATAGCCTTCCTTTAGAACAATTCTATGCGCAAATAATGCAACCTAGTATTTTAGCAAGTAGTCCATCTGAATTTTTACATCAACCTTGGACCCTCTTAACATATTATTGGGTGCATGATGGATTTTGGGTTTTACTCACTAATATGATTTGGTTAGTAGCTTTTGGTCTTATTTTACAAGAGCAATCTGCTAACAAACATATTTTCCCAATTTATTTTTATGCAGGTATTCTAGCGGGACTTATTTATATTTTATTAGGCGCTGATGCACCTATATTGGGTGCGCAAGTGGGCGTAATGGCATTGGCCATGACAGTGGTGAGTATTTCACCCCAGTACCGACTACTTAAAAATATAGGCAAAGGCATACCTGTATGGATATTGGTTTTAATTTACTTTATTGTACAAGCCCTGAGCCTGGAGCATGCTAGTTTTCCTTTACTAGTAAGTTATTTAGTAGCAGCTAGTACAGGACTTCTGTATGTAATGTTATTAAATAAAGACAGAGATTTAGGTAAATGGATGCATCAACTATTAGCTTTGTTAAATAATAGTTTAGCTCCTAAAAAATAAAAAGTATTTACAACCCTATACGCATGGCAAAAAAATCTAGGGCAAGAAATTTTGGGAAAAAAGTTTTTCTTTTTTTTAATCTATTGGTTTCTTTTTTATTTTTATACCCACCCTTTTTTACACCTTCCTCTTTTATTTGGATCAACGGATTTTTAGGTTTAATGGCACCTTATTTAATTGTCATTGAAATTCTATTATGTATTTTTTGGTTAATGGCTAAGCCTATTATGAGCCTACTTCCTTTGGGTACATTTTTTCTTGGTTGGCAAGTGGTATGGTCTGTATTTGCATGGCATCCGGGTACACCTTTTGCACAAAAAAGAAAAGAAAATGTTTTACGTGTATTAAGTTGGAATGTAAAAGGCTTTAATGGTGTAAATGCTTCAAGTAATTTGAAACTACGCACGGAGGATATGTCTTATTCTATTCAAAAATGGAATCCTGATATTATTTGCTTACAAGAATACAATACCAATGAAAGGCCTAATGATATTGCAAATCATGCCACTTATTTTATTAAAAAATATCCTTATTATTTTTTTTCCAAAGATTTTCAAGTTTTCCAAAATGATTATTATGCAGGCTCCATTATTTATTCAAAATATAAAATACTTAAAGCAGAGCGTATCCCATTTATAAGTGGAGAAAGTTTAATTAGTGCCACTATTTTAAAAGGAGACGATACCATTCAAATATTCACCACTCATTTGGCTTCTTATCGATTTAAACAAAACGATTTTGAAGCTATGGATCAATCTACCATGGCTAATTCTATTTCTTTAAATGGGAAAAGGGGGGTACTCCGAAAAATGCGTACTGCCTTTATGGAACGTGCTGTTCAAGCCGACCTAGTAAAAACCCATCTTGCTAGAACTAATTATCCAGCTATTATCACTGGCGATTTTAATGATGTCCCCAGTTCCTATACTTATAAAACTATTAAAGGAAATTGGCAGGATGCATTTTTAGAAAAAGGTTTTGGTATTGGTGCTACTTATTTAGGCATCTCTCCCACTTTAAGAATTGATTATATATTAGCCAGTAGTGATTGGGAGATTAGGGGATGGGATTCGATAGATGAAAACCTGAGCGATCATCATATGATCATGGCCGATCTTATTTTAAAGAAGTAGCCCCCTTTATTTTAAATAAGATTTAACCTATTTAATTTAAAATAAAATATCTTTGAGGCAATACGAACTATGCCACTTAAATTATACAATTCCCTTACACGTCAAAAAGAAGTTTTTGAACCTATTAATGCACCTTATGTAGGCATGTATGTTTGTGGTCCTACGGTAAGCGGGGAAAGTCATTTAGGGCATGCACGCCCCTTTATTACATTTGATGTTTTATATAGGTACTTAGTGCATAAAGGGTATAAAGTGCGTTATGTTAGAAATATTACCGATGCAGGGCATTTTGAAGAAGAAGGCAAACAAGCGGAAGATAAAATTGCGACTAAGGCAATTTTAGAAAAACTAGAACCTATGGAACTAGTGCAAAAATATACGCACTTATACCACTGGGCCATGGAGCAATTTAATAATTTACCTCCTAGCATTGAACCTACAGCTACTGGACATATTGTTGAGCAAATAGAAATGATTAAAAAAATCATGGCCGATGGATTTGCTTATGAAGCCAATGGCTCGGTTTATTTTGATGTCATCAAGTATAACAATGTTTATTCTAAAAAAAATCAGCCTTATGGTATTTTAAGTGGGCGTAATGTAGAAGATCAATTAGAAACCACACGTGAGTTAGATAATCAAGAGGAGAAAAAAAATAAAGTAGATTTTGCTTTATGGAAAAAAGCACCAGCTGAACATATTATGCGTTGGCAAAGCCCTTGGGGTGAAGGGTTTCCGGGTTGGCATATTGAATGCTCGGCGATGGCCACAAAATATTTAGGTAAACAATTTGATATTCATGGAGGTGGTATGGATTTACAATTTCCACATCATGAATGTGAAATTGCACAAAGTACAGTATGCAATCATGAAATGCCTGCCCGTTATTGGGTACATAATAATATGATTACCATTAATGGTCGTAAAATGGGCAAGAGCTATAATAATGTAGTGAAGCTAAGCGAGCTATTTGAGGGCAGTCATCCTATTTTAACGCAGGCCTATAGTCCCATGACAGTTAGGTTCTTTATTTTACAAAGTCAATATCGCGGTACTTTAGATTTTAGCAACGAGGCATTGCAAGCCTCCGAAAAAGCACTTAAAAGATTAATGGAAGCCTATGAGTGGTTAAAAGCGCAAAGCTTTTCAGCCGATACAAAAGCTTCTGATGCTGTTTTAGATAAACAACTTATCACTTGGGTGAATGAATTAGATGAATTTATGGATGATGATTTAAACACTGCGAAAGTGGTTGCTAATTTATTTGAAATAGCACCTTTAATTAATTCTTTAAAGGACAAACATATAGCAGCTGACGCTATATCTGGTGCAAGCTGGAGTTTTACACAAAAACAGTTAACTATATTCATTGAAAATATATTGGGTCTAAAAGTATTAGAGAGCACCAATCAAGCACAACTACATGGAGTGATTCAATTATTAATTGAAATTCGCAAAGAGGCGAAATCTAGAAAAGATTTTGCCACTAGTGATAAAATCAGAAATCAATTAATGGACATGGGCATTCAAATCAAAGACGAAAAAGACGGAGAAGTGAGTTATAGCCTTGCTTAGTTAAATTCCAGTAATAATTAATGGTTACAATCATCTGCATGTGCGTGGTTATGCACTCTACAACGCATATGGTTATTTATATGCGCAATAATGATAAAAAAAGCGGCAGGAAATAATAAAACTATTTCAATATTTCTAAAAATCATCCTACTTAACATAAGCGCAATGCCTAGTGTAAATAAAATAATGGGCCCATAGGAATGATGATGTTTTTTATAGCCATGGTATAAAGAATAAGCACCAATAGCAAAAGAAAGTAAAATCATGCCTAACTCAAAACGAGTATTGTGTAAAATATTAATACCTAATAATGGAAGGCTGCTAAAAAATAGGGGTAGTAAAGCGCAGTGTATGGCGCAGGCTAGCGAAGCTCCAATTCCAATAGCGTCCCAATTCCATTTTTTAAACATAGTGTAAAGATAACTCAATTCCCCCTAAGTATAATTGCCCTAAAATAATATTACCTTTAGGCTTCAAAACGAAAGCGGCATGTCTAAAAAATTTCTAACTTATATTATATTTTTCTCTCTCTTACTTGCTGCCTTTTACTATTTCTTGTTTAAAGGTACCGATAATTGGAAAGTACAATTACCTGTACTTAGCTATGTTCAACCTTTTCATTTTACCAATCAGGATGGCAAGGCTTTTAGCGATAAAGAATTACTCAATAAAATTACAGTAGTAGAATATTTTTTTACCACTTGTAAAGGTATTTGCCCAAAGCTGAATACCAATATGAAAGATATTTATAGTATTTATAAAACCGATCCCGATTTTCAAATTGTATCACATACTTGTAACCCAGGCACAGACTCAGTTCCAGTTCTTAAAAAATATGCCGATTCTTTAGGGGTTGACACTAAAAAATGGATTTTTTTAACGGGCAGAAAAGATAGTTTATATTTAATGGCACGTGGTTCTTATTTATTAGATGATCCTAAAAATAATGTAGAAAAAATAGAAGATCAATTTATACATACTCAGTTTTTTGCATTAATTGATAGGGAAGGTAAAGTACGTGGTAAAATTTATGATGGCTTAAAAGCTTTTGAAATTGAACAGCTAAAGCAAGATATCTCCAAATTATTAAAAGATAAAAAATAGCCCATGATTTTTGTAACTGGTGCTAGTGGGCTAGTAGGCGCTCATTTAATACAATCGCTAGTAGCCAAAGGGAAAAAGGTAAGGGCATTGTATCGTAAACAGCCACCCCATTTTAAAGGTGCTGAGCAAGTGCAGTGGGTGGAAGGTGATTTATTAGATATTGTATCCTTAGAAGCTGCCATAGAAGGGACTCAACAAGTTTATCATTGTGCAGCTATTGTTTCTTTCTCTCCTAAAAAAGCAGATGAAATGATGAAGGCCAATCAAGAAGGCACTGCAAATCTGGTTAATATTTGTATTGATAAAAAAGTAGAGAAGTTAGTATTTGTAAGTTCAGTAGCGGCACTTGGTAGAATTAGAGAAGATGCTCCCATTGATGAAACTATGAGTTGGACCCCAGCAACTAGTAATAGTATTTATGGTAAATCGAAGTACTTAGCAGAAATGGAAGTGTGGAGAGGAATGGCGGAAGGATTAAATGTTGCTATAGTTAACCCGGTAATTATATTTGGAGCAGGAGATTGGAACAAAGGGTCTTCTGAAATTTTTAAATCAAGTTATAATCAGTTCCCTTGGTATACTAATGGTATCAGTGGTTTTGTGGATGTTCTTGATGTAGTAGATGCCATGCAATTATTAATGGATAGTTCTATTGTTGGTGAACGTTATATTATAAGTGCTGAAAACTTAAGTTATCAATCTGTGTTTACACAAATTGCAAATGCATTTACTAAAAAACCTCCTACAAGAAAAGTTACGCCTTTGTTAGCAGCTATTGTTTGGAGATTAGAGGCTATAAAATCTTTATTTACAGGAAAAACACCATTACTTACTAAAGAGACAGCGGCTACAGCGCAGGCTAAAGTATTTTTTAATAATGAGAAATTTTTAAATGCCTTTCCTTCTTTTAAATATCGTAGCATGGATACCACTATTAAAAGAGTATGTGCAGAGTTAACTGAATTACATCAGCTTAGCTAGAAGGTCTTTTAAATTGTGCTTTGAATATTACTACTTTTCCATTATTTTTTTCCAAAGCTGAGGAATACGACGAATCCAAACTAATTCTCTTCTTTTAATAGAAGCGTCTTCTGCAGGGAATCCCATATATACTTTATTGCCTTCAATACTAGATAATACAGCTGCCTGAGATAAAACCACTGCATTTTCTCCAATGGTTAATGTTTTATTTACACCTGCCTGGCCCCAAATAGTTACACCCGATTTTATCTTAACCCCTCCTGCAATACCAACTTGAGCTGCAAATAAACAGTTGGCTTCAATTTGAGTATCATGTCCAATGTGCACCATGTTGTCAATTTTGGTGCCCATACCTATAATAGTATCTCCACTTACGCCTCTATCTACAGTACAGCAAGCCCCTATTTCCACTTTATTTTCAATAATAACCCTGCCACAACTTAGTAATTTTTTATACCAGGCGGCTCGGTTCTTTTTAGAATTATAATAAAAGGCATCGCTGCCAATAACCGTACCTGCTTGAATAATTACATCATCTCCAATTATAGTATCTGCTAATATGCTTACGTTAGGGTAAATCAAGCAATTTTTTCCAATAACAACATTCGCTCCTATAAATACATGGGGCATAATTACAGTACCCTCACCAATAATTGCATTTTCATCAATAGGCTTATTGCTTATTTGTAAGGGTTTAAAATGCTGCACAATTTTTATATAGGCTTCAAAGGGGTCTTCACAAAATAATAATGCCTTACCTGCTGGTATGTTTACCTCTTTATTATTAATAATGATACAAGTAGCTGCACTATTTAAGCAAGTATCATAATATTTTGGATGATCTACAAATACAATATCACCGCTTTCAACTTGATGAATTTCATTCACTCCAGTAATTTCTAAAGAAGTATTACCTAATAATTCAGAGGAGGTTAGAGTTGATAACCATTTAACCGAAACGGGTGTAGAAAGCTTCATATGTATGTTTTTGGCCTAAATCAAAGGTAATACCCCTTTTTTGTAAAAAAATCTTTTTCACTCATTTCTCTTTAAAAATAGGCCCTTATTTTATAATAATTTTAGAATAAAATTAAAAGTAGTTAACTAATGAAATTAAAGTAGCATCTTATTAAACCCTTTATTCATCAATGTTTCAGCAATTTTTATTTTTATTGCAGCTTCTATTTTTTATTTATTCAAGCTATTAATTTATATAAATTATATTTTTTAAAATTGCCTTTAAATAGGCTAATTGTGGATAACGTCAATAAATTTGTTCAAAATATTTTTTGAATTAGAAAAAAGTATATTTAATATTGTGAAGGGAATCTGATTCCCATACTTACTAACCCATCTATATACGAGGTCCTCTTGAGCATTCAGGGGGACTTTGTTATTAAAAGAACTACTAGATTGAGCGACTACTATTTATTATATAAACCCTTTCAAGTATTGTCGCAATTTACTTCGACAGATAATAAATTATGTTTAAAAGATATTATTGAAGTTGCAAAAGATGTTTATCCTGTAGGAAGATTAGATTATGATAGTGAAGGATTATTGTTTTTAACAAACGATACCAAAATGAATCATCAGCTATTGCATCCAAGCTTTGAACATAAAAGAACTTACTGGGTTCAAGTGGAAGGCAATTTAACTATAGAGGCTACCAAGCAGCTCGCTAAGGGGGTATTTATTAATGTGAATGGTATTAAATATAAAAGCCAGCCTGCAGTGTTGAGTCTTTTAGAGCCCAATGTCGCGGTACCTGAAAGAAACCCACCCATTCGATTCAGAAAAAATATCCCTACTTCTTGGGCCCAGATTGAACTTAAAGAAGGAAAGAATAGACAGGTACGAAAAATGTTTGCTGCAGTGCAATTTCCTGTACTTAGATTAATTCGCTCTCAAATAGGCAGGTTCACTATAAAGGATATGCAGCCTAGCGATTTAATTAGTTTAAGTCATCAGGAGGTTCAAGAAGGCTTCTTTCGTTAATTGACTGCTAAGTTTTACTTTTGCACTAATAATATAACATCAATGAGCCAATCGCTATCAGAACAAGAAATTATAAGACGTGAAAAATTAGCCCATTTAGAGGCAGCTGGAATTAATCCATACCCTGCTCCTTTATATCCTGTTTCTCATTATTCTAATGATATCAAAGAAAACTATACCGAAGAAAATAAAGAAAAGTATGCCGCTGTTTGTGTAGCAGGTAGAATTATGAGTGTGAATGATAAGGGCAAGGTATTGTTTGTTAAAATTCAAGACGATAAGGGTATTTTACAATTATATATTAAGAGAGATGAAATTTGCCCAGGTGAAGACAAGTCTTATTGGGATGCTATTACTAAAAATGCAATGGACCTAGGAGATATAATTGGCTCTACCGGGTATGTCTTTATTACAAAAACAGGAGAGATATCGGTTCATTCAAGCACAGTTACTTTATTAGCAAAATCTTTAAAGCCACTTCCGGTGGTGAAAAGAGATGAGGAAGGAAATGTATTTGATGCAGTCACAGATCCTGAATTTAGATATCGTCAACGCTATGCCGATTTAATTATCAATCCTTCTGTAAAAGAAACTTTTGCTAAGCGCACTTTACTTATGACTACTATTCGTGAATTCTTAAATACAAGAGGTGCCTTAGAAGTAGATACACCGGTACTTCAAGCAATTCCAGGAGGTGCTGCAGCAAGGCCTTTTGCAACACATCATAATGCATTAGATGTTCCTTTTTATTTGCGTATTGCCAATGAATTATATTTGAAAAGATTAATTGTGGGAGGCTTTGAGTGGGTATATGAATTTAGTAGAAATTTTAGAAATGAAGGAATGGACCGTACGCATAATCCTGAGTTTACTGTTTTAGAATGGTATACAGCTTACAAGGATTATTTATGGATGATGGAAATTACGGAACAGCTTTTTGAAAAAATTGCTATAACCTTACATGGCACTACTGAATTAACAGTGGGTGATAAAACAATAAATTTTAAAGCACCTTATAGACGTATTAGTATTATTGAGGCCATTCAAGAAAATACAGGTATTGATATTTCAGGTATGGATGAAGCAGCTTTAAGAGAAGTTTGTAAAAAATTACATATTGATGTAGCACCTACTATTGGTAAGGGTAAATTAATTGATGAAATTTTTGGATCGACCAGTGAGCCTAAATATATACAACCCACTTTTATCATTGACTATCCTATTGAAATGAGCCCGCTTACTAAAAAGCATCGAAGCAAGGAAGGCCTAGTAGAGCGTTTTGAATTAATGGTGAATGGTAAAGAATTAGCGAATGCCTATACCGAGTTAAATGACCCTATTGATCAAAGAAAGCGTTTCGAAGAACAATTAGGTTTAATGGAGCGCGGGGATGACGAAGCTATGTTTATCGACCACGACTTTTTAAGAGCCTTAGAATACGGTATGCCACCTACTTCTGGCATTGGTATTGGTATAGATAGATTATGCATGATGATGTTGAACCAACCTTCTATTCAAGATGTGTTGTTCTTCCCTCAAATGCGCCCAGAAGCCAACATTGATTAAACCCCTTTAATAAATCAAGGCACCCGTTTATGGGGTGCCTTGAAAAAATCATAAGAGGTTAAAGTAAAAGAAGCGTAAATTTTTTATTACGCTTCTTTTACTAACTAATCTCTGTAATTCAAAGCTGGTTTGCGGTCGCCTAATATGGCTTTATAATTATAGTTGCCCTTAGCTTTATTAAATTCTTCAGTAGCTGTTTTAATTATATTTGCATTGCTGAATAAATCAATTGCAGTGAGTGCCATTGTTTTACTAGCTACTAACATGCCTTTTGTACCAATCTCTGTTCCACCACAAGCCACTGCTTGCCAACTATGTGCAGGTGTGCCCGGTATCCAAGTAGCAGCGCTTAAACCTACAGTGGGTATGGCATAGCTTACATCACCTACATCTGTTGAACCATCACCTGCATCAGGAATTATTTTTAAAGGTCTAATACTTGCCGCTTCTTCTAGTGCAGGGGCTGCACTAAAAAAACTAGCTTGTAATTTTTTACCAAATGCTTTTTCTTCTTCTGAATAAGTAACGCCACCTACTTTTTCTAAATTAGCTTGCATCACTTCAGCTAAAGTTCTGTTTAATAATAAATCATGTGTGCCACCAATAATTTCATACTTCATACTTGTTCCCGTTCCGAGTGCACCACCTTCAGCAGCCTTCACTACTCTATCAAAAATTTCTACTACATCTTTACGTTTTGGATGACGTACATAATAGTAAGCTTCTGCAAAATCAGGCACTACATTGGGCGCCTTACCACCACTTGTGATGATATAATGAATTCTTGTTTCTTGTGGTACATGTTCACGCATCATGTTTACCATATTATCCATTGCTTCTACTGCATCTGCAGCATGTGCAGATACACCATAGAATCTAAACTTTGCTGATTTATTAGCAAGTGCACTTGTCATAGTTACTTCATTGGCATTACCTGGATGCCAATGTATTACAGCATCTACTCCATTAAATAAACCAGCACGTACCATATATACTTTTCCGCTTCCACCTTCTTCAGCAGGACAACCATATACTTTAATGGTTCCTTTTAATTTACCAGCAGCAATTAATTCTTTAATGGCAATACCAGCACCTACTGAAGCTGTACCAAATAAATGATGTCCACAACCATGTCCTGCATTTTTACCAGCAATTGGGTTTTTTTCTGGATTAGCTGTTTGTGCTAAACCTGGAAGTGCATCATATTCTGCTAGTATGCCAATCACAGGAGAACCACTACCATAAGTAGCTACAAAGGCAGTAGGAATTTCAGCAACACCCGTTTCAATAGCAAAGCCTGCTGCTTTTAAATTCTGTACATGCAAAGCAGCACTTTTATTTTCTTTATAACCTACTTCTGCATATTCCCATATTTGCAGGGCAGTTTTTTTGTCTGCTTCATAAGCATTGTTTAAAGCTGCTAGTGCAGCTTCTTTATTTGCATTTAATTGTTGTGTTGCAGGGTCAATTCTATTTTTCTTCTGTGCTATTACTTGAATACTTAGTACTACAAATGCCAATATTAAAATTCGTTTCATAAATAGTTCTTTAAATTGATATAATTAATTAAAGTGTTTTAAAATATTATAAAAATAAATCGTAAAATAATTTAGCTCCCGGCACTACAGAATAATGAGCTAAATCGGTTATACCTTCTGCGGCTAAAACTTCTTCATCGGTAAATAATTTTCCCGTGTAGACTAATTTTTCTTTACTTAAAATATAGAAAGCAGCATCTGCAATAATATCAGCGGTTCGACTCATATTTGCTAATTTTTCTCCGCCTAATAAATTACGCACAGCCGCTGTATCAATAGTAGTTCTAGGCCATATAGAATTACAAGCAATGTTTTCATTTTTAAATTCTTCTGCCCAACCTAAGGTCATCATACTCATATTGTATTTCGAAATTGTATAGGCAACATGTGGTCCCAACCACTTGGGTGCTAAATTAATAGGAGGTGATAAAGTTAAAATATGAGCATGTGTCGATTTTTTTAAATAAGGTAGTGCATGTTGTACCATTAAAAAAGTACCGCGTACATTAATGCTGTGCATTAAATCAAAACGCTTACTAGGAGTGTTTGTGGTATCAGTTAATTGAATAGCACTTGCATTATTAATAAGTATATCAATGCCACCAAATTTTTCTACTGTCAGTTTCACTGCATTTGCAATTTGCGCTTCGTCTCTAATATCTACTTGAACAGCTAAAGCCTTTACACCTAAGGCTTCTACTTCAGCAGCTGCTGTAAAAATTGTGCCTCCTAAACGCGGATCTTCTTCTACCGATTTTGCAGCAATGACAATATTAGCACCTGCTGCAGCTAGTTTTATAGCCATTGCCTTTCCGATTCCTCTGCTACCGCCTGTGATAAAAACGGTTTTTCCTTGTAATGACATAATTATTTATTTAAAAATTAAAAATACTTAGAACCTTGACTTTTATGATTGTATGAAATTAGTAATAAGTTTTTCAGTTTTGCTACAAGCTAAGGCTAAATCATTGTTTTGAATGACAGCATTAAACTGCTTACTAAAACTTATTTCATATGCTGCTTTATCTAAACGCACTTGTATACTTTCTGAAGTTTCTGTTTTTCTATTTTCTAATCGCTGTTTTAAAACTTCAATAGAGGGTGGCATAATAAAAATAGATAAACAATTAGCCCCAATTTCCTTTTGCACTTTAATGGCACCTTTTACATCAATATCTAAAATAGGAATTTTACCTAAATTCCAAATGCGCGTTAACTCCGATTTCAGCGTACCATAATAAACACCTTCATATACCATTTCGTATTCTAAAAAATCATTTTGATAGATATGCCCTTCAAATTGAGTCAAAGAAATAAAATGATATTCAACCCCATTTTTTTCATTGTGCTCTTGTGGTGGCCGATACCGAAAAGGATAACTGTGGCATTTGCTTTAATAAATATGACGCAATGGATGTTTTTCCTGCACCAGAAGGAGCAGTTAAAATAATGACTTTATGGAGGGCTTCTGACATCCTTTAGGTTTTAATCGGTATAGCTTTTCTTCGCTCTAAATTACACAAATACTACCTAAATAAATAATTATACTGGGGGCTAGTGAAAATCTAATTATGGTGTATATTTAGCAGTAGAAAAAACGAATTCAAACTAATAATAGCCTTATGCAAAAACAACTATTAACGTGTTTATTAATGCTACTTTCTTTTGTAGCACAAGCACAAAAACCTGGTGAAGAAACAGCTGCCAAATCAGCTACTAAATCAGAGGATAAAAATCCAAGCTTTAAAAGAGAACTTTCTTTAGAAGCTAAAACTGAAAATAAAGGGGAAGTAAATGTAAAAGGACAAAAAGTTCCATACAGAGTGGTGACAGGGACTATGCCTGTTTGGGATGAAGAAGGGAAAGCAATTGCTGGTTTATTTTATGTATACTATGAGCGTACCGATGTGACTAATAAAGATGAGCGTCCATTGGTAATTTCTTTTAATGGTGGTCCAGGTACAGCAAGTGTTTGGATGCACTTAGGATATACCAGCCCTAGAAAATTAAAAATTGATGATGAGGGTTATCCTATTCAACCTTATGGTTTTGAAGAAAATCCTAATTCCATTATTGATGTTG
>RFVO01000120.1 GCA_009928005.1 Chitinophagia bacterium | reverse complement strand
GTTGTTCCCTGAGCACCCTGAGGCCCCGTTGGCCCCGTTGGTCCTGTTGGCCCTGTAGAACCCGTTGTTCCTTGAGCACCCTGAGGCCCCGTTGACCCTATTGGTCCTGTAGAACCCGTTGTTCCCTGAGCACCCTGAGGCCCCGTTGGCCCCGTTGGTCCTGTTGGCCCTGTAGAACCCGTTGTTCCTTGAGCACCCTGAGGTCCAGTTGGTCCTGTTGGTCCTGTAGAACCCGTTGTTCCCTGAGCACCCTGAGGCCCCGTTGGCCCCGTTGGTCCTGTTGGCCCTGTAGAACCCGTTGTTCCCTGAGCACCCTGAGGCCCAGGAACAGAAGATTGAAAGCCCTGATTGCCCTGATATCCCTGAAGTCCTTGTGGTCCTTGGTATCCTTGTGGTCCTTGGTATCCTTGAGAACCTTGATATCCCTGAGGACCAGCTACTGAAGATTGAAATCCCTGATTACCTTGAAATCCTTGATATCCTTGGACCCCTTGATCGCCTTGATATCCTTGGTTGCCTTGAAAACCCTGTGGTCCTTGGAACCCTTGATTACCTTGAAAACCCTGTGGTCCTTGAAATCCTTGATTACCTTGAAACCCCTGTGGTCCTTGGAACCCTTGAGGACCAGCTACAGATGATTGAAATCCTTGGTTGCCTTGAAACCCTTGTGGTCCTTGATATCCCTGAGGACCAGCTACAGATGATTGAAATCCTTGGTTGCCTTGAAACCCTTGTGGTCCTTGATATCCCTGAGGACCAGCAACTGATGATTGAAACCCTTGGTTGCCTTGAAAACCTTGAAGTCCTTGAGGCCCTTGGTATCCTTGTGAGCCTTGAACTCCTATTCCAGGGATTCCAGGGAGTCCAGGAGTACCACTACTACCTTGAAATCCTTGAGGACCTTGGGGTCCAGGTGAGCCTCCCCCTGTTCCTTCTATAGGTGGACCTATCCAGTGTCCAGTTGCATCGATGATGTCAACACCACCAATTGAAAGACCGTTTTTTACTTTAAATGTATTAGACAAAGTTACCTTCCTTGTTTTTACTTTTATTTATCGAACTTTATCTTCACAACGCTAAGTGTAACGGTCTCATACTATCCGGTAAAATTGTAATTTTCTCTATTATATTTAGAACTTAACCTTTCATTCTATTGATGGGTCGTATTCTTGTATACGAAAAGAAAGTGATTTGCCAAGTGTTCCCTTTCCACAGTCATATTCAAGAATATTGTTTGCATGTTATATGTATTAACAACTTTAATAACATATTATTCACCACCATCACCATCACCACCGTCACTCCCCGTCGCTATTAGGGTTACTATATTGTGTTCCATAAAAATTAGATAAACTGATAGTGCCACTAGTGGGAATAGTAGACGTCCCAGAATGGTTCGGTACTATTGGACCTCCTCTGTAATAATTAGATATGCTACGCGCACCGGAAGACCCAGAGCCCTCAAACTCAGTCCTTATATCAGCCATTGAAATAGGTCCGGACGATTGTAATGCCATTTATAGCTCCGTATTAAAACGCTCCAACGATCTGTTTATTTTTATAATGTATTTGTGGATGTGTTTGCTGGTGGTGGAGGAGGAACAAATTCTGTAATAGTTCCAGTATAATTACCTGCAACAATTTGCTGATACACATATTGACCTGTAGCTGCTCTATCAGTCGATCGTGCTACAAATTTTACTGCCTCTGTAATACCTTCAGCTGTAAGATCGATCTCGCAAATATACACGGCAGGTGATTCATTTGGAAAAAATCGTACATTTCTAATATTGTTTATTGTAATATTGTCTACCATATAATCTCCATTACGCCACGCGTTGAATTAAAGACCTTGCCACAATTGCCTCGTCGACAGTGTCATTGAACGTGCCTACCACACCACGATATCTCCAAGTTCCAGACAACACACCATATGGTGTGTAACTGTCTATTACACGATATGCCCCGTTTACTAAATATGGGGTAGCAACCTGCGTTAACACACCACTCCCTTGACATACGAGATATGTTCCTACAGCATAGTCAGTTGTGTACGCGCTCGAATTGTTGTCAATTGCAACTGTTCCAGTTGGACCTGTTGGACCTGTAGGACCTGTAGGACCTGTGGACCCTGTGAATCCTTGTGCACCCTGAGCACCAGTAGAACCTGTAGGACCTGTAGGACCTGTAGGACCTGTGGACCCTGTGAATCCTTGTGCACCCTGAGCACCTGTAGCACCTGTTGGACCTGTAGGACCAGTGGCACCTGTAGGACCTGTGAACCCTTGAGCGCCCTGAGCACCTGTAGCACCCGTTGGACCTGTAGGACCTGGAGATCCTGTTGGACCCAATGCACCTTGAGCACCAGTAGGACCAGTGGCACCTGCTGGGCCAGTTGCACCTGTAGACCCTGTTATTCCCTGGAAACCTTGAGCACCTGTAGGACCAGTAGCACCTGTTGGACCCGTAGGACCTGTAGCACCTGTCGGACCTGTAGCACCAGTAGAACCTGTGAATCCTTGTGCACCCTGAGCACCAGTAGCACCCGTTGGACCTGTAGGACCTGTAGCACCCGTAGACCCTGTAAATCCCTGTGCACCTTGGGCACCTGTGGGACCAGTAGCACCTGCTGGACCGGTAGGACCAGTAGCACCTGTCGATCCTGTAGATCCCTGAAAACCTTGAGCACCTGTTGGACCGGTGGGACCAGTAGGACCAGTAGGACCAGGAACACTCGATTGATACCCTTGTGCTCCCTGTGGTCCTGAAGCGCCTTGATAGCCTTGAGGTCCTGGAACGGATGATTGGAATCCTTGACTTCCTATCTGACCTTGATATCCCTGTGGTCCTTGAACACCAATTGCCCCCTGTGGCCCTTGAGGTCCTTGAGGTCCTGTAACCGTAGCCACAGGCCATGTAGACATCGTTGTCACTCTGCCTTTATCATCAACTGTGACTATAGGAACTAGACCGCCTGCAGGATTACCATAAGTACCAGCTTGAACACCTGATGTAGCAAGCCTGTTTGCATTCAATGTGCCAGTCGCAATATTTGTTGCGTTTGTATAATAAGAACTTGGTTGCCCTCCAAGATTCGATGCGTTGTTTGAGGTACCAGAAAATGTTGTTGAGTTCGCTGTTACAGAAACCGACGAATTACCAATTGTAATATCAGAAGCAGTGACTGTGACATTTGATAGGTTGGTAGATCCTGCAACAACAATTTGTGAATTCGATATTGTGGCGTTACTAGTGCTATTACCAACCTTTGCTGATGTCGTTGTTATATTTACATTGGCACCAACATTTATTGCCGTTGTTACATTTGCAGTACCTGTTATTGTTGCACCACCACTGCCTGTAATTAAACCAGTGACACCCAACGTATTTGAAAGAGTAGCACTACCTGTAACAGCAATAGTGTTTGAAAGTGTTGAAGCACCTGTTACATTCAATTGACCAGTAATGTTCGCATTTGATGAAACGTTGGCAACACCAGTAACTGTGAGGCCACCACTGCCTGTAATTAGTCCTGTAACAGCTAACGTGTTTGCAAATGTGACTGCGCCTGTTGCATTCAACGTGTTAGCCAATGTTGCGACACCGGTAACATTGAGCTGGCCCCCAACATTACTATTTGCTGATGTGTTGGAAATACCAGTGATTGTAAGACCACCGCTGCCAGAAATTAAACCTGTCACAGCCAATGTATTTGATAAAGATACATTTCCTGTCACAGCTACTGTGTTCGAGAACGTTGCATTGCCTGTAGTAGCAATAGTGTTTGAGAGTGTTGTTGCACCTGTAACATTAAGCTGACCTCCGACATTGCTATTTGCCGAAGTGTTGGAAACACCAGTAATTGTAAGACCACCAGCTCCAGTGATTAGCCCAGTAACATTAAGCTGACCTCCAACATTACTATTTGCCGATGTATTTGAAATACCAGTGATTGTAAGACCACCACTACCTGTAACCAATCCTGTTACATTGAGTTGACCACTAACGTTGCTATTTGCTGATGTATTGGAAATACCAGTGATTGTAAGACCACCGGCTCCAGTGATTAGCCCAGT
>RFVO01000119.1 GCA_009928005.1 Chitinophagia bacterium | reverse complement strand
CTGAAGGTGGCAAGGATTTAAAATAATCGTAAGTTTTTTTCAACCCTTCTGCACGATCTACTTTTGGCTCCCAACCTAATAATTTTTTTGCCTTCGTAATATCGGGTTGTCTTTGTTTTGGATCGTCTACTGGTAAATCCTTGTAAACAATTTTAACAGAAGACCCTGTTAGTTTCAATACCTCTTCTGCAAAATCTTTTAAACTTATTTCATTCGGGTTACCAATATTCACAGGACTTGAATAATCGCTTAATAATAATTTGTAAATACCATCCACTAAGTCATCTACATAGCAGAAGCTTCTTGTTTGTGATCCATCTCCAAATACGGTCATATCCTCTCCTCTTAAAGCTTGACCAATAAAGGCAGGTAGCGCACGGCCATCGTTTAGTCGCATTCTTGGGCCATAGGTATTGAATATTCTAATAATTCTTGTTTCTACATGGTGAAAAGTGTGATAAGCCATGGTAATACTTTCCATATAACGCTTTGCTTCGTCATATACACCTCTTGGCCCTACAGGATTTACATTGCCCCAATATTCTTCTGTTTGTGGATGCACTAGTGGGTCACCATAAACTTCACTCGTACTGGCTACTAATATTCTTGCTTTTTTAGCTCTTGCTAAACCTAAACAATTATGAGTACCCATCGCACCCACTTTCAAAGTTTGAATGGGAATTTTTAGATAATCGATAGGACTTGCTGGAGATGCGAAATGTAAAATATAATCAAGCGCCCCTTCAATTTCAATAAACTTAGTAATATCATGATGAATGAACTCAAAATTAGGATTACTTCTTAGATGAGCAATATTTTGAAGATCGCCGGTAATTAAATTATCCATGGCAATAACATAATAGCCTTCTTTAATAAAGCGATCACTTAAATGTGATCCTAAAAAACCAGCAGCCCCTGTTATTAAAATTCTTTTTTGACTCATAATATTTATTTTGTGGCAGCAGCCCTTCCAATACTTTCATAATAATAACCTAATTCTTTCATTTTTGAAACTTCAAAAAGATTACGGCCATCAAATATAATTTTGTTTTTAATTTCTTTTTCTATTCTATCAAAGTCGGGGGTTCTAAATTCACTCCACTCTGTTGCAATGATTAAAAAATCGGCGCCGCTTAATGCCTCATATTGGTTAGTGGCATATTTTATCTTATCTCCTATTTGCGCTTTTACATTCGGCATCGCTTCAGGGTCATAAGCTGCAATAGTGGCACCCATGGTAGTTAAAGCTTCTATAATACTTAATGCAGGTGCTTCTCTAATATCGTCGGTATTAGGCTTGAAGGCCAAACCCCAAAGGGCAATATGCTTTCCTTTTAAATCCCCTTTATAATGCGACCTTATTTTTTCTACTAAATGTAATTTTTGATTGGCGTTTACTTTTTCTACCGCCTTTAAAATTTCAAAGTCATATTTTACTTCATCCGATGACATAATTAAAGCTTGTACATCTTTTGGGAAACATGATCCGCCATAACCAATACCTGGAAATAAAAATCGCTTTCCAATTCTATCATCCGAGCCAATACCTCTTCTTACCATATCCACATCGGCTCCCATACGCTCACATAATTGAGCCACCTCGTTCATAAAAGAAATTTTAGTAGCTAAAAATGAATTGGCTGCGTACTTTGTTAATTCGGAACTACGCTCATCCATGAAAATAATAGGGTTACCTTGTCTTACAAAGGGCGCATATAAATCGCTCATTAATTTTTTAGCTCTCTCCGACTTTGTTCCTACTACCACACGATCTGGTTTCATAAAATCATCCACCGCCACCCCTTCTCTTAAAAACTCAGGATTACTTACCACATCATATTCACCTTTATAGTTTTTTGCAATAGCAGCACTAACTTTATCGGCAGTACCCACTGGTACCGTACTTTTATTGACAATAACTTTATAGTCTTTTAAAATTTTTCCTAAATGGTCGGCTACCCCTAATACATATTTTAAATCGGCACTGCCATCGGCACCTGGAGGTGTTGGCAAGGCTAAAAATATAATTTCAGCACCTTCAATAGCCGTTTCTAATTCGGTAGTAAATATTAAACGACCTTCTTTAATATTTCTTAAAAATATTTTCTCTAAACCTGGTTCGTATATAGTTATTTGACCGTTACTTAATTTATCTACTTTGTTTTTATCAATATCAACACAAGTTACCTTATTTCCTGTTTCAGCAAAACAAGTGCCTGTAACAAGTCCTACATACCCTGTTCCTACGACTGTAATTTTCATCTACTTATTTTTTTATTTAAAAAATGATTTTACACCTTTAACAATATAGGCTAATTGCTCTTCATCCATTTCGGTGTGCACCGGCAGTGAACATACACAAGAGGTTAGCTTATCTGTTATAGGTAAATTCCAATTTATATTTTTTTGCTCTATAAACATTTTTTGTAAATGACCAGGCACCGGATAATAAATCATACAAGGTATTTCCTTAGAGGCTAGATGCTCGATGAATCTATCGCGGTTTACTCCTATGAGTTGAATGGTATATTGATGATACACATGACTACTATATTGTAAGCTAGAAGGAGTTATTATTTCTTTAAAAGAAGCAAAAGAATCAGAATAATATTTAGCGACAGATTGTCTTGCAGCATTATAAGAATCTAATTTTTTTAGCTTGATATTTAATATGGCAGCTTGAATAGAATCTAATCTTGAATTACAACCCACTACATCATGATAATATCTTGCAGACTGACCATGATTTGCAATCATTGTCATTTTATCCGATAAAGCTTTGTCGTTGGTGCATAATGCACCCCCATCACCAAAGGCTCCTAAATTTTTACTTGGATAAAAAGAAGTAGCACCAATATGTCCAATGGTTCCAGTTTTTTTAGTGACTCCATTTGAAAATGTATAATCACAACCAATGGCTTGCGCATTATCTTCAATTACCAATAAATTATTAGCCTTGGCTATCTCCATAATTTCTTCCATAGGTGCAGCATGTCCATATAAATGCACAGGTACGATTACTTTTGTTTTTGGAGTGATTGCCTTTTTCAAACTTTCAATATCCATACAAAAACTAATAGGATCCACATCTATGAAAACAGGTTTTAATCCTAATAAAGCCACTACTTCAGTGGTAGCGATATAAGTAAAAGATGGTGTAATGATTTCATCGCCAGGTTGTAGGTCTAAGGCCATCATGGCAATTTGCAAAGCGTCGGTTCCATTGGCGCAAGGAATTACATGACCCACTCCTAAATAAGTGCTTAAATTTTGAGCAAAATCCTTCACGGCCTTCCCATTAATATAGGCAGCCGAATCCAAGACTTCTTGAATAGCTCCGTCTACCTCTTTTTTGATGGCCAAATACTGATTTTTAGTATCAACCATTTGAATTTTCCTCATCCTTTAAATTTGGGCAAAATTACAATAAAAAGCCTAATTCAACCTAATTGTGGGTATAAGAAAGGCTTTCAAAACAAATTCAAGTTTTATGCTATTTTTTATTCATTTTTGCCCTACTGAAATGATAGCATGATTGTATACCAATTGTTTTTAAAGCTCTACCCTATAATGGCCGATCTCATTAGTCCTTTTAATGAGAAAGCAAGAAATTGGGTAAATGGACAAGCAAATGTTTGGCATGAAATTAATTCGCTAAAGTCGCAAATTAAACAGCCCCTTATTTGGGTGCACTGCGCCTCTTACGGAGAATACGAACAAGGTCTACCCATTATTGACAATTTAAAATTAAAATATCCCTCGCATCAAATATGGCTTACCTTTTTTTCACCCTCAGGTTATGTGTATCGAAAAAAAGATGCTAATGCCGACTTTGTCACCTACCTACCTTTTGATGGCAAAAAAAGTGCTAGCCTTTTTATAGAAACATTAAACCCTTCTTTAATTATTTTTATTAAATATGAGTTTTGGTTTTATTATTTATCCATTGCAAAAGAAAAAAATATCCCTACCATTTTGGCTTCTGCTCTTTTTAGAAAAGGGCAAATATTTTTTCAATTTTACGAAGGCAAAAAAATTATTAGGTTGGGAGCCAAAAGTAGATCGTGCAGAAGGGTTGAAAAAAACTTACGATTATTTTAAATCCTTGCCACCTTCAG
>RFVO01000118.1 GCA_009928005.1 Chitinophagia bacterium | reverse complement strand
TTCTGAAAATATGCCAGGTAATAATTGGGCAGGAGAACTTTTCACAGTTAATAACTATTTAAATGAGGATACAGCTGGTAGTATTATACATGCCCTACTAATTATATTATCTCTTTTACTCCTATTTAAATCAAAACATAAGACTAAGCTACTTTTATTATTCTCCTATTGTTTCATTGCCTTTTCATTGTATGGGTTAATATTCAGATACACACCTTTTGATATTCGTTTGTTATTACCTGTTTTAATTTTATTAATTATTATTAGCACCTATATCATTTATATAAGTATAACTAATAAGTATGTAATAAATGGTTTGATGTTCCTGTTTTTAATTATATCAATTTTCCCAGTTTATTTCAATAGAGCCAAGCCTATTATAGGAAATCCTTTTTATTTAAGAAGAGTTTTAACCAATACTCCCAAAGGAGATATTGATAGTACAAGCTTAACGTTAATTCCTACTTCAAAAAAAGATGAAATTCTAAATAATTATATTTTTAATGATTCTAGCTATACATTAAAAAAAGATTTAAATAAAGAGCAAAGAAAAAGTCTTTTTAAATTGGAAGATTCTATACGAGTATTTGGTTTTGATAAAAAGACGATTTTTCAAAAATCGAGATTAGATAATTATTTTATTCAAAACCCTGTCATTCAGAAAAATATGGATACACTTTTTAGTAATATATTATCTGCTAATTTGGCCAATAACCCAATAAATGGGAAGCCGATATTCATTGATTTAAAAACTGAGTTTGATTCTTATGAATACTTGTTATGGGTATATGCCAAGGCTAAGTTTAAAAATGGCTTCTATATTGGTAATTCAGATAGCTTGAAATACCGCTCTTACTCAAAGAACATAATTGATCCTAAGTTCTACAATTTAGAGATAACTGATAAAAATAAAAACTGGACCATTAAGTATAAGAATTAATTAACTTAAATTGCAGCTTATTATAACCTATGATTAATAATAAAAAAGTAACTGTTGTTTTACCTGCTTATAATGCAGCTAAAACCTTAGAGAAGACTATTGGAGAAATTCCATTTGACATTGTAGATGATATTATTTTATGCGATGATAACTCAACCGATAATACTATTGAATTAGCTAAGAAATTAAACATAAAGCATATTATTAGCCACCAGGTGAATAGAGGATATGGAGGCAATCAAAAATCGCTTTATAATAAAGCCATTGCAATTAATTCAGATATTGTCATTATGCTACATCCCGACTATCAATACACACCCAAGTTAATTACATCCATGGTTTCTATTATTTCACAAGATTTATACCCGGTCGTATTTGGTTCTAGAATTTTAGGAGGTGGAGCACTTAAAGGGGGAATGCCTATGTATAAATATATTGCAAACCGCTTTTTAACTAGTATCCAAAACCTACTCTTAGGTCAAAAATTAAGCGAATACCATACAGGTTATAGAGCCTATTCAATTGAAGTATTAAAAGCAATTGATTATAATTCCAATTCAGATGATTTTATTTTTGACAACCAGGTAATTGCTCAAATTTTTGAAAAGGGTTTTGAGATTGCTGAAATTACTTGCCCTACAAAATATTTCTCAGAAGCCTCTTCTATTAATTTATCTAGAAGCATTAAATACGGAATTGGGGTGCTTGGAGTATCTTTTAAATATTGGTTTAAAAACTTAAGTGATTGATTTTCAAATACTTATAAAAAAATTAACAATGTTTTATTTAGTAAAGGAGTAACACATTAACCCAAACCTTTACTTATTCATTAAATTAAGGCTATTTAGCACTAATTATAACTATTTCTCTAACTTTGCCCTAGGCTTCTTCATTTATCACTTCAAATACCCCCCTTAATTTGAATGAAATTAAAAACAATATGTTTAAGATTAAGAATTTCAGTATTGTACCAAAATTTTTCATTCTTTTATTAGACCTAGGGGCCACACTTCTAGCTTTATTTATTGCCATATTAATACAGTTTAATGTTACCTTTAAATTAGTGAATTGGAATAATGTTGTTAATGCAATGGTTTTAATTACATTAATTAATTCATTGGTTTTTATTGTTACAAAATCTTATACTGGCATTGTTAGGTATACAGGTGTTCAAGACGCTTTAAGAATTTTATTAGCTATTGCAAGTTCTTCTTTTCTAATTTTAGTTATTAATACTTTGGCTTTGGGTTATGGATCTATTTTATCTTTAACCACTTTAATAATTATCCTTTATACCATTTTTAGTTTTTTATTCTTAATTTCTTATCGCGTTTTAGTAAGGTATTTATTTGCCTACGCTAAAAATTATAAGATGAAGAAAAAGACAGTCGTTATTTTTGGTGCTGCAGATACAGGGGTTGCTACACAAAGAGTATTAGAGAACGATAGCCAAGCCAATATTCAGGTGCTAGCCTTTATTGACGATGATAAGAAAAAAGGAAGCAAGAATTTAAATGGAGCACCTATTATTACTTTTAATGCCTTTAAAGAATTAATAGCTATTCAACCAGTAGATGAATTAATTATTGCCAGCTATACTATTCCTACTAAAAGAAAAAATGAAATTGTCGATTTTTGTTTAGACCACGATATTAAAGTACTAAGTGTTCCTCCTTATGCTAAATGGGCAGAGGGTAAATTTAATAGTAGACAATTACAGTCAATTAAAATTGAAGATTTACTAGAGCGTGATCCTATTTTAATTAATAATAATCAAATTAAAGCGCAGGTTAAAGGAAAGCGTATTTTAGTAACAGGCGCTGCTGGTTCTATTGGTTCTGAAATTGTAAGACAATTAATTCCTTTTGGTCCTGAGTTAATTATTTTATGTGATCAAGCAGAAACTCCTTTACATGCTTTAGAGCTTGAATTAATTGAGCGTGAAACCCGAGTAAACTGCTTGAACTATTTAGCCGATGTGACTAATAAGTCTAGAATGTCTAATTTATTTGAGGAGTTTAAGCCTCATTATGTATATCATGCAGCTGCTTATAAGCATGTTCCTATGATGGAATTATGCCCAACAGAGGCGGTTAGAAATAACTTAATTGGGGTAAAAGTAATTGCCGATTTAGCCATTCAGCATGGGGTAGAGCGTTTTGTAATGATATCTACCGATAAGGCAGTAAACCCTACCAATGTAATGGGGGCTAGTAAGCGAATGGCTGAAATGTATGTGCAAGCTTTATCTAAAGAGAGCTCAATGGTTACCAAATTTATTACAACGCGTTTTGGCAACGTTTTAGGCTCCAATGGGTCAGTTATTATAAGATTTAAAGACCAAATCGAAAAAGGTGGCCCTGTGACCGTTACACACCCTAATATTACCCGTTATTTCATGACCATACCCGAAGCCTGCCAATTGGTATTAGAGGCGGGAAGTATGGGCAATGGAGGCGAGATATTTGTATTTGATATGGGCCAGCCGGTAGCCATATCCGATTTAGCGAAAAAGATGATTCGTTTATATGGCTTAATTCCCAATATTGATATTAATATAACCTATAGCGGTTTACGCCCAGGGGAGAAATTATATGAGGAATTATTGAATGATGCAGAAAACACTACTCAAACTTACCACGATAAAATTTTAATTGCCAAGGTACGTGATGTTTCTTTTGAGCTAGTAAAACAAAGCACTTTTGAATTAGAGCATATTTTAAGTACTTCTAATGATGAAATGCAACTAGTATCTAAGATGAAAGAATTAGTGCCTGAGTACATTAGCAATAATAGTATTTACGAAAAACTAGATGCGACTGTGATTGCAATGGAGAAGTAATTACAGTTATTTAAATCCCGCGTTAATTAGTAGCCCAATATCTTGTATCGATTCTATTTGCTTTAATGCCAAAGAATCAAATCCCTTAAAGGCAGTAAAGCTATAATGATAGTTTTCTTTATGCTCGTTTCTTCTATAGCCATGGTCTCCGGTAATAATTATTCTATAATCTCCTTGCTTATTAATTGAATCTAATAACTCTTCTATTTTTGTGTTGGTGAATTTCCAAAAGGCAAAGTAGTTCTCAAAATTAATTACATGTTTAACAGTAAATTCTTCCCCATAATAAAAAGGGGCATGAGGTATAAATA
Source organism: Chitinophagia bacterium (assembly GCA_009928005.1). Classification (GTDB taxonomy): domain Bacteria; phylum Bacteroidota; class Bacteroidia; order Chitinophagales; family Chitinophagaceae; genus Sediminibacterium. Next base: position 47 of record RFVO01000118.1, on the reverse strand, counting down.
AATGAACATAGGTAAAAGACTTTTTATTTTTATTCTCCTTAAGAATT
>RFVO01000117.1 GCA_009928005.1 Chitinophagia bacterium | reverse complement strand
TTATTAACCCGCACTATTAATAAGCCATTCTCTTATTTAGTAACAGTGGGTGGTTTTGCAGCTACTGTAAATGTTACCGACTTAAATGGTAAAATTATAAAAACCATTGCCGATTTACCTTCTGCAGAAACAACTCCTAGTGGTTATGACAATGTGCAAAATGTAGCGAGAGCCTTTGATTGGAAAGATGATGAAGCAGCTACTATAACTTATGCTATGCCTTTAGATAGCGGCATCATGAAAAAAAATGTACCTTTTCATGATGTAGTAATGGCGCTAGCAGCTCCTTTTACTGGAAATGCTAAAGAATTATTTAAAACAAGTTCAAGATATAGCAGAACAGTATGGGGCAATGAGCAAATTGCTTTAGTAACTGAAATATTACGCAGTAAGCAACAATATAAAGTGAGCAGATACGATGCAAGCAATAATAGCTTCACCACTTTATACCAAGGCAATATGACCGATGCCTATACCAACCCAGGTAATCCTGTTACTACTAAAAATAAATTTAATAGAGATGTAATTGTGTTGACAAACAATGGTCAGGCCATATTAATGAATAATACTACCGGCGCCTCTCCTAAAGGCGACTTACCTTATTTATCTTCTTTTGATTTAAATACAAAAACGAATTCTATTGTATGGCGTTCTTCTGAAGATAATTTTGAAATGGTGATGGAAGTAATTGATATTAATAATTTAAAGGTTATTACTAGAAGAGAAACAGAAAAAGAAGTGCCTAACTATTATATTAGAAATATTAAAGACAATAGTAAAACTCAAATTACCAATTTCACGAACCCTTATTTGAGTATGGAAGGTGTGACGAAGGAAAAAATTAAATATAAAAGAAAAGACGACGTTGATTTAACTGGCGATTTATATTTACCTAAAGGCTATGATAAAACAAAGGATGGCCCTCTTCCTGCATTAATTTGGGCTTACCCAAGAGAGTTTACAAGTGCAGCAGATGCAAGTCAAATTAGAGGTAACCAACATAAATTTACGATGCTTAGTTGGGGATCTCCAGTATTTTATGTCACACAAGGCTATGCTATTTTAGATAATGCAGAAATGCCTATTGTAGCCACTTCTGCTGACAAAAAACCAAATGACGATTTTGTAAATCAATTAATATTAAACGCGAACGCAGCTATTGATAAACTAGTAGAATTAGGCGTAGGCGATAGAAATAAGATGGCTGTGGGTGGTCATAGTTATGGCGCCTTTATGACTGTGAATTTACTTGCACATACTAATTTATTTAAAGCAGGAATTGCCAGAAGTGGTGCATATAATAGAACCTTAACCCCATTTGGTTTTCAAAATGAAGAGCGTACTTTTTGGCAAGCCAAGGATTTATATTTAGAAATGAGCCCCTTTGCTTTTGCAGATAAAATTAAAACACCATTGTTAATGACACATGGTGAAATGGATGACAATACAGGTACATTTCCTATTAATAGTGAAAGACTTTACGCAGCTATTAAAGGACATGGAGGAACTGTAAGATTTGTTTATATGCCTTATGAAGCTCATGGCTATAAAGGAAAAGAAAATGTATTACATTTATTATGGGAACAAGGAAGATGGTTGGATACATATTTAAAAGGGAAATAAAGAAACTAATAAACTTGTCTCATTTTGAATTGTATAAAGAAAATTTTTATAGTCTTTTTGTTTTTAATTGCTACAACTGCTACTGCTCAAACTACGGGCAATATTCAATTAACGAATAATGGAGTTTCCCCAGTGCCTATTTTTGCATTGGGGAAGCCTGCCATTATGGGTAGTGCTATTATGAGAAAGGGTAAATTTTATTTTAACCCTGAATTTAATTTGGGAATTGATGCTAAACCGTGGACAATTTTTTCTAGAGTTGGATATTATTTATTGGAAAAAAAGAAATTAACCATTGGACTAGCAGTTAATACAAATTGGTTTTTTCAACAAAATAAACCCATTATAAACGACCAAGAATACCAGGTACAACAATATTATTCCTTTGAATTCAATGGCGAATACAGGCCAAAAGCAAACCAACGATTTATTTTTGCTTACTGGCGCTCTGACAAACTTAGTAGAGCAGGAGTTTTATTTGAAGATTTTGTAAACATTGCCTATTGCTTTGATAATATAAAATTCGGCGATAAAAACATTATCAATACAAGACCTAGTTTTTTTTACTTAGAAGACCATGGTTGGGTAAAGGGTTTCTTTACCGCACAAACCACTACTTATCAAAAAGAAAATTGGAAATGTAACGTTTTTATAACTACTTCTTGGCCGGTCACTAATATGCCGGGCACAGGTTTTATCTGGAATACAGGTGTGAATATTCCATTTTAATCATATACTAAATTTTAGAATTGATATCAGATGATTATCTATTCATTATAATAAGTAACTTTGCAAAAATAGCCATTTGGCCATAAATTATGCAAAAGTATCTATTGCTATTATTAACTGTACTTATAGTTCATAACTGCTACGCTCAAAAAACAGAAAGAAAAGGAGAATTCTATTTTTCTTGGGGATATAATAAAGAATATTATACACTTTCGAATGTTACTATTAACCAGCCTGAACTAAAAAATAATTTCACCTTTAAAAATACTCAACTGGTAGACCATCCAGGTTGGGACGAAGGCTTATTTACTAAAGCATTAAGTATACCTCAATATAATTATCGATTTGGTTATTTTTTAGACAAAAACAAGGACCTAGCTTTTGAAATAAACTTCGATCATACAAAAGCTTTATTCAAAGACAATCAACTTATTCATATGTCTGGCACTTTTAATGGTGCTAAGATAGACTCTAGTTTTATTTTTACAAAGTCGGGTCAGGGCAGTGCTGAAAATTATTATTACTTAAACAATGGTGCAAATTTTTTATTATTCAATATTGTAAAAAGAAAGCGTTTCAAAAATTTATCTAATGACTTTATTGCAATAGATGGTTTGGCAAAAGCAGGTATTGGTCCCTTAATTCCGCATGTAGAAAATAAATTGTTTGGTAAAGAAAATAAACAAGGATTTCAATTTGGTGGTTGGAACACCGGCCTTGAATATGCTTTAAGGAGCACCTTTCGTAAAAAATTATATCTAGAGTTCGCGGGTAAATTAGACTACGCTTATTATTATAATCTAGATGTTTATAAAGGCAATGCCAAACAAGGTTTTGGTACTATGGAGTTTATATTAAACCTTGGCTATACCCTTCCTATGGGGCCGAAACTAAAATAATTTTTATTTCCATCCGCCCCCTAATACCTTATACATATTGGTAATGGCCATCAGTTGGTTCTTTTTAGATTCAGCTAATTCTAGCCTTGCCGAAAGAGCATCTCTTTGAGCCATAAGCACTTCTAAATAGTTGGCCCTGGCCGACTTAAATAATTCATTAGAAAGCTCCACTGAATTATTCAATGCTCCTACTTCTTTTGCTTTTAATTGATAAGCTTTATCTAAGTTTTGAATATTAGATAATTCATTAGTCACTTCTACATACCCATTTAAAATAGATTTTTGATAATTGTACAAAGCCTCAATTTGATAGGCATTGGCATTATTAAATTCAGCTTTAATACCTGCTCTATTAATAATTGGTGTAACTAAATCACCTGCTAGTGAATATATTAATGATTGTGGAGTGGTAAATAAATAGTTAGTTTTAAAGGCTTGAAATCCCATGCCCCCTGTAATATTTAATGAAGGATAAAATTCTGCTTTGGCAACCTCTACATCACACTTGGTAGCAAAAAGTTCTAATTCGGCTTGTTTGATATCGGGTCTGTTTTTTAATAAGTCGGAAGGAATACCCACTTGCATGAATTTTGGTATAAGTGTTGTAAAAGCCAACTTATCTCTTTCAATTTTTTGCGGATACCTAGCTAGCAAGAAATTAATCTTATTCTCTGTCTCTGCAATTTTTTGTTGAATACCGAAAGCCATTGCTTGCGAATTAAATACCTGCGCTTCAAATTGCTTCACCGCTAGTTCAGTAACTACAGCAGCTTCTTTTTGAATTTTTACTATTTCTAATGCATTTTTCTGAATGGTTATAGTCTCTTCAATAATACTTAACTGATTATCGAGTGACAATAGCTCATAATATGAACTTGCTACCTCTGCAATTAAACTAGTAGTCACTAAATTTTTCCCTTCAACAGTTTCTAAATACCTAGTAAAGCTTG
>RFVO01000116.1 GCA_009928005.1 Chitinophagia bacterium | reverse complement strand
CAAATTATAATAAAGGATTTTAATTATTAATTTACTAGTATCTATTTTCACTTATTTTTATCACTTATTTTTCTTAGCCAAAGCAATGGGCTCAAAAGGGCCAAATTTATGTTGCTGTTCTGAAAAGGAATCTGCATAAGGGCCAAATGGGTAGTCGATGGGTTTTGTACTAAGTAGGGGCCAGTCTTTTGATTTATCTTTAGTAGGTCTTGGTTGCGCATTAATATAGGCAGCCACATTCCAAGCATCTTGAATACTTATACTAGGTGTATGATAATTAATCCCATTGGGCATATTGTTTTTAATAAATCCAGCAAGTTTAGATAATTGAAATAAACCTGCTGCATCATTATAACTATGCTTACCCCATAAAGGAGGGTATAAATACATATTGCCTGTTGAATCTAAAACACCTTCCCCATTGTATCCATGACATCTTTGACAATTTTGTATGTAGGAAATTTTTCCTTCTATAGGATTCGCTGCAGTTTTTAAATAGGGTAAAATTTCAATACCTGAACCTTTCACTTTTTTGCCTTTAGCTACATCATTACCTAGCCATTTAATATAGGCATATATGGCTTTCATTTCCTTAGAGTTAGTGTCTAAAGCTTTCCCATTTAAACTTCTCTCCATACAATCATTCACCCTTTTGTAAATAGTTTCAATACTACCTGATCTTTCTCTAAACTTTGGATAAGTAGAATAAACCGAACCATAATTTAACCCCCAGGGTTTAGTGCCTGCTTCTAAATGACAGTTTTGACAATTCATTCCATTGGTAGAATGTTGCACAGTTCCTTTCGGGCCTAAATATTTGGAAGTATGTGCAATTAATTCATAACCATAACGAATTAAATTTCCATTTTCAGTTTCTATAGGAATTTGATAAGCAGAAGATCCCACCCATGCAGAGGTATCATTTCCTTCAATTATAGAAAGCATTGCAGTCTCTTGTTTTAAAGCATTTTTACGAAAACTATAATAGGTATAAAAGAATGCAGCTAAAAGGAATAAACTAAAAAAAATAGGTCGACGCATAGTAGATTTTTAAAAGCAATTTTAATTCACACCCGCTTTTAAATAAGACCAACCTGCTTCTTGTTTTAATATGACTTCAGCAACTCCTGATGGAACCGTATTCGCTATGCTTAGTAATTCGCTTTTATCTATATGGTGCTTACGCATGGAGTTCTCGCATGCGGAAAATTGTACATTGGTTTTAGACATTTCAACCACTTCATTGGCTAAATGTGTTTTAGCTGCAACTAATAAGTCTAAAGCTTTTCCATGTACTACCACTTCCACTATTACATTATTCGGCCATAATTTTTGTAAATTTTTGATATTGCCAATGGTAGATGACCAGGCAGAAGTGTCGGCTGTATTTAATTGTATAACTACTTTATGTTTTACCTCAGTATTTTGAGCCTTAGTGCTAGTAAAAATAAAAGCTGTCAAGAAACTTAGCATTATAAAACGCAATATTTTTTTCATAGATATAATTTCAATGAATTTAAGAAAAAAAACAATCCCAATCCTATTACAACCTCAAACTTACTCAAAGCCTTTCAAGAAATCGGATTACCTCGCTTCGCTCGGTTATCCTTGTTCCTCAAACTTACCCAAAGTTTTTCAAGAATACCGAGTATCGGTATTCTTGACTTTTGTCATTCTCGTCTGCTTTCACAAGCGAGCTTGTGACGCTTCCTTAAATGACAAAAGCCTATCACTTTCGTGATAGGCTTTGTGATTCGGATTGGATTCGAACCAATGGCCCTCATCTTAGAAGGATGACGCTCTATCCAGCTGAGCTACCGAACCCTTTACTTTGGCTGCAAATTTAATGAAAAATAAGCCTGATTTCAAAGAAAATAAGCCTATAAATCAATCTATTGACATTAAATCTCTAATTACAACTGAAGCTACTGTACAGCCAAAAATAGCAGGCATATAGCTTAAAGTTCCAATTATTGACTTCTTTGGGAAGGCATTTTCTGTTTCAATGATACGAGATTGATCAGGTTTTTCGGGACTAAATACTACTTTCAACCCTTTTTTTATACCTAATGCTTGTAAACGTTTTCTCACATAACGTGCGAGATTACATTCATGGGTTTTGGATAAGTCTGTGACTTTTATTTGTGAAGGGTCTACTTTACCACCAGCACCCATAGAACTTACAATAGGCAACTTCATATCAAAACATTTTTTTATTAAAAAAACTTTAGAAGATAAAGTGTCAATACAATCAACAACATAGTCCCACTTAGCAGACTCAAGTATGGATGTGGTAATTTCTTCTTTAATATATACTTCTTGTACAGTTAAATTTAGTTCCGGGTTAATATCTAATAAACGAGCAGACAAAACTTGTGCTTTTGATTTTTTGATAGTGGAATGTAGGGCAGGAATTTGTCTATTTATATTACTCGCATCAATAGTGTCATTGTCTACAATAGTCATTTTCCCAATACCTGCTCTCACAATCATTTCAGCACAAATGCCACCCACACCTCCAAGGCCAATTATAAGTACATTTTTTTGCATTAGGTTTTCTAGCTTTTCATCTCCTAGCATTAATTGAGTTCTACTCATCCAATAAGGTATCATATCGTATCTTTAGGTTATTAAATCACATTCTTATGAAAAAATGCTTCATTGCTTTATTTACATTTTTGATTTTATATCAAAATAGCTTTGCGCAAAATTCGGGGAATAATTCCATAAAAATACTTACTCAAAAAAAAGGAGTAAGTATTAGAGGCTTAGCTGTTCCTAATACAAATACAATTTGGGCTAGTGGATCTAAAGGAAGTATTGCGAAATCGGTGAATGGGGGAGTCGATTTTGAATGGATGCAAGTAAAGGGTTATGAGACTAGAGACTTTAGATCCATCTATGCTTGGGATGATAAAGAGGCTGTAATTGTAGCAGTTGCTGCACCTGCTATAATATTAAAAACAAAAGATGGTGGAAGTTCTTGGTATAAAGTATATGAAAATGCCGATACCCTTATGTTTTTAGATGCTATTCATTTTAAAGATGAATTAAATGGTTTAGTGGTAGGAGATCCAATCAATAATCATATATTTTTATTACGCACTATTGATAAAGCAGAAAATTGGAATGAAGTTCCTTCTTCTTATTTTAAAATGCCATTAGAAAAAGGGGAAGCTTTTTTTGCATCAAGTAGTTCTAATATTGCACAACTTAGTAAAGAAGATTTTTTAGTTTCAGGTGGATTAAGATCAAGATTATGGATAAATGGAGAAGCCTTTGATATTCCTATTCTACAAGGAGGAAAATCGACAGGTGCTAATAGTATGGCAATATCACCAAATGGAAATAATATAATGATAGTAGGAGGCGACTTTATGAAAGATACGAGTCGTTTACAAAATGCAGTGGGGTTAAAACTTTTTGTAAAGCCAAACTCAAATCAAAAATGGCAGTCAAAAAAAATACCTTATTGGAAAATAGATGAAAATACTGGTTTACCCAATGGGTATAGATCAGGGGTTGAATATGTTACAAATTTCATTTTAATAGCCTGTGGTACCTCGGGAGTAGATATTTCAAAAAACAAAGGTAAAAGTTGGGAATTAATATCAAATGAAAGCTTCCATGTAGTTCGTAAACAACCTGATATAAATGCTGTTTTTTTAGCTGGCGCTGGTGGAAGAATTGGTTATTTTAGTATTCCCTAAAAATCATTTTTATTTTTCAATACTTAATGTACCTTAGTAAAAGTATTTCAAGCATGAAAAAATTCCAAGCTATTATATCTTTTGAAATGGATGAAGATTTTATGTCTTTAGTGCCTCCTCATAGAACTTATATCAATTATTTATTAAATAAAGGAATTATTGATAGCTATGCGGTAAGTATGGAAGTACAAAACTCATGGATTACTATAAATGCCAATACTAAAAAAGAAGTCAAAGATATATTGGACAAATCGCCTCTTAGTAAGTATTGGAACTATGAAATAGTAGAGCTTTTTGTATATGATAGTCAATCTACTAGGCTTCCTGCTGTACAATTAAATTAAATCCCCTTTTTTTTGGGGAATTCCTATTTGCCCCTTATTTTTGCACTCCTCAAAAGGGGGCATAGCTCAGTTGGTTTAGAGCATCTGCCTTACAAGCAGAGGGTCCGCGGTTCGAACCCGTGTGCCCCCACATAATAAAACAAAGGGTTTCAAGCAATTGAAGCCCTTTTGTATTTCAATGCAATAAATATTTATTGC
>RFVO01000115.1 GCA_009928005.1 Chitinophagia bacterium | reverse complement strand
TACCTTCTAATGGGTGAAGTAAAATGACAATAGTATTCAAAACCTAAACCATAATGACCAATATTTTCACTAGTATAAACAGCTTTTGCCATGGTTCTAATTCCAAGTTGTTCTAGTACATGTTGCTCAGGTTTCCCCTTGGCAGCTATCATTAAAGCATTAAAACTATGTGCAATTTGCGTAGGTGTAGAAATATCAAAAGCATATCCATGCTTTTTTGCAAAAACTATAAAGGGAGATAATTTTTCTTCATTGGGTTGATCATGCACACGATAAGGGAAAGGCAGTGTTTCTTTTTTAATTTTAACCTGCCCCATTTTTTGTGCAATCAATTGATTCGCTTTTAACATTAACTCCTCAATTAACTGATGCGACTCTTTACTTTCTTTAATAGAAATACCAGTAGGCTTTCCTTTTTCATCTAACGTAAAGCGGACTTCTTGTGAAGAAAAATTAATTGCCCCATTATCAAACCTGGCTTTTCTTAATTTTTGTGTCCAGTCTAATAACCATAAAATTTCATTGGAATGGTCCCCTATTTTAGTATCAATAATTTCTTGTACTTGCTCGTAAGTAAATCTTCTATCAGAATGTATAATGGTTTTTCCAAACCAGGTATTCACTATTTTGCCCTGTGCATCTACTTCAAAACAGGCGGAGAAAGTAAGTTTGTCTTCATTGGGTCTTAATGAACATAGTTCATTGGATATACGTTCAGGAAGCATTGGATACACTCTGTCTGGTAAATACACCGATGTAGCTCTTTCATAGGCTTCTTTGTCCACTGCAGTTCCTGGTTGTACAAAATGACTCACGTCGGCAATATGCACTCCTATTTCTAAATGGCCATTGGGTAATTTTTGATAAGATATTGCATCATCGAAATCCTTGGCATCTGCTGGGTCAATGGTAAATGTGAGTACTTTTCTATAGTCTTTCCTTTTTCCTAATTCTGCAGCATCTATTTTATCAGATAAGGATCTTGCGAAGGCATTTACTTCATCACTAAAGGATAATGAAAAACCAGCTTCCGCCACAATTGACTGCATGGCTAAATCATTCTCCTGTTCTGGAGTAAATATTCTTAAAACTTCCCCTTCTGGTTTTCTAGAAGTCTTTTCCCATTTTGTTAATTGAACTATAACCCTGTCTTTATCCTTTGCTCCATTTAATTTCCCCATTGGAATAAAAATATCAGGCATAGGGGTTACTGTACTTGGTATAAAAAATGCAATTTTTTCTTTTACCTGCATTGTGCCAGCAAAAGAAACTTGTTTTCTTTTAAGTACTTCTAGTATTTTGCCTTCTTTCTTACCTGAAGATTGTCTAATTTTTGTGATCTTAACACTTACTTCATCGCCTTTCAAGGCCGTGTTAAAATCGTTTGGATAAACCAATATATCGTTATCCAAACCAGCTACCATCACAAATCCCATTCCCGATTTTGCAATATCAAGTAACCCCTTATAAGAGGTAACTATATGTGTATGCTTAGTCGTTTTTGTCTTTTTTGTTTTTTTGTCGTTCTTTCTAGTTCCCATTTATTTTTTTGTAAAATTGTGCAACATAATTTTTAACTAATTCATTAAAAATATTCTCCGCTTCAAATAAAAATTTTGGCTTAATAGGTAAAACATATAATGGAAGGTCATGAAGCTCTTCCGTATATTTTACCAGTCTTACAGCATCTTTTTCTGTTGTTAATATTAGTTTGCTTTTTGATTTAATATCATCTAATTTTTCTTTTATTTCTTGTAAGTCTTCAATAGAGAAAATATGATGATCGTTATAGCTTAATTGATAATACGTATTGGTATTTTCGTGTAAATAATTTTTTAATGGTAAGGGGTTGGCAATCCCGCAAACCAATAATACTTCATCTCTCAAAGTTAATACCCATTGATCGGAAGGATTATAAATATGATAAGGTGTTCCATAAACAATAGTTGTAAAAAATAAACTCTGGTGTAAAGCAGGATCTATTTTTTCAGTTATTTCTTCTTTTTCTTCCAAGCTTAAATTTGCGGGACATTTTGTAACAATTATTATATCTGCTCTTTCAGCCGATTTCCTATCGTCTCTTAAATCTCCTGTGGGAATAAAAAAATCGTCACAAAACAAATTGTCATACTCAGTAAGTAAAATATTAAATCCCGCATTTATTTCTCTATGTTGAAAAGCATCGTCTAAAATTATGGCTTCCACTTTTGGTACATCTTGAATTAACTGAGCTACTGCTTCAATGCGTCGCTCTCCTACTGATACGGCTACATTTGGAAATTTTAAATGAAACTGCATGGGTTCATCTCCAATTTCTAATGCGGTAGAAGCTTCATTCGCTAAAGCATAACCTTTTGTTTTTCTTTTATACCCTCTACTTAAAGTAGCTATTTTATATTCTTCGGATAATATAGAAAGCAGATGTTCTACCATCGGCGATTTACCCGTACCTCCCATAGATAAATTACCAATACAAATAAGGGGAACATTAAATGAAGTTGATTTGAGATACTGCTTAGTATACATCCAATTCCTTACAAAAACAATCCAACCATAGATAAGTGCAAATGGTAAAAGTAAAACTCTAAAGGATTTTAAAAATACATTGTTAAAATTCATAACTATTCCAAGGCGTAATACAATGGGTCAAAGGTACATCAAATTCATGGGTATCCTCTATATTTGAAAGGGGCTCAAAATAGCAAACACCAATTCTAGGTCTATGTTTTGGGTAGTTTTCAAAATATTTATCATAAAAACCTTTCCCATAACCAATTCGGTATCCTTTAAGATCAAACCCAATTAAAGGCACAATAACTAAATCAATTGAATGTGGTTCCACCTTTTCAGTACCTATGGGTTCTGCAATACCCCATTTATTGAATTGAATCTCTTCCGATTCCTTGTAAAAGTCAATAGTAGCATTAACCGCATTAACTACTGGGTAAACAATTTGTATACCCGGGATTATCAGTTTTAAGTAACGTGTAAATAATAAACTATTAGGTTCGTTATGAATTTCTAAAGGATAAAAATTAGCCACGCAAGAAACATTCAAAAAGTCAAGTTTTTGAAATTGTATAAGCAGTAAATCATCCCATTTAAGACATTCACTTGCAGTTAAATTCTTTCTTTTGGCTAATAATTCTTTCCTAGCAACAGACTTTAACATAGAATGCATTTTGACTATTCAAAAAAACTAAATATGGTTGAACCGTAATTACGCTGAAAACTAAAACCCTCAAAATTTTCATAATTATTACGAGGCGTATGCTCTAATATAAAATACCCTTCTGGTGAAATTAATTTTCGTTCAACAATAATTTTAGGTAAGTCGTCTATAGTCGTTAAAGCATATGGAGGGCCTGCAAAAATAAAATCGAATTTTTGAGTACAAGTATTTAAATATTGGAATACATCCATGCGCAAAATTTGAACATTTTCAATTTTAAGCATTTCAATATTTTGTTTAATAAACTCAAGCATTTGATTATCCTTCTCTACAATGGTCAAAGCACTAGCTCCTCTAGATGCCAATTCATAACTAATGCAACCTGTACCTCCAAATAAATCTAAGGTATTGGCACCATCTAAATTAATTCTGCTTTGTAAAATATTAAATAACCCTTCTTTCGCAATGTCGGTAGTAGGCCTTGTATAAGGCATATTAGCGGGAGGACTAATTCTTCTACCTCCAAATTTGCCTGATATTATTCTCATTAAAATATAAAATAAGATGAATAAGCATTAGGTACCTGTTCTATCTGAACAACTTGCTTAGCTGCAAAATAAGGAGCAGTTTTTGTAATGAAGTTATGCTTACCTTCTTCATAACCCCATACTTTTAATAAAAATTTATTGATATCAATACCAGCATTTATACAACTATTGAGTAAAGTATAAATATTCTGATCCTCTCCTTCTAATGAATAATAATTCAAAAGCTTGGTAATACCCTTTTCCACAATGTATAGAATAAAACTATCTTCAAAAATTCTTACTTGCACTTCACTATCAATCTCATTACCTAAGAAAAAACTAGTATAATGCTGCCATTTGCCTGAAGGAAAATACCTATTTAGAATGGCATATAAATCATCGGCTATGCCATAAATTAAAAAATGTTTATCTCCTATTATACTAGTATAAATTTCTTCATCTAATTTATGACCATGAATTAATTCCAATTCTTGTGCTGCTGATAAAAGATTGTCTTTAGCATCGGTTTGAGAAAGTATAATTCTATTATTATTAACAACA
>RFVO01000114.1 GCA_009928005.1 Chitinophagia bacterium | reverse complement strand
GAAGCGGGTAAAATTTTAGAAGCCACAGGTATTAGTGTGGAGGTAATTAATATACATACCATTAAGCCATTAGATGTTGAAGCTATTGTGGCCAGTATTTCAAAAACAGGATGCGCAGTCACTTGCGAAGAGCATAATATTATTGGTGGTATGGGCGATTGCATTGCACAAGTAGCCGCAACACATTGTCCTATTCCTATTGAATATGTAGGAACCAAAGATACTTTTGGAGAAAGCGGTACACCGAATCAATTATTAGCGAAGTACGGATTAGATACACCTAATATTGTAGAAGCAGCGAAGAAGGTACTAGCAAGGAAAAAGTAAATAAAAACAAATTTTAGAAATTTATTTGTTTTATTTATTCCCTCTTATGATTTTAAAAAAGAGTCCCGAAATTCGGGACTCTTTTTTGTATTAAACTTTGAATTAGTTTTTCTTAAGTTCTTTAGTTTATCTAAGGGGCAAGCCTCACTTTTGTCCATTGATGGTTTTCAAAACTATAACGAATACGGTCGTGCAAGCGCGAACTGCGACCTTGCCAAAATTCAACCTGTGTTGGATGCACTATATAACCACCCCAATGTGGAGGCAGGGGCACATTACCCTCTTTATATTTTTCTGTTTGCTCAGCAAAGTTTTTTTCAAGGAAATCTCTGTTCGGAATTACCTGACTTTGTGGTGAAGCCCAAGCCCCTATTTGACTTCCCAAGGGACGTGAATGAAAATACTCAGTTGAATCTTCTACACTTATTTTTTTTATAGTTCCCATAATACGCACTTGACGTTCCAATTCTTTCCAGAAAAAATTCATGGCCACATTAGGATTAGCAGCCACCTCTTTCCCTTTATCGCTATCGTAATTGGTAAAGAAAATAAAACCTTCGGGGGTATAGCCTTTTAGAAGTACTACGCGCGACGCAGGAGCGCGGTTAGCATCCACCGTAGAAAGTACAAAGGCATTCACTTCATCAATATTACTAGTAGTAGCCTCTTCCCACCAATGCGTAAATTGATCCATGGGATTTGCGGACGTAGCTGCTTCATCCAAGGAAGCCATTTGATAATCTCGGCGTATAGAAGCAATATCTTTTTGCATATAGGAATTGGTTGAATAAGTATTCTTAATATTACTATTTAGTCTTAGTAATGTTTGATTTATTTAGTAGCGTATAAAATATTAATAACCGATAATAATAATAACATACCCACCAACTGATGCAATTGCGCTAACCATTCAAAACCACCCCAAACTCCAGGCACTATATGCGCGCTTGCTAACACTGTAAAAATACCTAAAAGAACTTGTATAAACACTAATATCACAGGTGCAATTCTAGCTCGTACCCAAAATGGATTGCCTTGTAATTTTAATAAACGCAGAGTCCAAACCAATAAAAGCACTAACAATAAATAAGCCAGGCCTCTATGTATAAAATGAATCCAAATAGTATTGTTAATGGCATTCAAGAAAAAGCTAGAACCCTGTATTAAACTTGAAGGTACCCACTCTCCATTAATAGTAGGCCATGTGCTAGCTACATTGGCAGCTTTATGGCCTGCCATTAAAGCCCCGTATATTAATTGAAAAAATAAAATAAGTAAAATTACCCAAGCAAAATTTCGAATGGTATTTATTTTATTACTTGCGTCTTGGTTACCACTATTTCTTCGAATAGGTTGCACTGTTAGCGATAGAGCAAACCAATAAGTATAGCAAAGTAAACCTAATGCAAAAATAAAATGAAGAGCTAATCTTGTTGGTTTTACATACACCGCATCTCCTTCTAAACCACTTGCCACCATAATCCAGCCAATGGCTCCTTGCATAGCCCCTAATAAAAATAAAACCAGTAAAGGCTTGACCATCTTTGGTTGAAAATATTTTTTCACTAAAAAATAAATAAAACCAAAAGCAAATACTAAACCAATACTGCGTGCCCATAAGCGGTGAAACCATTCCCAAAAAAAGATAAACTTAAAATTATCAATAGTAAAATCGAAATTGAGTAATTGAAATTGAGGCGTTGTTTTATACTTTACAAATAAGGTTTGCCAAGCAGCATCAGACATGGGTGGTAAACTTCCAGTGACCACATCCCACTCAGTAATTGAAAGGCCAGATCCGGTTAAACGGGTAATGCCGCCTAGAGCAATTTGAATCACCGTCATGATAACCCCTACTAATAGCCAATTGGCTACTTTTTTTGATTTATGATCGTTCAAATCCATGCCTTCATTTTAGGCTACAAAGGTACAAAGGAATCAAACAAAGAAGAGGATTTGGATTTGCTTTATTATAGATTGATTTTGGTTTCTGATCAATATGTTTCAATTTTACATGAATACTTTAAAGCAAAAATGAACAACCATTACAAATACAAAAGATTAGACTTGACATACACCCTAGAAACCCATAACGTAAACCACTACCCATTTCGTAAACTACAAGATTACAAACTATAAAATTACACTTGCCAATACTACTGAATCAATATCAAGACTTATTATTAGAAGCCGGCTGCGATGAGGCCGGAAGGGGTTGTTATGCAGGACCCGTATTTGCAGCGGCGGTTATTTTACCCAAGAATTTTTACCACCCCATGCTTAATGATAGCAAACAATTAACCGAAAAACAAAGGGAAGAATTAGCGCCTATTATTAAAGAGAACGCAATCAGTTGGGCCGTGGCGCATCAATCAGCTAAAGAGATTGACGCCTCAAATATTTTAAAAGCCGCTATAAAATGCATGCACTTATCTTTAGATGCATTAAAACCTAAAGCAAAATTTATTGCTGTTGATGGAAATAGATTTTATGCCTATAAAAAAATTCCGCATCAAACTATTATAAAGGGCGATGGCCAATATGCCAATATTGCAGCTGCCAGTATCTTAGCTAAAACGGCGCGTGATAGTTGGATGCAAAAATTACATAAAAAGTACCCCCAGTATGGTTGGGATAAAAATAAAGGATATGGCACGGCCTCGCATCGCGCGGCTATCGCCCAATATGGTTTATGTTTCGAACATCGAAAAAGTTTCAAGATATTACCAACGCAACTAAGTTTATTATAAACTAGGATAATAATTTTCTATAAGAAGTAGTCTTATTTTTTAAAATGATGTTTCAAATTAGGTCTTAGTATCATTATTAGTAAACAAAATATCTTTAATACTCCCAAACTCCTAAGCCTTGGCGTAGTAATACATATTCATCTTTGGTACAATCAATGACTGTAGAAGGAAAAATACCACCAATGCCGCCATCTACTACCATATCAATTTGATTACTCCAATGTTCATAAATAATTTCAGGATCTGTATAGTCTTCTACATTTTCTCCAGGGAATGATGCCGATAAAATAGGATGACCTAAGGTTTCAATAATGGAGAGCGCAATTTTATTATTGGGAATACGCAAGCCAATTGTTTTTTTCTTTGACTGTAAAATTTTAGGTACTTGTTTACTAGCAGGTAAAATATAAGTATAGGGGCCCGGCAAAGTTTTTTTCAAAATTCTATATAAAGCATTGTCTATACTTTTAGCATAAGAGCTCAAATCACTTAAATCGGCGCAAATAAAACTTAGCTGCGCTTTTTCAGGATCTACTTTTTTTATAGCACAAATTTTCTCTACAGCTTCATGATGCAAAATGGAACAACCAAGCCCATAAATAGTATCAGTGGGGTAAGCAATAATGCCTCCGTCATTTAAACATTCTTTTACCATAGCAAGTTGTCTAGCTTGCGGATTCTCGGGATGTATTCTAATTAGCATAAAGTGTATAGTACAAATTTACCCTTTTTTATTCCAATCAATTTTATATTAATTTGTATAAAACAAGACCATGTTTAGTATACTCTATCTTGAAGAAAAAATTATTACACGTCAAGCATTTCAGTTAGCTATTGAAAAACAAGAAGAATGTAAAGTTATTTTTAGCACAGGCGATATTCAAGCGTTTTGTACATTTTTAAAAGAAGATAAATGCATGCCCGACTTATGCATTATTGCTGATAGCTATAATTATATAGAACTACTTTCAGTTATTAAAGCTATAAAGGCAAAAGGAAAACACCCGTTTATATTATTAAAATCGGATGCTAAGTTTATAAAATCTATTTGCTTTTTAATGAAAAACGGACTACATGGTATATTTTTTACCGACGAACCCTTAATAGATTTAAAACAATGTGTTAGAAATAGAACCCGCTTTCATTTATCGGCCGATAAATCTAAAATGATAACTAGTAATGTGTTAAAAGAAATTACGATTAGGGAATTGAATTACAATAGAAGGCCTTTAACTAAAAATGA
>RFVO01000113.1 GCA_009928005.1 Chitinophagia bacterium | reverse complement strand
TTGTAATAAAATATTATAAATATCTGGATGTGCTTTTTCAATTTCGTCTAAAAGTATTACACAATATGGCTTGCGGCGTACCTTCTCTGTTAACTGGCCGCCTTCCTCATAACCAACATAGCCTGGAGGTGCTCCAATTAAACGACTTACAGAAAACTTTTCCATGTACTCACTCATGTCAATTCTAATTAAAGAATCTTCTGAGTCAAATAAGTTTCTAGCAAGTGCTCTGGCAAGCTCCGTTTTACCGACACCAGTTGGACCAAGGAAAATAAAAGTTCCAATAGGTTTTTTAGGATCCTTTAAGCCTACTCTATTTCTTTGAATGGCTTTCACCACTTTGCTTAATGCTTCGTCTTGTCCAATAACCTCGGTTTTCATTTCCTCGGTCATCTTTTTTAACTTAGTGGTTTCTGCTTCCACCATTCTTTTTACAGGAATACCAGTCATCATACTAACAACTTCAGCAATATTCTCTTCGTTAATAGGAAAACGTTTATTCTTACTATCTTCTTCCCAATTTATTTTTGCCTTCTCTAAAGCTTCACCTAGCTTCTTCTCTGTATCTCTTAAGCTAGCAGCTTCTTCGAAACGTTGGCTTTTTACTACTCTATTTTTTTCGTTTTTAACTTCTTCGATTTGTTTTTCTAAATCAACAATATCCAAAGGCACATTGATATTTTTCAAATGAACTCTTGCACCTACTTCATCTAATACATCAATAGCTTTGTCTGGAAGTAAACGGTCGGTCATATAGCGATCGCTTAATTTCACACAAGCTTCAATTGCCTCTTGATCATAAACTACGCTGTGATAATCTTCGTATTTAGATTTGATATTATTTAAGATGGTAATAGTATCAGCTACACTTGGTGGCTCAATTATTACTTTTTGAAAACGTCTATCTAATGCACCATCTTTTTCAATATGCATTCTGTATTCATCTAAAGTAGATGCTCCTATACACTGTAATTCTCCACGTGCCAAGGCTGGCTTGAAGATATTTGATGCGTCTAATGAACCGCTTGCTCCACCAGCACCTACAATAGTATGTATTTCATCAATAAATAAAATAACATCTCTATTTTTTTCAAGCTCATTCATGATTGCCTTCATACGTTCTTCAAATTGTCCTCTGTACTTAGTACCTGCAACAAGTGCTGCTAAGTCTAAAGAAATAACACGCTTATCAAATAAGACACGACTTACTTTTCTTTGAACTATACGAAGGGCTAAACCTTCTACAATGGCTGTCTTACCCACACCAGGCTCACCTATCAATATGGGATTGTTCTTTTTTCTTCTACTTAAAATTTGACTCACTCTTTCTATTTCAGCATCACGCCCTACTATTGGATCTAATGAATCCATTTCTGCAAGCTTGGTAATATCGCGACCAAAATTATCTAGTACCGGTGTCTTTGATTTATTAGCACTTGCAGGCTTTGCTTTTGAAGCAGCACCAAAGGAACCCGAACCGCCCCCTCTTTTCTCTTCTTCAAATTCATCATCTCCCTCTTCAGGAAATTCAGCACTTGTTGGATTTATTGGTTCAGAAGAACTAGAACCAATCATACCTAATTCAGTTCTGAATAAATCATAATCAATATCAAACTGATTTAAAATTTGAGTAGCTATGTTTTCTTTGTTTTTTAGAATGCTTAATAGTAAATGCTCAGTTTCTACCATTGGGCTTTTTAAAGCCTTGGCTTCAAGTACAGTAACTCTAATTACTTTTTCGGCCTGTTTGGTTAATGGTAAACTATTAATATTAGCAACATTTTTACCTGACTTGTCCTTAACAGCTAATTCAATCTCTTTTCTTAGTTCTGCTAAATTTACATTTAGTTGCTTCAATACTTTAATAGCAGTATTTTCTTGGTCTCTTATAAGGCCTAACATCAAATGTTCAGCTCCTATAAAGTCATTACCTAATCTCAAAGCTTCTTCACGGCTATAAGAGATGATTTCCTTAACTTGTGTTGAAAAATTATTATCCATATATTTATTTCGAGCTGTTACAAGAATAACGAATATTTTTGACCTAAAGTATGTTAAGTATTACTTGTTTATCAACCATTTATTATTAAGCCAATATGCAATACAAAACCGAACTAAAAGAGAAATTTACTGTTCTTACTATTCTCGAGAATAGTCTTAGTTCAAATCTCGTGCCAGAATTAGCCCAAATTCTCACTAAAATTGGCGTTGAACCCCCTAAAAACCTGGTTTTAAACCTAGGTCAAGTGGATCGTTGGGAGTTGCCAGTAATTGCCCAATTAGCAGAGGCTCAAGGCAGCTTTTATGAAAATAATACCTCATTTGTCATTTGCTGCCTGTCAGATAGCCTTCAAGACACCCTAGATTTGACCGAATATGCCGAAATTATGAACCTTACACCCACAGAATCAGAGGCTTGGGACATAGTTCAAATGGAGGAAATTGAAAGGGAATTACTAGATAGCGATGATATGGAGTTTTCGAATCAAGAATAGCCCTATTTTCTCTCAAGATTAGTTATTTTCGCCCTCATGATTACCTCTAATACCATTCAACAAATTACCAACAGAATTGACATCATTGATGTGGTGGGTGAATTTGTGAAATTGAAAAAAAGAGGGACCAACTATATAGGCAACTGCCCTTTTCACAACGAAAAGTCTCCTTCTTTTACCGTCTCTCCTGCTAAAGAAATTTACAAGTGTTTTGGCTGTGGCAAAAGTGGTAATACCATTACTTTTTTAATGGAGCATGAAAAGTATAGTTATGTTGAGTCTTTAAGATGGTTAGCAGCAAGGTATAATATTGAAATTGAAGAAACGGAAAGTAGTCCTGCACAAAAATTAGCACAGCAAGTAGCCGATAGTTTATATGCGATTAATAATTTCGCTATGGATTTCTTCACTAAGCAATACTGGGAAACTGAGGCAGGTGAATCTATTGCACAAAGCTATATGCAGCATCGAGGTTTTTTAAAACCCATAATAGAAAAATTTAAAATTGGTTACAACCCTTCCGATAAAGACAGTTTAGCCAAGGCCTTAATTCAAAATCAATTCAATCCTGAGCTTTTTGCCAAAACGGGTTTAGTAGTAGAACGCAATGGTGAATGGCAGGATAATTATAGAGACCGTATTATTTTCCCTATTCATAATACCACTGGGAAAATTATTGGATTTGGTGCAAGACAAATTGCAAAAAACGACAAGTCGCCTAAATATATTAACTCACCCGAGAATGATATTTATGTTAAGAGTAAAATTTTATATGGTTCTTATTTTGCAAGAAATTCTATTGATAAACTAAATGAATGTCTGCTCGTAGAAGGTTATACCGATGTGGTAAGCCTCCACCAAGCTGGTATTGAAAATGTTGTAGCAAGTGGTGGTACTTCTTTAACCATTGAACAGTTAAGGCTAATCAAAAAATACACACAGAACCTTACCATTATTTATGATGGGGATGCAGCGGGAGTGAAAGCTGCCTTGCGTGGACTAGATATGGCATTGGAAGAAGGCTTGAATGTTCAACTCGTTTTAATTCCTGATAATGAAGATCCGGATAGTTATGTAAATAAAGTAGGACCAGACGCATTTAGAGAATTTGTTCGATCCGCAAAAAAAGATTTTGTGCTTTTTCAATTAGAAGTGCAATTAAAAGAAGTGGGTGGCGACTTGAATAAAAAGAATGCATTAGTGAATCAAATTGCAGAAACCTTAAGTAAGATTAATAAACCAGAGGACTTTACCAAGCTACAAGAATATGTAAGGAAGTGCGCTTCCCTACTGCGCATTGACGAAACAGGCTTAACGCAGCTAGTGAACAAATTTAAGCGAGATAAAATTGTAAAAGAAGAAAAAAAAATGTCTTATGATGAGGCAGCTATACTAATGCCTAGCTTCCCCCAAGGACAAGAACAGCAGCAAGACACAGACTTATTTACAGACAAAGATTTAGCCCATGAGAAAAATTTAGTAAAACTTATTATTGATTATGGGAATGAGTTTACAAAAGAAAATAAATTTATAGCTGACTGGATTTTTGATGAAATAGAATCTTTCCCTTTAGAAAATGAGGATATGATTTATTTGGTAGAAGCTTATAAAAAATGGTTTTATGCAGGTAAGCAACCTAATGCTAAAACACTTCAGTATCATGAAGATGAAAAAGTACAAAAATGGGTAGTGAGTTTATTTGAACCCGATCATGAATTAAGTTCAAGATGGAATGAGAAATTGGGTAAGCCAGAACGCGAAGAAGTAAAAAATATAATAAATGAAATTGAAATAGGTTTAATGTACTTTAAATTAAGAAAGGTTAAGAAGATGATTAGCCAAAATCAGATGGACCTTGAAACGGCTCCTGAAAAAGAACAAATACAATTACTTCAAATACATAAGCATTTAAAAGA